>USHW01000011.1 GCA_900554545.1 uncultured Prevotella sp. | reverse complement strand
TGCAGTTCAGCAGGATAAAGTTCCCGCTGAAAGTTGCCGATGGGGAAAGTGTAGCTTATGTGAAAAAGAAGCAGTGGAAGATGGAGCATTTCTTCATGGAGCAGGGCTATTACACGTTGATATTCGACAACGAAAAGCAGATGGATGTGGTGAAAGACACTTCGATAAACAATGTTGTGGTAGAGAAGGTCAACCTTGTGGAAGAAAAGGTTGAGAAATATATGTTCGACAGGATTGGAGGGCGTTGGATGCTGACGTCTGTCAGGACAAACGATATGGTGCATAATACCAATGCGTCATTCCTTGCTTTTTACCAGCGTTTTGCCACCGATTCCGAGTTTCAGTTGGAAAGTCTGAACAACCCGGTAGAGTTTACCGGGCCGGACCCCGACGACGATTTCAGTACGATGACAGGCGAGATAGCTCCTGAAACATGGCCTGCTTTTGCTCCAGAACTGCCTTCCGGGGCTATATATAATATAATGTATGGGCAGAAATACGCCGAGGGCAATCAAAAGATATTTGTGATGCGCGGCATCGCCAATGGAATGGAGATGAGGTTGACGTTCAAACGCATCGACGGAGAGTGGAAACTGGTCAGCCTGTCGGAGTAAACCGGTTTGCTTTTGGATTTTTAATCAGTCAATATCGTTGGTATGAAGGACTTGCATGACTATAGCTTGAAAGGGCACAATACGTTTGGAATGGATGTCAAGTGCCGCCGTTTCATAGAGTTTTCAAATGTTGAAGAACTGCGTCAGGTGGTTTTGTCGCTTGCTGACGCTGACCGCTCGCTGTTGTTTTTGGGCGCCGGTAGCAACGTCCTTTTCACGAAGGATTATGACGGGACGGTGCTGCATTCAGCCATAAAAGGGCGCCATGTAATGCGTATGGACGGCAGCGTGTTTTTGCGTTGCGGCAGCGGGGAGACGTGGGACGACATTGTAAGGATGTGTGTTGACAATGGAATGTATGGTGCGGAGAACCTGTCGCTTATCCCCGGCGAGGTTGGTGCAACTGCAGTGCAGAACATTGGAGCCTACGGCGTGGAAGCCAAGGATTTGATAGAAAAGGTTGAGGCCGTAGACATGGAAAGTGGAGAAATTTGCGAGTTCTCAAACAGAGACTGCGAATATTCTTACAGGTGGAGCAAGTTCAAGGGGGAATGGCGAAACCGTTACATGATAACCTACGTTACATATAAACTGTCTGACATTTTTGTGCCGCATCTTTGTTATGGAAACATACGTGCAGAACTTGAGGCGAAAGGCATAACTTCACCTACGGTGTCTCAATTGAGAAATATCATAATAGAGATACGCAAGGCTAAACTGCCAGACCCGGCAGTGGAGGGCAATGCAGGTAGCTTTTTTACAAATCCGGTTGTAAGCAGGGCAAAATACGAAGAGTTGGCAGTGCGGTTCGGCGATGTGCCACATTATTCTGTTGATGAGCACCATGAAAAAATACCGGCAGGATGGATGATAGAACAATGCGGCTGGAAAGGCAGGTCGCTTGGCAATGTTGGTGTTCATCTGCGGCAGGCTTTGGTGCTTGTGAATCACGGTGGTGCCAGCGGTGAAGATGTATTGAGACTGTGTGATGCGGTAAGGAGCGATGTCTATGCCAAATTTGGAATAGAGATAACTCCAGAAGTTAATATCATTTGACGATGCGGCTTACGTTTCTCGGAACAGGTACGTCTGTTGGTGTGCCTACTGTCGGATGCACTTGTAAGGTGTGTTCGAGTGTTGATGCGCACGACAAGAGATTGCGTGCTTCAGCCTTGGTAGAGTCGGGTGGTACGAGGATATTGATAGATTGTGGCCCGGACTTCCGTCAGCAGATGTTGGGACAAGAGTTCAAAAAAATCGATGCGGTTTTATTGACACATGTGCATTACGACCATGTTGGTGGGATTGACGATTTACGGCCGTTTTGTGCGTTTGGCAGGATTGACATATATTCAGATTTCAAGACTTCAGAAAGATTGAAGTGCTCGATACCTTATTGTTTTGGCGAAAATAAATATCCGAGAGTACCGAACATACGTCTTAATGTTATCAAGCCACACCAGTTGTTGCATATTGGCGGCATTGATGTGATGCCTGTTCAGGTAATGCATGACAAGCTTCCTATTTTGGGATACAGGCTTGGGGACTTGATGTATATAACAGATATGAAGACCATCGGTGACAATGAACTTGAGTACTTTCATGGAGTTAAAGTGCTTGTTGTAAACGCTCTTCGTTTTACTCCTGAACATCATTCACATCTTACTGTCGGGCAGGCTGTTGCTTTTGCCAAGAAGGTAGGAGCTGAGCATACTTTTTTTACCCACATGGGGCACGATATAGGTCTGCATGACGACGTTAACAAGATGTTGCCAAACGGCATCAAACTTGCATACGATGGACAAATAATAGATTTTTAGTCTAAAAATATCTCAAAATACAGTGTGATTTGATTAATAAATGATAAAATGCGGTCGGAAAGGATACGATTATTTTGTAGATAGCAGAAATGTCAATACCTTTGCACCGTGTTTTTCATAGTATTAGATTTAAGGTTAACAAGGTTGGAGTACAGCGGTACTCCTTTTTTTGTTTATATGCTTTTGTAAGTATTGTGTTTTCTTGTTGTTTTCAGGTTATTTCCTCTTGTATTTTCGGTATAATTTCCATATTAGTAAGAAACCGTCTGCCATGCCAGTTCCCATTGTCATGATGGATGAGAGCGACAAGGCTTTTTTCTTTGGTTCGGGCTTGCGGAACATGTCTTTCCACAGAATGTTTATTTGCTGATTGTTCATTCTGATTTCAGACAAGATGGTTTCTTTGCGAAGCCTTATTTCGTGCAGTGTGCTGTAAGTTTCAGGTTTTCTCATGTCCTTTTGAACGGTTTATTCCATTAACAGGCTGGTTATAAATCTGATTAACGGTCTCTCTATCCAGCTTTTTCTAAAGGTGAGGAATAAAATGAATATAATTACATAGAAAGCCGCTATGATGCCGAATGATGCCGGATAGCCGATGGCTTCTCCTATGGCGATTGCCGCCGATATTGAAATGAAAAACAAGATTGCTATAACAATCAGTGTTAGAATGGCAAAGAGCAGCAGGGCGGTGATAATCCTTACCGTCTTTTCCATTATATCGAGCTTCAGGTATTCTCCCTGAAGCCCGATACTGCGTTTTACCAACCGTATAAGCTGGCCGATAGTTTCAATGTTTTTGTCGCTTGAAAACATGTGTGAAACAGTGATTTAGACTCTTTCGGTGTCAGCTGCGTCCGTGATGTCCTCAGCCAAGTCGTTCATTTCCTTTCTGCTCAACTTGATGTTGTGCTTCTGGCAGAAGTCGTCAATGGCGTCAGTTATCTTTTCACGAGTGTCTTTACCTTTTTCCGGTGCAAGAAGCAAACCTAAAGCCGCTCCGGCGATGGCGCCACCAAGGAATGCGCCGATGTAACCTAATGCTTTCATAATCAATATATGTTTAATGTTGTACAATGTTTCTATTGACAATAAAGTCTGTTCGTGTAAATGAATTTACTGATAGCAAAAATAGTGATAATTTCCCGAAAGCCAATGTTTTTGTCTGACTTTTTTGTTAAAAACAATGTATTTGTTTGATTTAACAAACTTTATGTGCCGCTTTTCGGCGGTTTTGCTTGTTTTTGTGTAATTTCGCACGATAAATGTAGAAAAATAAACTGATTTCTAAACAATAACACGAGAAATTATGAAGAAATACATGGTTATGTGTGCCGGCTTATGTGTGGCTTTGGCGTTTAATAGTTGCAAGTCGTCTGAAAGTGCTTATAAGAAGATGTACGAGAAGGCTAAAGCGCAGGAAGAGAACCGTGCCACAGAACAAAATCAGGGTAATGAGGAAATTGCCGTAGTGGCTCCTGTTGTAGAGAAACCTGCCAGTGAGACTGTTGTCGTTGACAATGCCGACAATGTTCCGGTTAGGCAAGAGGCTTTGTCTGTGGTCAACGGTGCCGGACTTAAGAACTTCAGCGTTATAGTCGGCTCTTTCTCTATGCAGGCTAATGCCGAAGGTTTGCAGTCTACGCTTAAGAGCCAGGGATATGATGCACAGGTGGCTTACAATCCTTCCAACCAGATGTACCGTGTTGTTGCCGCAACTTATGATACTAAGGCGGATGCGGTAAACAGCCGTAATGAGCTTAGGGCGCAGTATCCTGATGCCTGGTTGTTGTATAATCAAAAGTAAATACGTGGCCCGTATTCTGTCTATCGATTACGGAAAGAAGCGTACCGGCATAGCTGTCACCGACCCGATGCAGATTATTGCAGGCGGATTGGTGACGGTTTCCACGTCCTCACTGTTCGATTTTCTTCGTGATTATGTTGGCAGGGAGCAAGTTGAACGCATCGTTGTCGGAGAGCCTAAGCAGGCGGATGGAAGTCCGAGTGAAAACATGTCGAGGATAGTGCCGTTTGTAAACCGCTGGCGCAAGGAGTTTCCTGATATTCCGGTCGAGTTTTACGATGAACGTTTCACTTCCGTTTTGGCTCATAGAGCTATGATAGACGGTGGCTTGCATAAGAAGAAAAGGCAAGATAAAGCCCTTGTCGATGAGTTGAGTGCAACGATAATATTGCAAGGTTATTTGGAATCTGAAAGAAGAAAACGATGATATTACCTATTTATATTTATGGCCATCCGGTGTTGCGCAAGGTGTCGCAGGATATAGATGGCAGTTATCCAAATCTGAAAGAACTCATAGCAAATATGTTTGAGACGCTTACCGCGTCTGACGGTGTGGGCTTGGCGGCTCCCCAGGTAGGTCTTGGCATTCGTCTGGTTGTGATAGACCTTGATGTGCTTTCAGAAGATTTACCCGAATATAAGGGGTTTCGCAAGGCATATATAAATCCACACATACTTGAGTATGACGATACGAAAGTAGACACATCCGAGGAGGGATGCCTGTCGTTTCCGGGCATACATGAAAGTGTTAAGCGCCCTACGCGTATCCGTGTCAAGTATATGGATGAAAGTTTTGTGGAGCATGACGAATGGGTTGAGGGTTATTTGGCACGTGTCATGCAGCATGAGTTTGACCATCTTGACGCAAAGCTTTTCATTGACCGCGTGTCACCGCTTCGCCGGCAGCTTATCAAGAACAAGCTGAAGTCTATTCTGCAAGGCCGTTTCAATTGCAATTATCGTACAAAGATTGCACGTAAATAGCCTGTAAGGTTTTTCGCGTCGTGGCCGTTGCAGGGTTCCGGCGCGTATTTTTTATTTGTATTTCAGGACATCCTCTTTTTATATGCGCAAGTTTTTATTGTCGTTTTTGCTGCTGTTTGCGTTTTTGCCGGTTTGTTCGCAGTTCAGGACAGACAGGCTTATCGACGTTGGGCGTAGTGCGCTGTATTATGAGGACTATGTTCTTTCGATACAATATTTCAACCAAGTGATAATGGTTAAGCCTTATCTGTACGAACCTTGGTTCTTGCGTGCAGTGGCAAAGTTTTATCTTGACGACTTTGTTGGGGCGGAAAAAGATTGTTCCGAGGCTATAAGGCTTAATCCGTATGTGCCTGACTTGTTTGAGCTTCGTGGCTTGTGCCGTATCAAGCAGCATAAGTTCGATGAGGCAATAGCCGATTATGACAAGACAATAGACTTCAATCCTTACGACAAGAACCTATGGTTCAACCGTGTGTTGTGCAAGATTGAGAAGAAGGATTATGATGCGGCCAATGCCGATTTGGACTCGATGATGACCATGTGGAAGACTTATGCCAAGGCGTTTTCGCTTAAAGCTGAGGTCTGCATGCAGCAAAAAGACACTATAGAAGGCGCCAAATATCTTGACAAGAGCCTTGAGATTGACCCCTATGACGGCGATGCGTGGGCTTATCGCGCCATGATAAGCCTGTCGCAGCGCAAATGGAAAGATGCTGACATGCAGCTTTCAAAGGCAATTCATCTGAAGCCCAATACCGTTGCTAATTATGTAAACCGTGCTTTGGCCCGTTATAACATCAACAATCTCAACGGTGCGATGGCAGATTATGACAAGGCATTGGAGATTGACCCTAATAATTTCCTTGCGCATTATAACAGGGGACAGTTGCGTGTTCAGGTCGGCGATGATAACAGGGCCATAGAGGACTTCAATTACATAATAAGCCTCGAACCGGACAATGTAATGGCCATATACAACCGTGCCATACTTCTTGAGCGGACGGGCGACATTTACGGTGCCATACGTGATTATACAAAATTAATCGACCAATATCCGAATTTCTGGGCCGGGCTTAACAACCGTGCACGTTGTTACCGTAAGGTTGGCATGACGTCGAAAGCTGAACTTGACGAGTTCCGCATCTTCAAGGCGCAGATGGACAAGCATTACGGCCGCCAGCAGAGGTGGAGCCGCCGTAAAAAAGATGAAGTCCGCAAGAAGAGCGAGATTGATTTCGACAAGTATAACCAGCTTGTTGTTGAAGATGAGAATACCGTGCAGCATGAGTATTCCACGGTGTACCGCGGTCGTGTGCAAAACCGGAAGATTGACGTTGTGTTCCAGCCTATGTTCCAGCTTTCGTTCAGTCCGTACGACAATGCTGTCAAGGCATATCAGGCGTTTCACAACGAAGTTGAGACGTTCAATTTCACCAGCAAGCCGTTGCGCAACATATATATAAGGTGTGGCGTGAAGCAGTTGTCAGAGCAGGAAAGCAAAGACATATTCGCGCTTATTGATACATTGTCGGCACGTATTGACGCTTCACGTAATTTGCGTGAAGACAAGGGATTTATATTGCAGCGGGGTATTGCAAACAGCGTGGTGCAGAACTATGCCGAGGCTGTAAGCGACCTTACGGCTTACATCCAGACCGACAGTACGTCGTCGCTGGCTTATTGGCAGCGTGCCGTATGCCAGGCACGCATCAACGAGTATGACGCTTCACGTGGGGTTGACATACGTTTGAAAACGGTAGGAGCTATTTCTGATTTGGACAAGGCGGTAGAACTTAGTCCGGACAACGCCTATCTTTATTTCGACCGTGGCAACCTTTATGCTTCCAACAAGGATTATGTCAAGGCGATAGAAGAGTATGACAAGGCGATAAAGATTGACACGAAACTTGCCGAAGCTTATTATAACAGGGGTATAGCCAATATCAACCTTGGCAAGAACGACCTTGGCATAAGCGACCTTAGCAAGGCCGGAGAATTGGGACTTTATGATGCTTACAGTGCGATAAAGAAGTTTACAAAGAAGTAGCCGGAGGTCATATTGACAGGCATTATGTCATAATCATCTTTCTGTTATCTTCTGATTGACGGCAAAACGCATTGCGGAAGGTGGTCTTTTACAATGTAAAAGGCCACCTTTTGCATTACAAAATACGACCTTTTGCAAAATGCTGGATTACAGGCTGTTACGAATAAGTTTGTTGTTGGTTGCGTTTGTCGCTTGTTTTTGCTAACTTTGTAGCGGCAAAACGTTTCATTATTAATACACAGAACAATGGACGAGAAACAGCGGATATTGCAGCTGCGGCAGGAGCTGCACGAACATAATTACAGGTATTACGTTCTTAACCAGCCTACTATAGGCGACCAGGAGTTTGACTTCATGATGCACGAGCTGCAGGAACTCGAGGCGCGCCACCCCGAAATGGCCGACCCGAATTCGCCTACGCAGCGCGTGGGGAGCGACATCAGCACGGAGTTCCGCCAGGTGGCTCACCGTTATCCGATGCTGTCTTTGGCGAATACGTACAACGAGCAGGATGTGGCCGACTTCTACGAGAGCGTGAGCAAGGGGCTTGGCGGCGAAGATTTTGAGATATGCTGCGAGATGAAGTATGACGGCCTGTCAATCTCGCTGACCTATGTAGACGGACGGTTGGTGCGCGGAGTGACGCGCGGCGACGGCGTGCAGGGCGACGATGTTACGGCGAACGTGCGTACAATCCGCTCCATTCCGTTGGTACTTAAGCCGGGTGACTGGCCCCACGAGTTTGAAATTCGCGGCGAGATACTGCTGCCGTGGAAGGAGTTTGAACGCATCAATGCCGAGCGCGAGGCCGCCGAAGAACCTCTGTTCGCCAATCCGCGCAATGCCGCCAGCGGCACGCTGAAGAGCCTTGACCCGAAAGTTGCCGCCGGAAGGAAGCTTGACGCATATTTGTATTACCTCCTCGGCGACGGCATCGGGGGCGACGGGCATTATGAAAACCTGATGCGCGCCCGTGCGTGGGGTTTCAAGATAAGCGACGGCATGCGCAAGGTGAAGACGCTTCAGGAGATATACGACTTCATAAACTACTGGGACACGGAGCGCAAGAACCTGCCCGTGGCTACTGACGGAATAGTGCTTAAAGTCAATTCGCTGCGTCAGCAGCGCGCCCTCGGCTATACGGCCAAGAGTCCGCGATGGGCAATAGCCTACAAGTTTAAGGCCGAGCGTGAGTGTACGCGCCTTAACGAAGTGACCTATCAGGTTGGCCGCACCGGGCAAATCACCCCCGTTGCCAACATGGAGCCTGTGCAGCTGGCCGGAACTACGGTGCGCCGCGCCACGCTGAACAACGAGGACTTTATCCGCAGTCTTGACCTGCACGAGGGCGACTACGTGTATGTGGAGAAGGGAGGAGAGATAATCCCGAAAATAGTCGGTGTCGACACGTCGCGCCGCGATGCGTCGGCACGTCCTGTCGAGTTTATCACGCGCTGTCCCGAATGTGGTGCGGAGCTTGTGCGTTATGAAGGAGAGGCCGCCCATTACTGTCCCAACGACACGGCATGTCCGCCGCAAATCAAAGGACGGATAGAACATTTCATATCGCGCCGGGCGATGAATATCGACAGCCTTGGTCCTGAAACCGTTGACGAGTACTATCGCCGCGGACTGATAAGGAATGTTGCCGACCTGTATGACATCCGCGTTGAGCAAATCAACGGCGACGGAAGCCGCCAGAAGTCGGCGCAGAAGGTTGTCGATGGCATAGCCGCCTCGCGCCAGGTGCCGTTTGAACGTGTCGTCTTCGCTCTCGGCATACGCTTCGTCGGCGAAACGTCGGCACGCCTGCTGGCACGCCGCTTCAAGACGATGGACGCCCTCTCGACGGCTTCTTTGCAGGAACTTACGGATGTTGACGGCGTAGGCGAGGTGATAGCCAAGAGCGTGATAACGTATTTCCACAACCCCGTGAACATGGAAATCGTCAACCGCCTGCGCGGCTACGGCCTGCAGATGTCGCTGAGCGAGGAGCAGATACAGGCCGCCAGCACAAAACTTGAGGGTAAGAGCATCGTCATCAGCGGCGTGTTCACCCGTCACAGCCGCGACGAGTACAAGCGCATCATCGAGCAGAACGGCGGCAAGAGCGTTGGCAGCATCAGCGGCAAGACCTCTTTTATACTTGCGGGCGACAACATGGGGCCTGCCAAACTGCAGAAGGCCGAGAAGCTCGGCGTGCCCATTGTGGATGAGGACACGTTCTTGGAAATGATAAAGTGATAAGTCGAATGCTTTAACCCGAAGCGGAAAACAGTGCTTCCGGTTAAAGCATTTTATAATTGGTGGCGTATGTCAAGGCTGCGGTTATGTTCTTGACACCAAACTTTTTGAATAAGCCTTTCCTGTATTTCTTTATAGTGTCAACCGATTTGCATAGCTTGTCGGCTATATCATTCATTGTGAAGCCTTGAGCTGAAAGAATCAAAATGCTGCGTTCTATGTCGCGCAGTCGCCCCATTTCTTTCTCAATCCATTCATGTCTGTCCAACGAGTATTCATGATATATGTTTGAACCGGCTTTCTTTATTATGGCGTGTCCTGCCGTCTGCATTGCCGACAGGCCGATAGTGCACAGCGCCAACCACATGCGTCCGCTTTCTGTTAGTGCCAATGGTGTAAGATGATGGTTGACAAGCCTTTGCCTTTTCTTCATCATCAGGTGGAAGTCGTATGTTATTGTGTGCATTGTCCGTTCCTTTATCGGCATACGTGCGAACATGGCTGAGGCGGCCATGTTTATTTCAATGAATTTGTGTTGTTCGTTTGCCGGTATGTGGTTGAAGTACATTTTATAGTCGAAAAAATCGACGTGTTTGCCGGTTCGCCTAAAAGATATGCCATGTTGATTGACTCATAAAGGAAGTTCCGCTTGGCATAATCGATTATGTACACAAATCTGTCGGTGGTTTGCGCCAGTGCTTTAGCCATGTTTACGAATGTTTCGGTTTTCAGGTATTCGTCAGGCGGAATTTCATCTGTAGTTCCAGGGATAAACAAGAAGTCGTTTTTACGTATTTCCATGCAGGGGCGTGTATTTCATTTGTAGATAAGATGTTCTTGCAAATATAGACAAATAAGGCGAAAGTACAATCTTTATGGTACACAAAAGTGTAAAAGTTTGATACAATTGTCTTGTTTTTTACCTTTCCATTTAACATTTATATGTCTTTATTTTAAATTTGCTAAAACAAGAGTTTAATGTAATGTCAGGTATGGAAAGAATTTTATGTAGTCATTGTTTCAAGCATTTGAAACTATTGGCAAAAGGTACGCTTGCTGTTGTTATATGCCAGATGGCTGTGTCGTGCAGCGTTGCAGGCCTTTTCAGGGAAGAATTTGTAAAGCTGAATGCGGCGGTCGTGATGAACGACAGCGTGAAGTATGAGGGTAAGGCGCTTTTGCCTGATTATAAGGGCGGCACGTTACGTTTCGTCACAAATGACGGGAAGCGCTTGCGGTTGCCTTCCGACAGTGTGTCAGTGCTGGCTCTTGAGCATGGCGGAGCAATGGCCGGGGCGTTTGTTTATGCACAGTATAAAGACCGTGGAGGACGTGATAAGGGGCATGCATGGATGAAATGTCTCGGCATGGGGCGGCATTTGAGGCTGGCTGTGGTCGGCGGCAGCTGGCATTTCAACCGCAAGGGAGAGCTTGTTCCGGTGAGCTTTGCAGACGGCGACGCCTATATTATAGGACTTAAAGAGGACGGTGTGGGCGAATATCTTACGACATACGGACGTGCGAGAGCAGGCGTAATAAGGGCCTTGTGCAAGTTTTTGGCCGACGACCCGGTGCTGTGTGAGAAGATAGCATCGAAGGAAATTGACGCATACGACTTTGAAGAGATTTGCCGTTTGTATTCTCCGAAAACACAGGATGACAGCGGTGAAATGAATGTCCGTATGGCTTTAAATGGCAATTCTGCATATAGTGTGGAGAAAGGAGGCATGATATGAGACGCTTTTTGATAGCAACGCTTGTAGTATTGGCAAGTGGAATGCCAGCGAAAGTATGTGCCCAGTATTTCGGTTGGTCGCAATATTCTGTGTCATATAATTATGAAAGTTTTGGCGGAACTTATGAAAAGCCCGGCGATATGCTTGCTGCTGATATTGATATACACTGGCGTAGTCCTGTGTTCGGTTCTTTACTGGTCGGCTATTCACGGTATGACGGTTATAGGCATGTCTCCGTAGATTATGGTGACAGAGTGCAAAGTGACAATGTTTCGGACAAGAAAACACAGTTGATGTTCGCCGTAGGCCCCGGACTTGACCTGCTAAGCAACAACATCGACCGCTTTTACATTGCGCTTTATGGCGGTTATGCCATTGTGAAATACGAACATGACTACTATGACGGTACAGAAAGGAATACGCAGAAAGACGACCTTGACGGCGTGATGTGCCTCGGGCGCATAGGCTATGAGCATCAGTTCGGACGCTCAACTGCCGTAGGCGTTTTCGTCCAAGGCTCATACGTGGGCAAGGATTTCAATTGGGGAGTAGGCGTGCGCGTGGGGTTCCGCATGTCAGACTTCAATGTGAAGAAGCCTATGCGTATGCGTTGAGTGATATTGTTGTATTAAATAAAAGTTTAAGCTATGAAAAAGAAAGTTGTCTTATCAGTTATACTGGGTTGTGTCGGCGCAGCGTTCCTTGTGTCATGCCAGCTTATAACCACGGCTGTAGATATATCCCGGGACGTGAAAGGTTTTCCTGTTTTAGTGACATTTGAGGACGGCAGCACGCTGACAGGCGAGGCAAAACTGCCAAACGGAACGACAAAGAAAGTGACGGTGACAGACTCTCTCGGCGAGAAACACAAGATAAAGTCGGAGGACATTGCATCCCTGACAGCGTGGAACGAGAACGCTCCCGACGCGAAACACATACTGCTTTACCGTGAAAGAACATGGAGGGCACTTGAAGCTGTGGGCGAGCACCTGATTGTTTTGTCGCAGAGTGCCGATTATTACATCGCAAAAAACGGCGTGATGACAATCAAAGGCCAGTATATCAACTTCTACGGCTATCGACAGGGCGAAGAAGAGGGGACATGGATTGGCGGAAAAGGCCATACAAAGTGGTCTGCGAGGAAGGCACTCTTGAAGTATCTTGACGACGACCCGGAGCTTTGCGAGAGGATAGAAAGCAAGGAAATAGACCCTCTCGACTATGAGACAATATGCTCTGACTACGCCCCTGAAAAGCCCAACCAATAAGCTTCAAGGGCAGTGCGGTGCGAAATCGGCAATGATTTTGCACCGCTTCTGTTGTCGGTGAAAGTGTGTGAATATATACAAACTGCAACAATAATGTTCTTTTTCCTGCCTGTATGTCAGTTTTATTTGTGTAACTTTGCCGCCGTAATCATTTCAAATAAAATCAGAAAGGCAAGAAGTATGAAAATAATAGTATCTGAAGAAATCGAACAGGTGTGCCCCGGTTTCGTAGGTGCGGCGGTGGAGGCCGACGTGGTTAACAGCCAGTACAGCCCCGAACTGTGGGCGGAAATCAAGGCTCTTGGCGAGAAGTACAGGGTCGAATATGACACAACGACGATAAAAAGCATTCCGGGCATAGAGGCTACGCGCCGCGTCTACCGCCTGTGCGGCAAAGACCCGAGCCGCTACCGGCCTGCGGCCGAGGCTTTAATCAGGCGCATGTTGCAGGGCAAGCAGCTTTACCAAATCGACACTCTTGTGGATTTAATCAACCTTGCGAGCATCGCCTACGGCTACAGCATCGGCGGTTTCGATGCCGACAAGTTTTCCGGCGACACGCTTACACTCGGCATCGGACGTGAGGGCGAGCCTTACGAGGGCATCGGGCGAGGCACAATCAACATCGCAGGTCTGCCCGTTTACCGCGACGCCATCGGCGGAGTGGGCACACCAACGAGCGACAACGAGCGCACGAAGATTGACATCTCAACGCGCCGCGTTCTCGTTCTCATAAACGGTTACGACGGAAACGAAGCGCAGGTTACGGCCAACGCCGAATACCTTATACGCCTTTTTGAGAAGTATGCGCAGGGAAATAACTGCCGGTATCACATCTATCGGTGAGCGAAGCGTATGGCTGTATTCCGTATACATGCAGTGTCATAGCGTTCATTCTGTAATGTTTTTTGCAGAAACAGCGGCATAATGACATTCCTGCAATGTCGGGTGAATTTGCCAAAATAGGTTGGCATGGCGGCAAAAGGATGTTATACTTATGCCAAAATGGCACCTGACGGGTATAAAATGAAGGTTGGATAATGCGTAAAACGCGGCATTTCGCATTGCGAAATGCCGCGTTTTACGTTGTTGTAGACGGTCTTTGGCATTCTAAAAGGCCGTCTTTTGCAGTTGTTTGGGCTGTAATTATGCCGTAAAAAGATGTTTTAATATTGCACATTTGAATATAAAGCGTATGTAAGTTGCTGGTTTTCAGATTATTGCCTTTGCGCACTTCTCCTTGCGTTATTTCCGCCAAAGGATTTTGAATTTCAAAATATCGCATTCTGAAGGCGTCAGGCATAATCAAAAAGAAAGCTTAAAACAAGGTTTTGATTGCAGTCTGTTTTGTTGGAAAGAGTGACATGTTGGCAGAAAAAGTGAGCCGTAAATGCTGACATGTTGTCACTAAAAGTGCTGACAGTGGCGTTATGTCTTTTTAAGTAAGTAGTTAAAATAGACTGAAAAATACGGTTGGTCAGGCATGCGTTGGTAAAATTTTCATGATTGTGATATATTCATATAGGAAAGCAAGCGGATGGAATAGAAAAAGCGGATAATGCCGCATGACGGTTTTATTCATATTTATTAAGAAATTATGTATTATGACATTGGCATCAGCCTGACAGGCAAAGAAGTCGGTGGAATGGCTTTTGATTGTCATAGTGACAAGCAATCGTGAATGCGGCAATACGCATTCATGATGTTCAGGATAACAGTACAGAGAGTTTTTTAAGGAAAGTAAGAACGTAATTTAATGTGTCAAACGAATGAAAATCCGTAATTTGACTTTATTGTTGTGCAGTTTGTCGCTTGCAGCTTGCATGCAGGACGATTTTGACTACGCACATGACAGGCCGGAGCGGGGTGTCGTGTTCAAACTCTATGACGATGTTTATGAGGGTGAACAGACGCGTGCGTCGGGCTTGAGTGAGAGCCGTTACGACCGTGTGGAGTATTATATAGTCGACGGGAACGGCGGAATAGTGGATAACATCAAGTCGCATTATGACGCGGCTGCGTCTGAAATAATGGTTGAAGGTCTGCGCGAGGGGCATTACCGCCTGCTTGTGCTCGGCATAAAAGGCGACGAACGGAAGGACAGGGCGTCGGTGAATGAGCTTCGGAGCGCTTCCGATACGTGGCTCGAGTTCCCGGCTGACCTGCACAAACCGCTGGAGGCGGAATACTATTATTCACAGACGCCGTTTTCGGTCACCGTGCAGCAGACAGCCGACGGCAAGCAGGAAACAGCTTCGCTGCAACAGTCGGTTAAGCAGAAGCGCATCGTCGGAAGGGCCGATTTCGGTTTTTCTTATAACAACATGTATGTGCGTAATGCCGTAACGTCGAAGACGCTTTTGCTCGACGGGGTGCGCTTTGCCACCACATTGTCGGGAGACGGCACGTTCGGCGGCGAGAGTGACGGGCTGATGGACGGCATAAGCCTTGACTCGATGTCGTCTTACTGCTTCATGCCGACGGTTGACGGCTCGGCGTTCAGTGGAAAAGTGGGCATGATTACGCGCAATTACAACGGGCACGAGGTTAGCCAGGAGTATGCATTCAGCCAAGAGTCGCTGGATGCCAACCGGCGTAACACGGTGGAAACCGCCGTGAAGCATCCCGATGACAAGTCGGGGATAATGTTCATGACGGCAAAAGCATACGAGGAAGGCAACTACAAGAAAATCTTACAGGATGACGAGCCGAAGTCCGTTTATACGGACCGCATGCAGCGCATGTTCGACACATCGCAGCCGCTACAGCTTTCAGTGACAGACGACGGACAGCTGCATGTGCGTTTTTACTCGCCAAGGGGGCTTGGCGGCGTGCTGCTGAAGGCACGCATACCGGCCGTCGGCAGCGAATACGTAGACCTGGCTTATTTCGACACTATACCGGGATTTGCCGACTTTTACCAGACAATCCCTCTGGTAGAGCGTGATGTGGTTTACAATACGGAGTCAGGAAGGAAGTTGTTTGTGCCTAAGACCAGTGCCGCATCGCTTGCCGGCATAGAATTCAAAGTGGAGTCTGGCGACGAATTTTGGAGCCGTTTGCAGAAAATAAAATATGGGATTGAGATATTTTGGGGACTTTATGGCGGCGACCCGGACCAGCCCGACGGTGCTCCGAGCGGCAACTGGATGGGCATTCGCCCGGTGCACTGCCGCGAGTCGGTGGCGTTCATGATGAATTACGCCAGTCTGCTTGACATGCCTGAACTTGAACAGCTCTTGCGTGACAACACGGACAAACTGTATGACGACAATAAAAATGCCGTTCCCGTGGATGAAGTTTTGCAAAGGATGCGCAAAAAGTATCGCCTGCAAATAGGCTTGGTGTATGAAGGCAATGGCTTGTCAGGGCTGGCAAGCCCTACGGTGTGGGGCGTGGCGCAATGGATTTATTTGGGACATTATACCAGTACAGGGGCGTGTTCACTGGCTATGCACGAGCTTGGACATGTCATGGGTTACGGCCATTCAAGCGCGTTCACTTACGGGCCTTGGGCTGAACAGCTTATGAACAATTTTTATGTACAGCACCTTGACGAGTTGCCCATCGACTCTCCGAAATACCTTAACAGCGCAAGTAATCCATACTTATATAAGTAATAACGAAATTTTCAGGATAATGATTAAGTTAAAGAACAGTATATTGATGCCGTGCATGGCTTTGGCCGTAGCAGCTCTGTCCAGCTGTGATGTTCAAGACGATATGCCGGCAATGGGAGAAGACGGTGCGGTAGCGGTGCGCCTTGTACCGCAAAGCATGATGGAAGGTACCGCATCGGATGTGGAGTCACGGGTGAATACTTTGAGCGGATACCGCTTCGAGAACGGAGTGCTGGACGAGGTGTTCAGTGGGCTTACTGTGGATGATGACGGCATTTGCCGATTTTATCCGTCACGGGCTGACGGACGGGTGTATTTCCTTGCCAATGCTTCAGGTGTGGACGGAATGGACAATGTCAGGCCGGATTTTACTACTGAAGATGAATTCTTGGGTATTACGGCGACATCGGAGTCCATGGTTGTAGACGGCATAGTGATGACAGGGCGTTTGGAACTGGCTCCCGGCTCAACGCATCAGCCGGCGTCGGCAAGCCTCAAGCGCAGTGTGGCACGCATAGACTTGGATTCGCAGTACAAAGGCGTTGAGGTGCATAGCGTGACATTGAAAGACATTGCTGACCGCGGTTATGTGAATGTGCAGGATGATGCGCGTCAGCCCGGGACGGCAGAAACAGCCGACATGTTGAAGAGTTTTGACGGTCAGCCGTTTAAACAACGGAAGGCAACGCTGTTCTATCTCTGTGAACAAGGAGGCGGAACGCATGAAGTGGAAGTGGCAGCAACAATGAATGGGGCATGGCAAAAGTTGAAAACTACGCTCCCGCCAATCAGGAGGAACACTGTGTACACGCTGAAAGTTTATGGGGTTGGAGCCAGTCTAAAGGTTGAAGTGCTTTCTGACGAATGGGAAAGCGGCGTTTCATCAGGCTCCGCTCTTGAAAGCAAGGGGTGGATTGACCGCAGTGCTTCAACAATGTCGGAAGGTGTCAGGCTGAATGAAAGAGGCGACACGCTGTTCATTCCATATATGGAGAGTAGTGCGCAGCTGGCTCTTTTGGCCGAAAGCGGAATTGAAGTGCGGGTAAACGGGCTGGCTGACGGTGCAACCGTCACTACACGTAAGGTTACAAGGAACATGCAGAAGGTGGCGACTGTCGATGTGGCAAGTGCGTACAAATTGCCTGGCAGTGTACTGGAATATGTATATCTCGACTTGTTCAGACAGAATGTTCAGGTTGGAAGGATTGTATTGTCCTTTGCTCCAAACCCCGTTAACATGGAAGGCATATTGAAGTTTGATGCCGACAGGGTGTGCGACCTCGGACGGTATGCCGACGGACGGCTGGCTACGTTCACCGTGGGAGGCGGCAAGGTGATGAAGCTCGAGTTTGACAATGGAGAACCGCGGTGGGCAAGGCTTGACGCCGGAGAGCAGGACAACGTGTTTTATCTGGAAGGAGGCTGGAGGCCGAACGACCCTGAAGCCGACGGGCGTGTGCAGACGTTGAGGCTTATAGTGTCTGACTCTGATGGCGGAAATGCTGAAACCTACACGGTAAAACGTCGTAACTGGGGACTTCCTGTGGTTAATGTAAACGGCGTGTGGTGGTGCAAATATAATCTGAGAGGTGATGTAAAGGACTTCAACGACCAGATACTTGTAAAGTCAGACCCCGTTGGCAGCGGCAGCGTGGCCGACTATCTGAAGTCTTGCAGTGATGAAGAGTTCCTGAGCCTGTTGGGCGACCAGTATCAGGCAGGCAATACAAAGGGCTTGAAACTGACGTATGACGGTGCGGATTTTCATTACGCCGGATTTGACGGAAACATAAATACGGATTTCGGTTCGCTTAATTCCACAGCGATGGCACCCGACGGTTACGAAGTGCCAGGTTACAACCATTACCGCTTCTTTGCGTGGGGCAACGATTGTGGACTTGGCTACGGCAGCAACGCTTTCAACAATCAGTTGGGGCAACGCTTGACATATACGATAACAGAGCGTGTCATTTCTGTTGACGGCGGAGAGTACGGGCCGATAAACTATTATGACTTCAATTACAACGGAGCGCATTGGGTGATGTTGGGATTGGGAAAACAGTCGGGCGGCGGAACCGGCTCGTTGTCGAAGATGGTTGTCCTGATGGCTACAAGTGGCACTGCCGGGAAAACGTGGATGCTTGAAGGGTATCCTGCAAGCTCGCCGACAGGCCGCGCCACCTGGATAAAGTATGCTGATGCGGACAAGCGGAATACACGGACTATACGATGTGTGAAGACGCCTGTCAATTACATTTATTAATAATAACAAAACGTAAAAAGATTGTAAGGATTATGAAAAAGTTGAATTTAATTGGTATTGTGAGTGTTGGTTTGTTGTTGGCTTCATGTTCAGACACGGAAGGCGGACATACGGAAAACGACAACCGTGAACCTGTGATAACGACGCGTCTGGCGGATTTTGACGGAGGAGGGCAGACGATTGACGGAGAGAATGATGTGGAAGACATGCAGGCATGTCTGTTTGAAGACGGTGTAATGACCAAAGTGTACAAAAATCTTCCGGTTTCAAGCGACGGGTATAACCTGCAGTTGAAAAACCTTAAAGGTAACCTGTACATGCTGGCGAACACGGCAAACGCCATCGACCTGGAGAAGTTGCAGGCCGAAGGAATAACTGAAACGGAATGGTTGAAAACCTCTTTCTCTCCTGTTGTCAGCGAGACAGGACACTTCTTTACCGGCGTGTTGGCTTTAGATGCGCGAGGACAGCGAGCTGTTACAAAGCCGATAACACTGAAGCGTGGTGTTGCCCGCTTTGATTTGGTGCTCAATGTTGCCGGTGATGTTGAGGTCAACAGCCTCACGCTGACAAATGTTGCACGGTCGGTTTTCCTCTTTCCGCAAGGCGATGCAGTGAAATCGCCCGACAATACGGAGCGCAGGGACACAACAGTGGCGTTCCTTCCGGCTGTTGTTCAGGACGCTCCGGGTGTACTGTATGTTTATGAACAAGAAAACAACGGTATGGAAATAAAGGTTGAGGCCGGTTTTGACGGCGGTGCCGTGAAGACCATGACCAAAACGCTTGAAGGCGATTTGAAACGCAACCATGTCTATACGATAACGGTGAACAAGGATTATATCGACGTAACAGTGAAGCCGAACTTTGAAGATTGGGAGGATGGCGGCAACACCGACATGTCCCCAGACGCTTTGTTGTAAGATTAAAACACAAATCGGATGATGAATGTAAGGAAATATTTGCAGACGGTCTGCATGTGTCTGATACTTCTGCTCGGTGCGTCATGCACCGAGCAGTTGGAAGACGCGATGACGACTGACGGCGGAGCTGTTGTGAAAGCCGTGCTTTCCGAATATCATACAGACAAGGGAGAGGCATCCGTAGACGGGGAAAACACTGTAAACGACATGCAAGCCTGTCTGTTTGAAAACGGCGTGCTGGCTAAGGTTTATCCTGATTTGCAAGATGCAGGCTGCGGTTATGCCATAAAGCTCGACCGCATGTCGGGCACGCTGTACATGCTGGCGAATGCCAGCGGATGGCTCGACTTGAGGCAGTTGCAGGCTTCCGGCATAACCGAAAAGGAGTGGCTGTCCACTACGGTGTCGGCGCAAGACGGGCAGGTAAGGCACTTTTTTACCGGAACACTGAAGCTTGACGGACAGCCGGGAGGACAAGTCTTGTCCTTAAACATGAAACGCGGCGTGGCACGTTTCGACCTGCATATAAGGGGGATGAACGTAGTTGTGAAAGGCGTGACGCTGAAAAACATTGCGCAGGAAGGCTTCCTGATGGAGCAGGCAGAGGTTTCGTCGCCGGTTGGAGCTGATAAATATGATTGTGTCATAGGCTTTTCCCGTCCCGTTGAGAGCGACTCGCTGGGGATTGCCTACGTTTACGAACAGGCCGGGACTGACTTGAAGGTCAGTGTTGAGGTTTCCATCGGCGGCAGGGACTACACTTTGGAGGAGAGCCTGCCCGGACAGTTGAAGCGGAACGCCGTCTATACGCTGACGGTCCGTAAGGATGCTGTTACACAAGACGTCAAGTTGGAAGTTGAGGCATGGGAAAACGGTGGAGATTCTACGCTCTTTCCAGACTTGGAAGGACGCATAACCATAGACCGTGAGAAGTCAGAATTGCCCGAAGGGGCGCAGATTGCCGGTAACGGCGACGAGCTGATATTGCCGAGCGTGCCGGCCGACTTCATAATGGCATTGGACTGTGACGATGAGCTTGAGCTTGTCTCGGTTTCTTCCTCGTCGGTATCTGTTGAGGCCGCAGGACGTGACGGAGACGGCTCCGGCTCAAACCTGTTCCGCGTAAGGAAACAACTGCCGCCGCCGAATTATCCAGTGGAGAAAGTGACCGTACAATTCCGCCATAAAAGTTTGCAGGGAGTTTATGAGGAAGACAGGTTGATACTGACGTTACAACCGAACCCAATACGCCTGGAAGGCAGCTTGCAGTTCGGACGTGACGATTTCACTTGCGATTTCGGCAAGTATGTGGACAACGAGCTTGGACGTTTCATTATGCCCGAAGGATATGAGGTTGTTCCCCGTTTTGACGGTGAAGACGAATGGCTGAAAGTAGAGTTGGCTGAAGGGCAGGGGAACACTTACCGCATAGTGGGCGGCTGGAGGCCAAACGACCCGAAGGCTGACGGGCGCGTACAGGCAGCAAGACTGGTGGTGCGCAAGACCGGCAGCGGCGAGGAAACTGAAGAGTATGTCGTTAAGCGGCGCAACTTCGGCATGCCCGTAACGCTGATGAACGGCGTATGGTGGTGCAAGTACAACGCGATGGGGAACTCAAAAGACTTTTCCGACCAAATCCTTGTACCAGACGACCCGGCTGCAAAGCGTGGGCAGACAGTGCTTGAATACCTGAACGGATGTACCACCGAAGAGTATATGAGGCTATGGAACAATTCGTCATACATCGGCGACAGCGGCATCGCATTGGAAGGGGTTGACGACGGCGGAGTGCTGAAACTGAAAGGCTATAACCAAAATCCGCCGGTCAATATGGGACAGCTTGACCCGAAACTCCTGTCGCCTGACGGCTATGAGATGCCTCCCGTGGAGTATTACGACCGCATATTCAACGGTGACGGCTATATGCGTTTCGACACGTCTGGCGGCCCTTACGTCGTACAGTCGCCGTGGGAAGGCAACCGTGAGGTGTTTACCGCCACCGGGCGTCGTGAGGATTTGACCGTTGGAAGCGTGAAGCTGCCCACAATCTACCATGTTGAAGTGTACGACAAGATGCAGGGCGTGAAGCAGGAGTCGGTTACGTTCTACGGGCCTGGCGCCCAATGGAACAACAACGGCATAAACCACAACAAGGTGGTGATAGCCTGCTATTCGCCCTCCAACCTCGGATGGTTCCACTATTTTACAGGTTACGGCATGTACAGGCAGGTGAACGGCAAGAACAACACGCGCATTGTGCGTTTCATAAAGTCGCCGGTTGAGTATATGTATTGACAGCCGGGCTTATGGCCCGATAGCGGACACTTTTTAAAAGGCGGTCTTTTGCATTGCGAAAGGCCGCCTTTTGCATCATAAAAGATGACCTTTTACAAGCCAAAAGACCGTCTTTTGGAAAGAGCTTTGTTTTCGGCGGTTTTATACTGTGTTGCGGCAAGGTTTTCAGGTTGTGCCGGTCAGGTTAGCCTGTGATGTCGGCGAAGCGGCAGCCCGTAGTTATTAATTAGGTTTGTGTGTTGCGCAAATTTTCCTTAATAATTCGTCAATGTCGGCGATTATTTGTATTTTTGCAACAAATATATTACGCCCAAACTGAAAAGTACACCCTTTCCGCAGGCCATGCGCGTGCCTGGCAGGGGACGTGTGTGCGGCGTAATGCCATATATTCATAAAAGAACATAGTTTGATATATGAACGTTTTAGAACTGAGTGAACAGGAAATCGGCAGACGCCAAAGTCTCGAAGAACTGCGCGCTATGGGCATCGACCCGTATCCGGCGGCAGAGTATCCAACAAACGCATTTTCAACCGACATCAAGGCGGATTTCAATGACGACGAGCCGCGCCGCGAGGTGTGCATCGCCGGGCGTATGATGAGCCGCCGCGTAATGGGCAAGGCGGCCTTCGCCGAGCTTCAGGATTCGAAGGGAAGAATACAGGTTTACATCACACGTGACGACATTTGTCCCGGTGAGGACAAAGACTTATATAACAAGGTGTTCAAGAAACTCTTGGACATCGGCGACTTCATTGGCGTAAAGGGCTTTGTGTTCCGCACGCAGACGGGCGAAATCAGCGTTCACGCTCAGAGCCTGACGCTGCTCTCGAAGAGCCTCAAGCCGCTGCCCATAGTGAAATACAAGGACGGCGTGGCTTACGACAAATTCGACGACCCGGAGTTGCGTTACCGCCAGAGGTACGTTGACCTTGTGGTTAACGACGGCGTGAAGGACACCTTCCTTCAGCGTGCTACGGTTATAAGGACTATAAGGAAGGTGCTCGACGAGGCAGGATACACTGAGGTTGAGACTCCTACGCTGCAGACAATTGCCGGCGGAGCCAGCGCAAGGCCGTTCATAACGCATTTCAATGCGCTTGACACTGACATGTACATGCGCATCGCCACGGAGCTTTATTTGAAGCGTCTTATCGTAGGCGGATTTGAAGGCGTGTATGAGATTGGCAAGAACTTCCGCAACGAAGGCATGGACCGCAACCACAACCCGGAGTTCACCTGCATGGAACTGTACGTGCAGTACAAGGACTATAACTGGATGATGGAGTTTACCGAGAAACTCTTGGAAACCGTCTGCATAGCCGTAAACGGCAAGCCCGAGCGCGAGATTGACGGCAACATCGTAAGCTTCAAGGCTCCGTACCGCCGCCTTCCCATTCTTGACGCCATTAAGGAGAAGACCGGTTACGACCTCAACGGCATGGACGAGGCGCAGATACGCGAGGTGTGCAAGAAGCTCAACATGGAGATTGACGACACTATGGGCAAAGGAAAGCTCATCGACGAAATATTCGGGGAGTTCTGCGAGGGTACGTTCATCCAGCCTACGTTTATCACTGACTATCCCGTTGAGATGTCGCCGCTGACGAAGATGCACCGCTCAAAGCCCGGGCTGACCGAACGTTTCGAGCTTATGGTGAACGGAAAAGAGCTTGCCAACGCTTATTCGGAGCTTAACGACCCCATCGACCAGGAAGAACGCTTCAAGGAACAGATGCGCCTGGCTGACAAGGGTGACGACGAGGCTATGATTATCGACCAGGACTTCCTGCGCGCTTTGCAGTACGGTATGCCGCCGACGAGCGGTATCGGCATCGGCATCGACCGCCTTGTGATGCTCATGACGGGCAAGACATATATTCAGGAGGTGCTCTTCTTCCCGCAGATGCGCCCGGAGAAGAAAGCTCCGAAGAGCAGCGTTGAGGAGTGGAAAGTCTTGGGCGTGCCCGAAGAATGGGTGCCCGTGCTCAACAAGTGCGGCTATTACCTTGTGTCAGACATTAAGGATGTCAATCCCCAGAAGCTCCAGATGGATGCCTGTGGAGTAAACAAGAAATACAAGCTGGGCTACGAAAATCCGAAGGTTGACGAGTTCGCCAAATGGATAGAGGCTGCAAACAAAATTGAAAATTCATAATTGGAAATGGAGAATTATGATTACCTTTGCTGATACAAAACTACACAAACGAAGCGGACAAGGGTAATCATAATTCTCAATTCTCAATTTTTAATTGTCAATTTATTATAAAATGTACGATTGCGGTAGGATTGCGATTATCGGCGGAGGCAGCTGGGCTACGGCCATCGCCAAGATTGTAGTGGAGCATACGCACCATATAGGGTGGTATATGCGCCGCGATGACCGCATAGAAGATTTCAAGAGGCTCGGCCATAATCCGGCTTACTTGACAAGCGTGCACTTCAATATTGGCGAAATTGAGTTTTTCAGTGACATCAATAAGATTGTGCAGGCATACGATACGCTTATCTTTGTAACGCCGTCGGCTTACATAAAGAACCATCTGAAGAGGCTCAAGACACGCATAAGAGACAAGTTCGTAGTGACAGCCATCAAGGGTATTGTGCCAGACGAGAACCTTGTCTGTTCTGAATATTTCCATCAGGTGTACGATGTTCCGTATGAAAACCTTGCCTGCCTTGGCGGCCCGTCGCATGCCGAGGAGGTGGCGCTTGAACGCTTGTCTTACCTCACTGTCGGGTGCAGCGACCACGAAAAGGCTCAGGCTTTTTCTGAAATTCTTGCCTGCGACTATATAAAGACGAAGACGAGCAGCGATGTCATTGGCATTGAATACGCGTCAGTGCTGAAGAATGTTTATGCCATAGCCGCAGGAATATGCAACGGTTTGAAGTACGGCGACAACTTCATGTCGGTGCTTATGGCCAACGCCGTGCAGGAAATGTCACGTTTCCTGAAGTCTGTTTATCCGCTTGACAGGAATATAACAGACTCTGTTTATCTTGGTGATTTGCTTGTTACCGGCTATTCAAACTTCTCGCGTAACCGCACGTTCGGTACGATGATAGGCAAGGGGTACAGCATAAAAAGTGCGCAAATAGAGATGGAGATGATAGCCGAAGGGTATTTCGGAACCAAGTGCATGAAGGAAATCAACCGGCACAGCCACGTCAATATGCCCATACTTGACGCTGTGTACAACATACTTTACGAACGGATTTCACCGCAAATAGAGATAAAGTTATTAACAGATTCTTTCAGATGACGAAGAATCGTAATCTTATAAGCAAATGAAAAATATCACATTAGACGTAACGAAGGCCGTTCAGTTTCTTGCTGAAGGCACGGTTAAGGCTTATGAGCCGAAAGTAAAGGCGGCGCAAGACGCTCTTGAGAACGGTACTTGTCCCGGTAATGATTTCCTCGGTTGGCTTCATCTTCCGTCGTCAATCACGCCTGAATTCTTGCAGGAAATACAAGACTGCGCTGACGTTCTGCGTGCAAACTGCGAGGCTATAGTCGTTGCCGGCATCGGCGGCAGCTACCTTGGAGCGCGTGCTGTCATCGAGGCAATGGGCAACTCGTTTGCCTGGCTTGTTGGAGACAAGAAGAATCCGACTATACTTTTTGCCGGAAACAACATCGGCGAGGACTACCTTTATGAGCTTACCGAATATCTTAAGGACAAGAAGTTCGGCGTAATAAACATATCAAAGTCAGGAACTACCACCGAGACGGCACTCACTTTCCGTCTGCTCAAGAAGCAGTGTGAGGAGCAGCGCGGCAAGGACGAGGCCAAGAAGGTAATCGTTGCCGTTACCGATGCAACCAAGGGAGCTGCACGTGCGGCTGCCGACAAGGAAGGATACAAGACTTTTGTAATTCCTGACAACGTTGGCGGACGCTTCTCTGTCCTCACTCCGGTAGGTCTTCTGCCTATTGCGTGCGCCGGATTTGACATCCGTCAGCTTGTAGCCGGTGCCGCTGAAATGGAGAAGGCGTGTGGAAAGGACGTCGCATACGATGAAAATCCTGCGGCGATATACGCTGCAGTGCGCAACGGACTGTATGAGCAGGCCGGCAAGAAGATTGAAATAATGGTTAACTATCAGCCTAAGCTGCACTTCATGAGCGAGTGGTGGAAGCAGCTCTACGGCGAGAGCGAAGGCAAGGACGGCAAGGGTATATTCCCGGCTTCATGCGATTTCACCACCGACCTTCATTCAATGGGACAGTGGATACAGCAGGGCGAGCGTTCCATTTTTGAAACGGTGATAAGCATAGAGCAGCCTAACAAAGAACTGTTGTTCCCGCATGACGAGGAAAACCTTGACGGGTTGAACTTCCTTGCAGGCAAGCGCGTGGACGAAGTGAACAAGATGGCCGAACTCGGAACACGCCTCGCGCATGTTGACGGCGGTGTGCCCAACATCCGTCTGAGCGTTCCCGAACTGAACGAATACTACATCGGACAGCTGATTTACTTCTTCGAGATAGCTTGCGGCATAAGCGGCAACGTGCTCGGTGTAAATCCTTTCAACCAGCCGGGAGTAGAAGCTTACAAGAAGAATATGTTTGCATTGCTCGACAAACCCGGTTACGAGGCTGAGAGCAAGGCTATCAAGGAAAGGCTTGCAAACGAGAAATAAACATAAGGTGTTCGGTTGTGCGGTTATGGTTACGGCCTTGTCCACTTATGGCTCCATGACCGTATAACCTTATAACCGAAAATCCTGAACTGTAAATGTTTGATAACGAAATCGGCAAATATCTTGAAAAGCACGGTCTGAAGGCTTTTGCGCCTAAGGCCGTGCTTTTTGATATGGACGGCGTTCTG
Organism: uncultured Prevotella sp.; assembly: GCA_900554545.1. GTDB lineage: Bacteria > Bacteroidota > Bacteroidia > Bacteroidales > Bacteroidaceae > Prevotella. The sequence continues at coordinate 31,588 of USHW01000011.1, read as the reverse complement.
TATGACAGTATGCCTAATCACGCCCGAAGCTGGCACGAGTCTATGGCTAAATTCGGCCTTGACATCGCTCCCGAAGAGGCTTACAAGTATGAAGGGATGCGCGGCGTGGAGACAATCAAGCTGCTGGCCAGGCGCCAGTGGGGCAGGGAACTGGCAGACGATGAGGCTGCCAAGATGTATGAAGAGAAAGCGTCTGCTTTCCGTGTGTGCCCCAAGGCGCAGAAGATGGAAGGCGTGGAGGAGCTTATGCGTAAGATAAAAGCCCTGGGCTTGAAAATCGTAGTGGTGACGGGCAGTGGGCAGAGAAGCCTGCTTGAAAGGCTTGAAACTGAATTTCAGGGGCTTGTAAACCGTGAACTTATAGTGACGAGTTTTGACGTTGAGCACGGCAAACCTAATCCCGAACCTTATCTTAAAGGGCTGTCAAAAGCCGGCATCAGTCCCGAAGAGGGGATAGTCGTTGAGAATGCGCCCCTTGGAGTGCGTGCAGCTGTTGCGGCAGGCATATTCACCATAGCCGTAAATACAGGGCCTTTGCCTGACAAGTTGTTGGCTGACGAGGGTGCGGACATCATTTTTCCCAGCATGCCTGCGCTTAGGGACGCATGGGAGCAATTAAAAATCAAGGGTTAAGAACCGAAGTTCTTAACCCTTGATTTTTAATTGGAAAAAGTCTTATCCGTATATAATCTTTCCGTTTTCGTCCTCGTATGGAGTGAGGTCTTTTGCATACTGGTTCATGGCGCGCAGGCTCATGCCCATCGACGAGAAGCCGCCGTCATGGTAAAGCGTCTGCATGGTGACCTTGCGGGTAAAGTCGGAGAACATCATCACGCAGTAGTCGGCGCAGTCGTCAGCCGTTGCATTGCCAAGGGGAGACATCTTGTTTGCGAAGTCCATCAGGTTGTCCATGTCCTTGATGCCCTTGCCTGCAGTGGTAGGCGTAGGTGACTGTGATATTGTGTTGATGCGCACGTTCTTTTCACGGCCGTAGATGTAACCGAAGCTGCGCGCTATGCTTTCGAGCATGCTCTTTGCGTCGGCCATGTCGTTGTAGCCGAAGAATGTGCGCTGTGCAGCCACGTAGGTAAGCGCAACGACAGAACCGTACTCGGCGATGGCGTCCTGTTTCTTTGCCACTTGCAGCATCTTGTGGAACGAGATGGCCGATATGTCGAGCGTTTTCTGCAGGTAGCTGTAGTCGAGGTCGTCGTAAGTGCGGTGCTTGCGCACGTTGGGACTCATGCCTATTGAGTGGAGCACGAAGTCGATTTTCCCTCCCAACAGGCGTACAGACTCTGAAAACACTTTCTCAAGGTCTTCAACGCTTGTGGCGTCGGCGGCTATCACGGGTGCGTTGAGCTTCTCGCTAAGTTCGTTGAGCGTACCCATGCGCAGTGCCATGGCTGTGTTGCTTAGCGTTATGCTTGCGCCTTCCTCCACGGCCTTCACGGCCACCTTCCATGCGATTGAGTCTTCATTAAGCGCGCCGAAGATGATGCCGCGCTTGCCTTTCAATAAATTGTGAGTCATCTTAAAATATTCTTTGATTTGTAATCTGCGTGCAAAATTACATCATTTCATTGAAACGGACAAGCGTTTCGCCGAAAAATGGCATTGTGGCCGGTCTTTCGTCACGCTAAGCACGGAATGCGCTTGCTAACTGCTTGACAGCCAGAACGTTTGCAAAAGGTGGCCTTTCGCCTTGCAAAAGACCGTATTTTGCAGCGTAATTGATGGCCTTTTGCAACGTAAAAGGCCGCGTCCTGTAAAAGCGGTGCTGGCGGTTTACGGCGGCAAAGCCCTGCAATGTACGTTTTGTAGTTTCCTGAAACGAATGTAATCGGTTTTGATGCTGTATATAAATAAGGTGTAAGCGGCTGCCGTTTGCGCCTTGCACATTTTGCGATAAAAATCAAGTCTGATGTTCTCTATTTCAAAAGAAAACAGTAATTTTGCATCCAAAAGATTAAAAACAAGGATGTTATGATAAAAATTACATTTCCCGACGGCTCTGTACGCGAGTACGAACAGGGTGTGACGGGACTTCAGATTGCCGAGAGCATATCGCCTGCACTGGCACGCAACGTGCTGGCTTGCGGCGTTAACGGCGAGACGGTTGAGCTTAACCGCCCCATCAACGAGGATGCAAAGATAGAGCTTTACAAGTGGGACGACGATGAAGGCAAGCACGCTTTCTGGCATACGTCGGCTCACCTGCTGGCCGAGGCCCTGCAAGAGCTTTACCCCGGAATACAGTTCGGTTTCGGCCCGGCTGTAGAGAACGGCTTTTTCTATGACGTGATGCCGAAGGAAGGCGACGTAATCAAGGAGAGCGACTTCCCGAAAATCGAGCAGAAGATGAAAGAGCTGGCCTCGAAGGACGAACCCGTCGTGCGCAAGGAAATATCAAAAGCCGACGCTTTGGCGGAGTTCAAGGCCGACGGTCAGGAATACAAGTGCGAGCACATAGACCAGGATTTGGCCGACGGCGAAATCACGACATACACCCAGGGCAATTTCACCGACTTGTGCAAAGGCCCTCACATAATGAGCACTGGTGCAATCAAGGCCATCAAGATAACCAGCGTTGCAGGTGCATTCTGGCGCGGCGACGCAAAGCGCGAGCAGATGACGCGCATCTACGGAATCTCGTTCCCCAAGAAAAAGATGCTCGACGAGTATCTTGTCATGCTTGAGGAAGCCAAGAAACGCGACCACCGCAAGATTGGCAAGGAGATGGAACTGTTCATGTTCTCAGAGCGTGTCGGCAAGGGATTGCCCATCTGGCTGCCTGCCGGAACGGAGCTGCGCCTCCGCCTTCAGGACATGTTGCGCCGCATACAGAAACGCTACGGCTATAAAGAGGTCATCACACCGCACATCGGCAGCAAGAACCTTTACGTAACTTCAGGGCACTATGCACACTACGGCAAGGATTCGTTCCAGCCAATCCATACGCCCGAGGAGGACGAGGAGTATATGCTGAAGCCGATGAACTGCCCCCACCACTGTGAAGTATTCGCGTGGAAACCGCGCTCATACCGCGACCTTCCGCTGCGCATTGCAGAGTTCGGTACGGTTTACCGTTACGAGAAGAGCGGCGAGTTGCACGGGCTTACACGTGTCCGCTCGTTCACGCAGGACGACGCCCACATCTTCTGCCGTCCCGACCAGGTAAAGGCTGAGTTCCTTAATGTGATGGACATCATACATACGGTGTTCTCAATATTCAACTTCACCGATTTCGAGGCGCAGATTTCGCTCCGCGACCCGAACGACCGCGAGAAGTATATAGGCTCTGACGAGGTTTGGGCGGAGTCCGAGCAGGCCATCATCGACGCATGTAAGGAGAAGGGCCTGAACGCCAAGATTGAATATGGCGAGGCCGCATTCTATGGCCCGAAGCTCGACTTCATGGTGAAAGACGCCATCGGCCGCCGCTGGCAGTTAGGCACAATACAGGTTGACTACAACCTGCCGGAGCGTTTCAAGCTGGAATATACGGCAGAGGACAACACCAAGAAAACACCTGTCATGATTCACCGTGCGCCCTTCGGCTCGCTGGAACGTTTCACCGCAGTGCTCATCGAGCATACGTCGGGCCACTTCCCCTTGTGGCTTACGCCTGACCAGGTGGCAATACTGCCCATCAGCGAGAAGTACAACGACTATGCAAGGCAGCTCGCCAAGTATTTTGACGGCGTGGGAGTACGCGCAATCATCGACGACCGCAACGAGAAAATCGGCCGCAAGATACGCGACAACGAGATGAAGCGCATTCCTTATATGGTTGTTGTCGGTGAGAAAGAGCAGGCCGACGGCTCTGTTGCAGTAAGGAAACAAGGCCAAGGCGACCAAGGCTCAATGAGCAAAGAGGACTTTGCAAGGAAGGTCAACAACGAAGTGGCCGAGCAGCTTAAAGCAATAGAAAAATAAATAATTATATAAAATATCCCAGCAGCAGAGCTGCTGGGATATTTTTTTATGCCAAGTAGATGTTTTCCGTTGTTTTTTTCTGTGTGAAATATTGATTTCTTATTAGTCTCAAACTCGTGAAGTCTAACGAAGAATAAGGTCTTTGTTGGTTATAAACCGTTCGACATAGAGCCGTCACACAAGAATGTGGAAATATCAGCTTTTAATTCGGTTGCGATGAAAGTTCTAATCTCATTCGCAATAAATGAAATCAAATCATTTGTATATCTTGACAGCTGGTTGGTGTGAACAACTATTTTCTGCATTTGTTTGTCATAATGTATATTGGCCCACTTTTTCCCAATCAAACGAGTATCGCCCGTCCATTTGACTCCAAATAGTTTTTGAATGTCAAGTCCATACGTTTTAGGATAGTGCCCTACAGCCAAAATTATAATCGGAAAATCTTGAAAAAAGTCCTCATTAAACATGTTGACTCTGTGTCTTATAGATTTTTTCGTTAATAAAATGTTTGTTTTATCGCTTGACTTGGCAACTTCAGTACTAAGGTCTGTGGTGAAAACATACTTATGAAAATCTATAAAGTCACCTTTGCTTTTTTCCTCTTTTCCGGCAATCTTGTCATATAACTTTTGGTAAGCCAGCCATGTACGCGAAGTTCCACCATTGCTTTCAAATTCCCCGTTATTATTTTTAACCTTGGCGTCTATTTGGCATTTCTGCCCTTCGTATGGAAATAATGGGTCATTCCAGTTTGGCAAAGTTAAACGGCCATAAATCCTATCTTGCCATAAATTCCTGTTGCCAAGTATATCTGAAACATACATGTCAGTATTGGAATTACGGTCTATTGACGGTTCCTTTGATATTATTAAAATCTTGGCATTAGGATTACCATTGCCGATATAATCATACTTTGGATTATCAACAATGCATTTAAAATGATCAGTATAATTCATATACAGTTCTATTAATAAAAGATGAATTTGGTAAAATGATGGATGCTATAATTCCACTTGTCATTGGCAAACTTAATAAAAGTTTTTGGTTTCAACAAGTTTTTTGTTAATAAATAAGACAAATACAATACGAATTAAAATGTTGCATATATTAGTATTCAATAAATGAAAAACTTTATCCGGTACAACTTATGGGTAGAACATTCGAGAAGGGGCTGTCGTCGGACGTATATGTTGTTAATACGGATGATAAACCGGCTAAAGTCTTGATACGCTGACAGATATAAAAGACCGCATTTTAATTTGCATTTGATGGCCTTTTGTAAAGCAAAAGGCCATCTTTTGTGTTGTAAAAGGCCATGTATTGCAAATCATGAACAGTCCGTTTGTATGAGTTGCCGATGCTTTTTAGTATTTTACTGTTCATTGCAAATATCTTATATTGATGAAGAATAAAAAAAAGTTGGAAAAACTTTGTTAATTGGTTGATTTGTAGTAACTTTGCAACCGATTTTCATAAAACATCCGTAAAAATAGTTGATGAAGAACGACAAAAAGAATTTTTACCGCGTGAATGAGCAGATTCGCGTAAAAGAAGTCCGCATCGTAAGCGATAACGGTTCTACAGTAGTACCAACACGTCAGGCATTGGATATGGCACGCAGCCAAGGCGTTGACCTCGTGGAGATTTCGCCGAATGCACAACCGCCGGTTTGTCGTCTCATTGACTACAGCAAGTTCCTGTATCAACAGAAAAAGCGTGCAAAGGAGCTGAAGGCGAAGCAGGTAAAGCAGGAAGTAAAGGAAATCAGGTTCGGGCCTCAGACGGACGACCACGACTACAACTTCAAGCTAAAGCATGCCAAGGAATTTCTTGAGGAAGGCAACAAGGTACGCGCTTTCGTGTTCTTCCGCGGCCGCTCAATCCTGTTCAAAGAGCAGGGAGAAGTGCTTTTGCTGCGTTTCGCCAACGACCTTGAAGAATATGGAAAGGTGGAACAGATGCCTGCCCTTGAAGGCAAGAAGATGTTTCTGTACCTAAGTCCGAAAAAGGCTGGCGTGGCAAAGAAGAGCCAGCAGAAGATGGACAGGGAGCGCCGTGAGGCCGAAGCCAAGGCTTTGACAGGACAGGTAGAGACCAAGGCTGACGACGCTGTTCCTGCAAGTGGTGGCCTGTTCGCCAATGCCAAGAATGGTGCTGACGCGTTGAAGAAACTCAATGAAGGCAACGAAGCCGAATAAAAAACAAAGAGATAAATGTGCGTAACGTCCTGGTATATACGTTGCCACAACTGTAAATAACAATAATTAAAAATTAAAAAAATGCCAAAGCAAAAGACAAATTCCGGTGCGAAGAAGAGATTTAGCTTCACCGGCACAGGTAAGATTAAGAGACATCACGCTTACCACAGTCACATCCTGACTAAGAAAACAAAGAAACAAAAGCGTAACTTGCTTGGTTCTACATTGGTAGACCATGACAACCTGAAGCAGGTGAGAGACTTGCTCCGTCTCCGTTAATCTATGTCTAACAAAATTAAAGGGAAAAAATTATGCCAAGATCAGTAAATCACGTTGCTTCAAGAGCAAGGAGGAAGAGAATTCTTAAACTTACCCGTGGATATTTCGGAGCAAGGAAGAATGTCTGGACGGTAGCGAAGAACACTTGGGAGAAGGGTTTGACGTATGCATACCGCGACCGTCGTAACAAGAAGCGTACTTTCCGCGCATTGTGGATACAGCGTATCAATGCTGCCGCACGTCTGGAGAACATGACATACTCTACATTGATGGGCTCACTCCACAAGGCCGGCATCGAGATTAACCGCAAGGTTCTTGCAGACCTCGCAGTGAACAATCCCGAGGCGTTCAAGGCTATTGTAGAGAAGGTTAAAAACTAAAATACAATAAGTTTTATAGCTATAAAAGGCCGCAAGTCCAGTTTTATGGTGACTTGCGGCTTTTTCCGTACATACAGCGGAAAGTCATCTTAGAGCTTGTGTTTGTCGATAATAATGCCTACCTTTGCAGGCGTTCATAACAAAAGAATAGAATTTTATATGGGAATTGTCATAGGCATTGATGTCGGCATCAGCACGACGAAGATTGTCGGAATATCCGACGGAAGGGTGGTTTCACCGATGCGCATAAAGGCTACCGACCCGATAACGTCTCTATACGGAGCTTTTGGCAAATATCTGTATGACAACAAAATCCTTTTGTCTGACGTTGAGCACGTAATGTTGACCGGTGTCGGTTCGGCTTACATCGACAAACCTGTGTACGGATTGCCTACTGACAAGGCCGGAGAGTTTATTGCCGACGGGCTTGGAGCGTGCCATGTTTCAGGCAAAGACCACATCATCGTTGTCAGCATGGGTACGGGAACATCGCTTATTAAATGTGAAGGTGACAGGATTGAGCACATCGGAGGCATAGGCATAGGCGGCGGAACGCTTCAGGGCCTGTCACGCTTGTTGCTTAAGACGGATGACATTCGTACTGTCTCGGAAATGGCAATACAGGGCAATGTGTCAAAAATCAACCTGCGTATAGGTGACATCAGCGCACGTCCGTTGCCGGGTTTGCCCATGTCAGCAGTGGCCTCATTGTTTGGCAATGCCAAGAGCGATGCCTCGCGTGAAGACATAGCAATAGGATTGATTTGGACCGTATTACAGTCAGTAGGCCAGTCGGCGGTGCTTGCATCGATAGGAAGCAGCATACGTGAATACGTCATGATAGGCAACCTTACGTTGCTTCCGCAGTGCCGTATGGTATTTCCGCCGATAGAGAAACTTTATGGTGTAAAGCTCATCATACCTGAATATTCCGAATTTTGTACCGCAATAGGCGCCGCGCTTTGCTATTTTGACGAAAGGTTTGAGACGGAAGCATTGTAGCTTGCGTCCGACGATATGATGTAAATTCAAACTTGTGGAACTTGAAAGAGTAAATTAAGAAGCATTGCCTTCCGGTTTCTCATTCAAGTTCCAGTTCTTTTTTCAAAAACACCGGGGTAAAACCTTTGTCGCTCATTGCAACCTCTTCAGGCGTTCCTGTTGACAAGACGAGTCCTCCGCCGCGTCCGCCTTCAGGTCCCATGTCGATTATATGGTCTGCAAGTTTTATCACGTCAAGGTTGTGTTCTATTATTATTACCGTATTGCCGCGGTCAACAAGTTTCTGCAAAACGTTCATAAGGATGCGTATGTCTTCGAAGTGCAGACCTGTTGTCGGCTCGTCGAGTATGTACATTGTCTTTCCCGTGTCGCGCTTGCTTAGTTCCGTAGCAAGTTTTACGCGCTGGCTTTCTCCGCCGCTAAGCGTTGTCGAAGGCTGGCCGAGCTTGATATAGCCAAGTCCTACATCCTGTATCGTCTTTATCTTGCGCAGTATGTCAGGCACGTTTTCAAAGAACTCAACGGCCTGGTTTATAGTCATGTCAAGCACATCGGCGATGCTCTTACCCTTGTAACGCACTTCCAATGTCTCACGGTTGTAACGTTTGCCGTGGCATTCCTCGCACGGTACCATGATGTCCGGCAAGAAACGCATCTCTATCGTCTTGTATCCGTTGCCTCCGCACGTCTCGCACCGGCCGCCCTTCACATTGAAAGAGAAACGCCCCGGCTTGTAACCGCGTATCTTGGCTTCGGGCAGATTGACGAACAGCGAGCGTATGTCGCTGAACACTCCCGTGTAAGTCGCCGGGTTGGAACGCGGCGTGCGTCCGAGCGGACTTTGGTCAACGTTGACTACCTTGTCTATATATTCCAGTCCTTCAATCGAGTCGTATGGCATAGGTTCTTTCAAAGAACGGTAGAAATGCTGGCTCAATATGGGCTGGAGGGTCTCGTTTATCAATGTGGATTTGCCCGAACCGCTTACTCCAGTCACTACAATCAGCTTGCCGAGAGGGAACTCCACGTCGATGTGTTTCAGATTGTTGCCTGATGCTCCGTGCAGTATTATGCTGTGCCCGTTGCCCTTGCGCCGTTCTTCAGGCACTTCTATTTTCATTTCGCCGTTGAGGTATTGCGCGGTCATTGTGTGGGTTTTGAGCATCTCTTGCGGCGTTCCCTGGAACACTACTTCACCACCCTTGCGACCGGCCTTTGGCCCTATGTCAACGATATAGTCGGCATTGAGCATCATGTCTTTGTCATGCTCCACCACGATTACGGTGTTGCCGATGTCGCGAAGTTCCTTCAACGACTTGATTAGCCTGTCATTGTCGCGCTGGTGCAGACCTATGCTCGGCTCGTCGAGGATGTACAGCACGTTGACCAGTTGCGAACCTATTTGCGTGGCGAGGCGGATGCGTTGGCTTTCGCCTCCCGACAGTGTCGCCGATTGTCGGTTTAAGGAGAGGTAGTCAAGGCCGACTTCAAGCATGAAGTCGATGCGCGTGATAATCTCCTTTATTATCTCGTCGGCTATCCGGCGCTGCCTTTCGGTGAGATGTGTCTGTGCTTCGGTCAGCCAAGACTTCAGTTCGGCAATGTCCATATCCGCAACCTCGGATATGTTCTTGTCCCAGATGCGGTAGGATAGTGACTCCCGGTTGAGCCGCTGGCCGTTGCATTCAGGACAACGGCACACGCTTTGGAACTGGTCTGCCCATTTCTGGCCGCTTGCGCTGTCGTCGTTCTCGATGACGTTCTGCAGGTATTTCACTATGCCGTCGAACTCTACGAAGTAGTCACTCGACGTGTGTACAAGTTCCTTGCGTATGCGGACGTTGTCCATCGAGCCGTAGAGTATCTCGTTCATGGCCTCTTCGGGGATTTCGTTTGCCGGCGTGTCAAGGGTAAGTCCGTACTTTTCAAGTATGGCTTCAATCTGCCAGAATATCATCTGGTTCTTGTATTTTCCCAAGGGGACTATGGCTCCCTTGCGGATGGAGAGCGACGTGTCGGGCATTACCTTGCCAAGGTCTATCTGATTGACGTAGCCGAGTCCCTTGCAACGAGGACACGCACCTTCAGGCGAGTTGAACGAAAACTTGTTTGGAGCGGGGTCGCCGTAAGATATTCCAGTTGTTGGACACATCAGGCGTTTGCTGTAATACTTGGCTTCGCCTGAGTCCTTTTCCATAATCATCAGCAGGCCGTCGCCTTGCCTCATGGCTTCGGCAACGCTGCGTTTCAGGCGTTCGTCGTCCTTGTCCTGTACGCGCAGCTTGTCTATAACCACTTCAATGTTATGGTTCTTGTAGCGGTCAGTCTTCATGCCGCGCGTTATTTCCTTTACCTCGCCGTCAACCCGTATGTACAGGTAGCCCTTGCGGCGCATGCTCTCGAACAGTTCGCGGTAGTGTCCTTTGCGGTTGCGCACCAGCGGCGCGAGTATGAATATGGGTTGTCCGCTGTACCGCTCGTGTATCATGTGGAGCACGTCTTCCTCGGTGTATTTCACCATTTCCTCGCCCGTGGCGTAGCTGTATGCTATTCCGGCACGTGCGTAGAGCAGACGCAGGTAGTCATATATCTCGGTGGTTGTGCCCACGGTTGAGCGCGGGTTCTTGTTTGTGGTTTTCTGCTCAATGCTGATTACGGGGCTAAGTCCTGTGATTTTGTCGACGTCGGGACGCTCCATTCCGCCGAGGAAGTTCCTCGCGTAAGCAGAGAATGTTTCTATATAGCGCCGCTGCCCCTCGGCGTAGATTGTGTCGAAAGCCAACGACGACTTTCCCGAACCGCTGAGTCCGGTAACTACGGTAAGGCTTCCGCGCGGTATTTCCACGTCGATGTTCTTCAAGTTGTGTACCCTTGCGCCCCACACGTTTATTTTGTCGGCACTTCCTGTTTCCGTTTCTTCTTCAGTTTGTGTGCTTTGAATGTTCTTGTCTGTATTGTCTGTCATGTTGCCTGTCATTGCCAGCGTGTCAGTAAAAATGGAGGAATGGATGAAAAAGGTATGTGTTAATTGGATATTCCGCCCGACTCTTCGGTATATCCGCGCAGCAGGTTGACGTCGCGCTTAATGTTGTATTCCTTGCCGTCGGCACCCCTTGCTTTCACCAATACGAAGTAAACGCCCTGCGCAACGTCCTTTCCGCCAGACTTGCCGTCCCATCCGCCGGCCGGGTCGTTCCACTCGTAAAGCTTCTTTCCCCAGCGGTTGTAGATGCTGGCATGGAACTCTACGATTGACTGGTAGTCGGATTTTGCCTTGTATATGTCGTTTATGCCGTCGCCGTTTGGCGAGAATGCGTTGGGCATTTCCAGGCGGCTCTCGCTTACGGTTACGCGCAGCGGCCCGCGGTCGGCCCAGTATTCCTGGGTGTAGGCAACCGTGTCGTTGCCGTTTATGAATGTGGCGTACAGCTCTATGTTGTGCGTTCCGGCTTCGTTGAATGTGTATTGCGTGTCCTGCTCGTAACGTATGAGGTAAGGTTCGGTTTCGCCTTCCTTTGTGAAGTGCCACTCATAGTTTGCCGTATAGTCGCCCACGTTTTCGGGGTTGGCCTCGAAGCGTCCTGCCAGTGGGGCGTTGCCGGAGTAGTCCTCGCTCTCTTCCTCTCCGTCGTCCGTAGTGTATGTGGCCGTGGGGTTGATTGTTGGCAGTTCGTCGTACTGTTGGGCTTGCGCCGTTGCGGCGGCCAGTGCCGTTGCGGCAGCCAGTGCCAATGTCAGTGATGTCCTCATTTTGAATGATTAATATTTCTGCAAAATTACTCATTTAAGTTGACTTGCCAACCATTTTTTCACCATTATTATGAATAATGTGCCGCTTGTGGCTGTTCGGGCGGCTGTTGCCGTGTGTGTTGTTGCAGCTGTATTGTTGCTTACAGTGCCGGCCGCTGCGCTTTTGACGTAATGCAGCTGAAAGCAGGGCGTATGCTTTCTTTTTGATTTTGGTTGACGCTCTGTAATGGGCTTCTTTCTAATTTGACGCGCCTTTGGCTGGAATACGTCGAAAAACAGTGTGCATGCGTAACAGCCTGTTATGCTGCTTTTTAGCCTTACGTGAGGCTGGTTTGTGCAGTTGAAATGGCTATTGATACTTGTGAAAGCGGCGTAAAATGGCACGAAAAACCGTTAAACAGAGGCTTTCCGGCGGCTTTTCCTGTTGCGGAAGATGGCCTGTTGCAGTGCGAAAGGCCGTCTTTTGCATCGCCATTGGCTGTGTTTTGTACGGTGTCCGGCCGCTTTTTGTGGTAAAACGGGGAATATATAAGTCCGGTGTTATTCTGCTTTCGCTTCGGATGCGGACATTTTCCGATTGACATTTTGTAAATGCAAAACGCGGAAAAGGTGGAAAAATGAAACGCCGTGGCAGGTCTTGGATGTGAAGGCTGATGGAGTGGAAAGGGCGTAAGATTTATATTTCCTCCGGCGCAGACAGGTCCTTACGTCGAGGCGGGCAAAAAGAAAATTGTTTGTCTTTTGTTTGGCAGGAACTTTGCGTTGTCTTTTCATTAGACAAGCTTCACCCTGAAAATGAGAAATAAAAAATCTGTTTCGCTTTGTTTTTATTTTGCATTTCACTTGGTTTGCATTATCTTTGCAGACGGTAAAGTGAAACATCTGGCTACATGAAACATTTTTCAAGATACATATTGTTGTTTTGCGCGCTGTTTTTGGTGTGCATGCAGGGTGCGGCGCAGGATGGCAAATGGCGCGAAATGCACAAGGTGGAGTCAAAGGAGACCATTTACGGCATAGCGCGTGAATACGGGCTGACAGTTGACGAGCTGGTGAAGGCTAACCCTGACATGGCTGTGCCGGGCTACAAACTCAAGAAAGGCGACTATATCTTCATTCCTTATTCCAAGGCCGAGGCGTCAGGCAAGGCCGTACAGGCTGCCGGTAAGTCGGCATCGGTGGCAGCTCCGGCTGGAGCGTTGAAGGTAGGTGTGCTGCTGCCTCTCCATAATGTGGACGGCGACGGGCGGCGTATGGTTGAGTATTACCGCGGATTGCTCATGGCCTGTGAAGACTTGAAGAGGCAGGGACACTCGGTGGCCGTAAGCGCGTGGAACGTCCCTTCTGACGCTGACATCTACCGAACGCTGGTCAAAGACGGCGTCAGCCGGTGCGACATCATCTTCGGCCCGCTCTATTCCAAGCAGGCAGGGCCGCTGTCATTCTTCTCAAAAGACAATGGCATCAGGCTCGTAATACCGTTCTCAATCACAGGTGACGATGTTGACAAGAACCCAAACATCTTTCAGGTGTACCAGTCGCCGGAGACATTCTACGGCATGGCGGCCGACCATTTCGCCTATCGTTTCAAGGATTACAATGTTGTTGTAATCGACTGCAACGACAAGACAAGCGACAAGGGCGTGTTTACGTCGAGCCTGCGCAAGCGTCTCGGACAGAAAGGCGTGTCGTGCAATATAACCAATATCAGTTCTGGCAGCGGCCCGTTCGCCATGGCGTTCAGTGCGGTAAAGCCTAACATTGTTGTGCTGAACACGGCTCGTTCGCCTGAACTCGGCACTGTGCTCGAGATGCTTGACGTCCTTAAAGGCACGCATCCCGAACTTAAGATTTCATTGTTCGGCTACACTGAGTGGCTTATGTACGCAAGCCATTACCTTGACCGTTTCTGCCAGTACGACACATACATCCCTACAAACTTCTATTACAACTCGTATTCGGCCAGGGTTTCAGCCTTCGAGCGCAGGTATCAGTCCGAATTCGGATGCGACATGATGGACTATCTGCCGCGTTTCGCAATGACAGGATATGACCATGGCATGTTTTTCATAGGAGGAATGTTGAAGCAGGGAAAGGCTTTCAACGGCTCGGTTGAGTATAAGGACGCGCTACAGACACCGTTGCGCTTCGCCAAGGTGCGTGGCGGAGGATACCGCAACGAGATGCTTATGTTTGTTCACTACAACCGTGACAAATCCATTTCAATAATTAAATTCTGACATCTTCATTGCAACGTATGCGCAAGCTCTGTTTACTAATATTGTTGTCAGCCGCTGTAGGGGCGTCGGCGCAGGTGGGCAAGTACCGTAACGACATGAGCATAGGTGTCAACGGCGGCTACGTGTTGAGCAATGTCGGCTTCACGCCTAAAGTCAACCAGACATTCCACGGCGGCATAACAGGCGGTTTCTCGTTCCGTTACGTCTGTGAGAAGTATTTTAGTACAATCTGTGCGGTGCAGGCCGAGGTGAATTATGCACAGATAGGATGGAAGGAACAGATATTGGACGTGAATGACGCGCCTGTAATCAACTCCGTGACAGGTTTGCCCGAAGAGTACAGCCGCACGATGAACTATATTCAGATTCCCATATTCGCCCATCTTGGATGGGGCCGTGAGGAGAAAGGTTTTCAGTTCTTCTTCCAGGCCGGGCCGCAAATCGGCTTCTGTCTGGGCGAGAGTACCAAGACAAACTTTAACGTGAACGATGCCAATTTTGAAGACCGTGTAAACTCGGTGGTGGCGCAAGACACGATGGCTGTTGAAAACAAGTTCGACTACGGAATAGCTGCCGGCCTCGGACTTGAGTATTCCCACCCGAAGGTTGGACACTTCCAGCTGGAGGCCCGCTATTATTACGGATTGGGAAACATATACGGTGATTCGAAGAAAGACTTTTTCGGAAAGTCCAACTTCGGTAACATCGTAGTCAAACTGACATACCTCTTCGACATCATACGCACAAAGAACCGTGAGGGCGGACGCTGAAAGGCGTGGCGCCAAACGGTTTCCAGGCATGTCGGATGCCCGATGTCTGTATATTAACAACTTAAAATTATAATACTATGTTTGAAGGACAACCTAAAGGTTTGTATGCGCTGGCTCTTGCTAATACGGGAGAGCGCTTTGGTTATTACACCATGCTTGCAATTTTCACCTTGTTTTTGCAGGCTAAATTCGGCTTCACGGCCACTGTTACATCAAACATCTTTGCCGGCTTTCTGGCTTTGGTCTATTTCCTTCCGGTTGTGGGAGGAATCCTGGCAGACAAGTTCGGTTTCGGTAAAATGGTGACGCTGGGCATCGTTGTGATGTTCGTCGGCTACATCTGTCTGGCCATTCCTACTGGCAACAATGCGGTAGGCATAGCGGCGATGATAGGCTCGCTGTTCCTGATTGCCCTGGGAACGGGATTGTTCAAGGGTAATTTGCAGGTGATGGTAGGCAACTTGTATGATGACCCGAAGTACTCGGCAAAGCGCGACACGGCGTTCTCAATATTTTATATGGCCATCAACATTGGCGCTCTTTTCGCTCCTACGGCGGCAGAGAAGATAACCGACTGGTATATGAAGGGACACAACTTCATATACAATGGTGACATTCCGGCTTTGGCGCACCAGTATCTTGACGGTACACTGTCGGGAGACGCCATGTCCAAGTTTGTCTCACTTGCTTCTTCACAAGGAGTAGGCACGGACGCGGCTTCGCTTACAAGCTTTGCAAACGACTACATCAACGTTCTTTCGGAGTCGTATCACATGGGCTTTGCCGTGGCGTGCGTGTCTCTGATTATTTCAATGTTGATATATGTATTGGGCAGAAAGACGTTCAAACATGCCGATGTCAACAACAGCTCAAAGCAGACTTCAGGCAGCGAGGAGGAGGCTGTGCACACACAGGAGCTTACTCCGGCCGAGACCAAGTCGCGCGTAATCGCGCTCTGCCTCGTGTTCGCCGTTGTGATATTCTTCTGGATGGCGTTCCATCAGAACGGCCTTACTCTTACGTTCTTCGCACGCGACTACACGGCGGCAACGGCTACCGGGCTTACCCGAATCGGCTTCGACGTATGGAATCTTGTGTTCATCGCCATCATGGTTTACGCCCTTTTCAGCCTGTTCCAGTCAAAGAAAGGGAAAGGCAAGATAATTTCAGCTGTAGTTTTGGGTGTGGCTTTGGCTTTGCTGTACAACAATTATAACGGCATGGACGAGACTATCAGCATCCTGCCTCAGAAGTTCCAGCAGTTCAACCCGTTCTTCGTCGTAGCGCTGACTCCCGTTTCTATGGCCGTGTTCAGCTATCTCGCAAGCAAGGGCAAAGAGCCTTCAGCTCCAAGGAAAATCGGCATCGGTATGTTCATTGCGGCCGTAGGCTTCATGATTATGGTATGGGGTTCTCTCGGATTGCCAGTACCTGACGACCTTGCTTCTACAACAACGGATTACAGGGTTACGCCTAACCTGCTTATAAGCACATATCTCGTGCTTACATTTGCAGAGTTGTTCCTTTCGCCTATGGGCATTTCGTTCGTGTCGAAGGTAGCTCCTCCGAAGTACAAAGGTCTTATGATGGGCGGATGGTTTGCAGCGACGGCAGTTGGCAACTACCTCGTTTCCATCATCGGAATGCTTTGGGGTGGCCTGCCTTTGTGGGTGCTTTGGGGCATACTCGTCGCACTTTGTGTAATCTCGGCAGTGTTCATCTTCTCAATAATGAAGAAGTTGGAGAAAGTCTGCTGACGGTTCTGCCGTTGAAAGGTTATGGGGTCTTAAGCTGTTTAAGGCCCCATATTTTTTATGCGCAGGCATAAAGGTTTTTATTGTACGGTCACGTCTGTTGTGAAAGGTCGTCTTTCGCATCGCGAAAGGTGGCCTTTCATACGGTAAAAGGCCGCCTTTTGTTTTATAAAAGACGGCCTTTTGCAAGCCTTGCGGTTTTGTTAGGATGGATGAAGTATCGCCGGGGTCTGACCGTCTGGCGTTCTGCCGTGTGCTTATATTTCGCTTATGCCGACGTAGCCTCGTGTTACGGCGTAGATGGTCAATGCGGAAACGCTTTTCAGGCCGAGCTTTTCCATGATGTTGCGGCGGTGGGTTACGACGGTCGCCAGTGATATGTTGAGGCGTGAGGCTATTTCTTTGTTGATGAGTCCCTTTACTATGAGCGACATTACTTCTATCTCGCGTGCAGAGAGTTGCTTTTCTTGTGTGCCGCTTTCTTTCTTTGGAAGGTTGCGGCCGGCTGCGTGTGCGCTTTGTTCCAGCACGAGCAATGACTTTACAAGCTGCTTTTCAGGCACGGATGTACACAGGCAGTGAAACCTTGCAAAAGGTGAAGGTGTTGCGGAAGATGTGCTTAGGATGATGGTTTTTGACTGTCTGTCAGTAAAGAAATGTATGTCGTCCACCACTGCGCTTGTTGCCGTGAAGTAATGAATATAGCTGTCGGCACAGTCCGCCGGTATTTCTTTTACGCTGCGAAATGTATCAACTTCAAGCATTGGCATCACTTCTTGCAGCATGTGTTTCAGTCCTATTGCCGCAAGAGTGTCAGGATGTATGATGGCGATTTTGGGAAGCATTGGATGATAGAAGTTAAGAATTAAGAGCTAAGAATTAAGAAAATATGCCTTGTAGGGTGTTTCCACGAAGGTAATTTTCTTTATTGTCTTGACGTTGAAATTCAGTTCTTAGCTCTTAATTCTTAATAGTTTAAGACATAAATCCGAGCAAGGCTCCAGCTGCTACGGCCGAGCCGATGACTCCGGCCACGTTCGGTCCCATGGCGTGCATCAGCAAGAAGTTGTGGCGGTCGTATTCCAAGCCGAGGTTGTTGGATATTCGTGCACTCATAGGCACTGCGCTTACACCGGCGTTTCCGATAAGCGGATTCATCTTTTTCGACTTCGGCAAAAACAGGTTCATGAACTTTACGAAGAGCACTCCTGAAGCTGTTGCAATGGCAAAAGCCATGAAGCCGAGGAAGAAGATGTAGATGGTTTTCAGTGTAAGGAACTCGCTGGCCTGTGTGGAGCAGCCTACTGTGAGGCCGAGCAGCATGACGATAATGTCGTTGAGCGCGCTGCCTGCGGTCTTGGCGAGGCGCGTTGTCTTGCCAGACTCCTTAAGCAGGTTGCCGAAGAACAGCATGCCGAGCAGCGGCAGGCCGGAAGGCACGATGAACGTTGTGAGCAACAGTCCGATGATGGGGAAGAGTATGCGCTCCGTCTGGCTCACCTGGCGTGCCGGCTTCATGCGGATGAGGCGCTCTTTCTTTGTTGTGAGCAGGCGCATCAAAGGCGGCTGGATGATTGGTACGAGTGCCATGTACGAGTATGCGCATACGGCGATGGCTCCCATTAGGTTCGGACTAAGCTTTGAAGAGAGGAATATTGCCGTCGGGCCGTCGGCTCCGCCAATGATTGCAATACCAGCGGCTTGGTTCGGTTCGAAGCCAAGAGCCAAGGCAATCATGTACGCGCCGAAGATGCCAAACTGCGCCGCAGCTCCGATAAGGATTAGTTTAGGGTTGCTTATAAGCGCGGAGAAGTCGGTCATGGCTCCGATGCCGAGGAACACCAGAGGCGGATACCATCCTTGGCGCACGCCTTGGTAAAATATGTTCAGCACAGAGTTGTCCTCGTATAGACCTATTTCCAGGCCTGCATCGGCACGGAACGGGATGTTGCCGAGGATTATGCCCAAGCCGATTGGCACGAGCAGCAACGGCTCAAAGTCTTTTTTGATGGCAAGCCAGATGAAGAACGCGCCAGCGACAATCATTATGAGGTTGCCTGTTGTGGCGTTGGCGAAGCCTGTATATGTCAGGAACTCATTGAAGTTACTTGAAATGAAATCTATAAATCCCATAGCTTTCTGTTTTTATGGTTATAAGGTTTTACGGGTTGTCGGGTTGTGCGGAATGTATGAGTACGCGGCTGTTAGGTTGTGCAACGCATCATTTTAGCCTTTCAACCCTTGTTCCTTATCCAATTGTTATCAACGCGTCACCTTCCATTACGGTGTCACCCTTGTTTACAAGTACGGCTGTCACCGTGCCGTTGCCTTCGGCCTCGATGTTGTTCTGCATCTTCATGGCCTCCAAAACGATTACAGTGTCGCCGTCTTTTACGGTGTCGCCAACCTTCACTTTTATCTCAGTGATTGTTCCGGGCAGAGGTGCCGTCACCTTTGTGCCGCCGGCCGGAACGTTTGCCGCGGGCTTTTCAGGTTTGCTTACGGGTGTAGCCGCTGTGGGGTGAGGCGGCGTTACAACAGGCTTGTGCGGCATGGTGGCAGGATTGATGGGTTGTTTCAGCTCCACTTCGAAAGGAATACCGTTCACGTTTACTTTTGCAATGTTGCCTTCTACGTTGACAATCTCTACGTCATAGTCGACGCCCTGTACTTTATATTGATATTTGTTCATGTTATTTTGCTTTATGTTCGGGTTATGAAATATTGTTCGGGTTATTGTCGTAGTCCGTCAGGGAATTATCGTCTCTTCCGGATATATGTTCCAGTTTGTATGGTGTGGCTTTATGGTTATTATGTTGCTTTCAATGTCGTGTACGTCGTCTTCATACTGTTTAAGCGCCATTGCGATGACGGCCATGTATATTTCCTTGTCTATGCCGCCTGTCTGCAGACCGTCTTTCAGTATGACTTTGGTCTTGTGTCCTGTCTCTGCGATTTTTTCTCCTGTCTTGACGGCGGCCTTGATAGGTTGTATCTTGCCGGCTTTCTTAAGTGCTTGCTTGTGCGACATGAACAGTCCAAGTACTCGGAAGAATACGTAAAGCAGGGCAAGACAGAAGAATACAATGCCCATTGACAACACGGAGATACCAAACCCGTGAGGGTCGTCACGCTTGATTTTTGCTATTTTCGTCTCGCTCTTTTGTATAAAGTTCTCTATTCCCGGCGTAACGCTGTCAGGGCTTTTCACCTCCCACTGTACAGCTCCGTCCTTAAGCCTTGCATAGGACTGGTCGGCAGCCAAGGCTGGAACCGACACAGAGTCAATCAGGTCGATACCGTTACCGTCATACAAGGCAACCCACACGGGTTCTCCGCTTGCCGCCTTGACTCCGAGATGCAATGTGCCTTGAGCCGGATTGCTGTTGAGGAAGAACACAAGATGCTCACGTGCTGACATAGACGTGCGGCTGTCTCCGTTAGGAATGCAGCTCATCATTGCCGTACGTTCAGGAACAGAGAGGTTCTTGTCAAGTACGCGGCGGTCTGTTGTTATGTACATTCCGCGCACGTCATACGTGGAAAAGGCGATGTTGGTAAGCTCCACCCATGCGCCTCGGTTCCCGTATTTGTCTTGAAGATTGGCCTTGTTGTTGGTAAGCACTTCGTTTATCTTGATGTTCCTCGCTCCTTGGCCGAACATCGAAATTGTGCCTGCCATCAAGGCGCAAAGCAGAAAAACGGTCTTCTTCATGTCTTGATGTTTTTTTGTTTTAAGGTTATGTGGTTAGGTGCTTGTCCGCGTATTGTGTAAGGTTTGTTTATGAGGGCGCAAAGGCATGCAGTCATGCCTCGCGCCCTTAATAGCCGTATGTTAGGACTTGGCCTACCGTCACATTCCGCAGAAGAAAAGGACTATTATTTGTGCAGTGAAAATCCTTAGGAACATGCTTAGCGGATAGACTGTGGAATATCCTACGGCAGGCGCGTCCTTTGAACATGCAGAGTTGGCATAGGCCAGTGCAGGCGGGTCTGTGTAGGTTCCGGCAATCATTCCCATTATGGTGAAATAGTTGAATTTGTATTTCAGCCTTGCAATTAGGCCTATTATAATAATAGGTATGACTGTAATCAAAAATCCTGTGTAGACGTATTTCAGACCGTCGCCCTGTACAATGGTTTCCAGGAAGCCGTCTCCTGCTTTGATTCCCACGCTTGCGAGGAACAATACCAAGCCTATTTCGCGCAGCATCATGTTGGCGCTGGTCGTTGTATAGGTTACGAGGTGAACCTTATAACCGAACCTTCCGATTAGGATTGCTATGATAAGCGGGCCGCCGGCGATGCCGAGTTTGATGGGCACGGGTATGCCGGGGCAGGCGATTGGTATGCTGCCGAAAATAATTCCGACAAAAATGCCCACAAAAATGGTGGCGATGTTAGGCGCATTGAGGCGCTTTACAGAGTTTCCGAGGACATTTGCCATACGGTTGACGGCACCCTCCGGACCGACAACCATCACGCGGTCACCGACTTGGAGAGAAAGGCTTGAATGTGCGAAAAGGTCCATGCCGTGGCGTGTAACCCTCGTTACGTTTACTCCGAAGCCGCGCGAGAAGTGCATTTGTCCGAGCGTTTTTCCGTTTATGGACGGACGTGTGACGACTATTCGCTTGCTTACCATAGGCTCGTCCTGTGTTTTCCAGTCGATTTCCACTTCCGGCCCGATGAAGGCGATTATGGCTTCAGCGTCTTTCTCTGCGCATACGATGAACAGCTTGTCACCTATGTGGAATATCGTCTTGCCCATAGGTGTTATCACGTGGCCGTCGTGCAGCAGGCGTGAGCATACGAAGTCGCGGTTGAGGAACTCGTGTACCTGGGCAATAGTCTTGCCTTCAAGGTAGCTGTTGCTTACCTCTATGCTCATGAAGTGTGGCTTTACGGCTTCGTTCTCGTTTTCTTCTTCGTCAAGTTTCTCTTCTTCCTTGTCTGTTTTGATATGGCAGAAGTAGCGTATAGCTATTGTCGCGCCGATAATTCCGAGAACGCCGAGAGGGTAGGCGCAGGCGTAGCCCGATGCTATCTGTGGCACGCTGCCTCCGCTGAACACCGAAATAAGGGCTTCATTGGCGGCACCGAGGCCCGGAGTATTGGTAACTGCTCCATATAGTGTGCCTACCATCATCGGAAGGTTTTTCGGGTCTGACGTGTCGAAGAAAATGTAGTAGCAGGCGAACATCACGAGGATGTTCAGCAAGATTGTAGTTGTCGACAGGGCGTTTAGCGTCACTCCTCCGCGTTTGAAGCTCTCGAAGAAACCCGGCCCGACCTGCAGACCAATCATGAAGACGAACAGGATGAGTCCGAACTCTTGCAGGAACGCGAGCACGCTCGGCGTTGCGGTGAAACCGAAGTGGCCGGCGGCAATTCCTGCGAACAGGACGAACGTCACACCGAGGGAAATGCCCCCGATTTTTATTTTCCCAAGAAACACTCCTACGGCTATGACGCTTGCGTAAAGCAGGGCTATGTGCGCCACTGAGTCAGTCGCCGTAAATAAATTAATAAGCCAATCCATAATATTTCTTTAAGATGGTGCAAAAGTAGTCAAATTCTTACTCATTTAGCAAATTTTGTGCAATTATTTTGATGCCGTTTTGCCGCTTTTTGTATTTTTCACGGTTAAAGATTAAATTATGCCTCTATTTTTAATCTTGTCAAAAAAATGTACTATCTTTGCATTTAAGATAGCTTGTGCGGCAGGTAATGGCATGTATTACGGTTGCGACCGTGACATTTTGGCTGAGCAGGCCGTATTCAACGGCGTTCTCATTGCTGCTTTGCAGGCAGGCTGAAGGCCGTTAGGCGATAGACGATTGGTAAGTCTTTGACATCCAGATGCTTATGCTTCGCTTTGCAAAACGTGGCATTTCGCCGGGTAAAAGGCCGCCTTTTAGGGCATGAAAGGCCATGTATTGGAGGCCGAAAGGTGGCCTTTTGCAAACCAGTGTAAGGTGTGCGTATTGCCCGGCGGCAAGGTAAGGCTTGACGGATTGGCTGTCTTGACTGTCAGTGTAGATGGCGGCTGTTTATTATTAAAGGTGTATCTTAAACTTATTATAAAAAGATTTTATGTCAAACTGTAAAGAAAAACTCTTCAGCGAGTTCAAAGCGCCCACACGCCAGGAATGGCTTGACAAGATTCAGGTCGACCTGAAAGGCGCTGATTTCAACAAGCGTTTGGTTTGGCGGACAAACGAGGGCTTCGATGTCCAGCCATTTTATCTGCGGGAAGACGTGTTGAAGCTCAACACTCCCGACGCTTTGCCGGGTGAGTTCCCATACGTGCGCGGAAACAAGAAAGCCTGCAACTGTTGGTATGTGCGCCAGGACATTGTTGCCGATGACGCAAAGGCCGCCAATGCAAAGGCCCGCGACATTCTGAACAGGGGTGTCGATTCCGTAGGTTTCAAAATTCCGGGCGACAGCGTAAGCGAGGCTTTTGTTGAGGAATTGCTTGACGGAATAGAATGTGAAGCCGTTGAGCTGAACTTCAACACTTGCAAGCGTCACACTCTTGAACTGGCGCAAATCCTTGCCGCTTATTTCGACAAAAAAGGGTATGCCAAAGACAAGGTGTGCGGTTCTCTTGACTGGGACCCGATGGAGAAAATCGTAATGAAGGGTCATGACACAACGCCGTTGCTTGCCCTTGCACCGCAGATAGTGGAAGCTTTGAAGGACTATCCGCGTTTCCGTTGCATCTCAGTAAACGCCGTTTCGCTCAACAATTCCGGCGCGTACATCGTACAGGAGCTTGGCTATGCCATGGCATGGGGCAACGAATACCTTAATATTATGACAGATGCCGGCGTTGACATCGACCTCGCCGCAAGCAAGCTCACATTCAACATGGGCATATCCGAGAACTTCTTTATGGAAATCGCGAAGTTCCGTGCGGCGCGCCTGTTGTGGGCCGAGATAGTAAAGAGGTATGAGCCGAAGTCTGACGCATCTTGCATGATGTGCGTAAACGCCATCACTTCAAAATACAACATGACGCTGTTCGACAGCTACGTAAACCTGCTTCGTTCGCAGACAGAGTCGATGAGTGCGGCTCTTGCCGGTGTACACTCAATCGTCGTTACACCGTTTGACGCCGCTTACGAAACTCCTAACGACTTCTCGGAGCGCATAGCACGCAACCAGCAGCTGCTGTTAAAGGAGGAAAGCCACTTCGACAAGGTGGTAGACCCGGCGGCCGGAAGCTATTTCGTAGAAGAGCTGACAACTTCGCTCGCCAACGAAGGCTGGAAGATATTTCTCAAAGTCGAAGAAGAAGGCGGTTTCCTTGAAGCCGCGAAGAAGGGTGTTGTGCAGGATGACATCAACGCCACGAATGCAAAGCGCCATGAAGCTGCCGCAAAGCGCAAGGAGTTCATCCTCGGAACAAACCAGTTCCCCAACTTTACGGAAAAGTCAGATGGCAAACGTCCCGTAGCCTGCACTTGCTCATGCGGAGGCGGACACAAGCATGAAGCGCAGTTTAAGGCCATCGATACGACACGTCTTGCTGCAGATTATGAGGATTTGCGCTTGAAAGTGGAAGAAAGCGGAAAGATTCCTGTAGCTTTCATGCTTACAATAGGCAATCTTGCAATGCGCCAGGCGCGCGCCCAGTTCAGCTGCAATTTCCTTGCCTGCGCCGGTTATAAGGTTGTAGACAACCTCGGTTTCAAAACCGTGGAAGAAGGTGTTGATGCCGCATTGAAGGCCGGCGCCGACATTGTTGTGCTGTGCTCGAGCGACGACGAGTATGCAGAGTATGCCGTTCCGGCGTTCAAGTATCTTGACGGACGCGCCATGTTCGTAGTGGCCGGTGCCCCTGCCTGCATGGACGAACTCAAGGCCGCAGGCATAGAGAACTTTATTCACGTGCGTTGCAACGTGCTTGAGACATTGAAAGAGTATAACGCTAAATTGGGAATAAAATGAGAAAGAATTTCAACGACATCGACATATTTTCCGGCATAAAGTCGTCAGACGGGGCTAAATGGCAGAAAGACAACAACATAACCCCCGACTGGAGGACACCTGAGCACATCATGGTGAAACCGGCTTACACCAAGGAAGACCTTGAAGGAATGGAGCATCTCGACTATACGGCCGGCCTGCCTCCTTTCTTGCGCGGTCCTTACAGCATGATGTATCCGTTCCGTCCGTGGACAATCCGCCAGTATGCCGGATTTTCAACAGCAGAGGAGAGCAACGCTTTCTACCGCCGCAATCTTGCCAGCGGACAGAAAGGTCTGTCGGTTGCTTTTGACCTTCCGACCCATCGCGGTTACGACCCTGACAACGCGCGTGTCATAGGCGACGTGGGCAAGGCCGGCGTTTCTATCTGCTCGGTAGAGAACATGAAGGTGCTGTTCAACGGTATTCCATTGAACAAGATGTCAGTGTCAATGACAATGAACGGTGCCGTGCTGCCTATTATGGCGTTCTACATAGTAGCCGGTCTTGAGCAGGGAGCAAAGCTTGAGGAGATGGCCGGAACGATACAGAACGACATCTTAAAGGAGTTCATGGTGCGCAACACCTATATATATCCGCCCGCATTCTCGATGAGGATTATCAGTGACATCTTTGCGTACACGTCAAAGTTCATGCCTAAGTTCAACTCCATTTCAATCTCCGGCTACCACATGCAGGAGGCCGGCGCTACGGCCGACATTGAATTGGCCTACACCATTGCCGACGGACTGGAGTATGTGCGCGCCGGAGTCAACGCAGGCATCGACATCGACGCATTCGCTCCGCGCCTGTCGTTCTTCTGGGGCATTTCAATGAACCACTTTATGGAGGTTGCCAAGATGCGTGCAGCCCGTATGCTGTGGGCGAAAGTCATTGAGCAGTTCAACCCGAAGAACCCGAAGTCGCTCATGCTGCGTACCCACTCGCAGACTTCAGGCTGGTCTCTGACAGAGCAAGACCCGTTCAACAACGTAGGCCGTACCTGCATCGAGGCCATGACCGCGGCTCTCGGCCACACCCAGAGTCTGCACACCAACGCGCTCGACGAGGCAATCGCGCTGCCGACCGACTTCTCCGCACGTATCGCACGCAACACCCAGATATACATCCAGAACGAGACGAAAATCTGCAAACATATCGACCCGTGGGCCGGTTCATACTATGTGGAGAGCCTGACAAACGAGCTTGCGCACAAGGCTTGGGAGCACATTCAGGAAATAGAGAAGCTTGGCGGAATGGCCAAGGCCATTGAAACCGGCGTTCCAAAGATGCGCATCGAGGAAGCTGCGGCACGCACCCAGGCGCGCATCGACAGCGGAGTGCAGACTATCGTCGGCACAAACAAGTACCGCCTCGACCACGAAGACCCGATTGACATTCTCGAGGTTGATAACTCGGCTGTGCGCAAAGAGCAGGAAGAAGCGCTTGCACAGTTGCGCGCTTCACGCGACAACGCCAAGGCACAGCAGACGCTCGACGCCCTTACTGAATGTGTACGCACGGGAGAGGGCAACCTTCTCGAGCTTGCCGTTGAGTGCGCCAAGGCACGTTGTACCCTTGGTGAGATAAGTGATGCCTGCGAAAAGATTGTAGGCCGTTATAAAGCAGTTATCAGAACAATATCAGGCGTGTATTCATCAGAAAGCAAGAACGACGCGGACTATAAGAAAGCCTGCGAGTTGACAGAAGAGTTTGCGAAGAAAGAAGGCCGCCGTCCACGTATCTTCATCGCAAAGATGGGTCAGGACGGACACGACCGTGGTGCAAAAGTCGTTGCGACAGGCTATGCCGACTGTGGTTTCGACGTTGACATGGGACCGCTGTTCCAGACACCGGCTGAGGCTGCTCGTGAAGCTGTAGAGAACGACGTCCACATCGTAGGTGCAAGTTCGCTTGCCGCCGGACATAAGACGCTTATTCCTCAGCTTATAGAAGAATTGAAGAAACTTGGCCGTGAAGATATCATGGTGATAGCAGGAGGCGTTATCCCGGCACAGGACTATGACTTCCTTTACAAGGCAGGTGTGGCCGCCATCTTCGGCCCTGGTACATCTGTAGCCAAGGCTGCTTGTGAGATGATGGACATCTTGCTTGACAAGTAATGTTTGTGATGTCGCCATCTGACGGCATTACAGACAACCACAATCATTTAGGCGGAGACAATCTTTTTTAAGGTTGTCTCCGCCTTGTTGTTTTTGCGATACAATGTTTGTCTTTTGTGTTACATGTTTTTCAATAATATAAAAGAGGTGAAGCGTTGATATGCTTGCCGAGCCGTATTGATTTGCATACGTCAAGAATGGCGGCTGTTTTTACTAAAATTCACATTTGCATGGTTTGCGGCTGCACAAAATTTTGTATATTTGCAGCCGTCTTATTAAGAAGTATAGATGGCAAACGGATTATTAACTCCTGATTACATATTTGAATCGAGTTGGGAAGTATGCAACAAGGTTGGGGGTATATACACAGTGCTTTCAACACGTGCAAAAACATTGCAAGATGCATTCAAAGATAAGATAATATTCATCGGCCCGGATTTGGGCGATGCCAACAGTCTTTATTTTAAGGAAGACAAGGGACTTTTCGGCGAATGGAAAGTGCAGGCCGATAAGGAAGGGCTTGCAGTGAGGCTTGGCCGCTGGTGCGTGCCGGGAGAGCCTGTAGCTGTATTGGTTGATTTCAATCAGTATTATAAAGATAAAAATCAGATTTATACTTGGTTGTGGGAGCATTATGGAGTTGATAGTCTTCATGCTTATGGGGATTATGACGAGGCTTCCATGTTTTCATTTGGAGCGGCCAAGGTCGTAGAAAGTTTCTATAGGTTTTATCTGGATGAGGCTACGAAGGTCATTTATCATGGAAACGAGTGGATGACCGGGCTTGGTTTGCTTTATTTGAACAACAGGCTGCCTCAGGTTGCCACATTGTTCACAACCCATGCGACGAGTATCGGGCGTAGCATTGCCGGCAACAATAAGCCGTTATATGATTATCTTTTCGCATACAACGGAGACCAGATGGCTTGCGAACTGAACATGCAGAGCAAGCATTCTATAGAGAAGCAGACGGCAAAGTATGTGGATTGTTTCACTACGGTAAGCGAGATTACCGCCAACGAGTGCAAGGAACTGCTTGACAAGCAGGTTGACTTTGTGCTGCCCAACGGCTTTGAAAATGATTTCGTTCCCAAGGGTGCGGCGTTCACACGCAAGCGTAAGGCGGCGCGGAAGCGTATATTTGAAGTGGCGAATGCTTTGCTCGGAGAGGAACTTGACGATGAAAATACACTGATAGTTTCGACAAGCGGACGCTATGAGTTCAGGAACAAGGGCGTCGACGTGTATATAGAAGCAATGAACCGCTTGAAGCGGGACAGCCGTCTTGGCAAGAAGATATTGGCCTTCATTGAAGTTCCTGGATGGGTCGGTGAACCGCGTCAGGATTTGATTGACCGAGTCAATTCCAAACAAAAGTTCGATACTCCGTTGCAC
Source organism: uncultured Prevotella sp. (assembly GCA_900554545.1). Lineage (GTDB taxonomy): Bacteria > Bacteroidota > Bacteroidia > Bacteroidales > Bacteroidaceae > Prevotella. The sequence continues at coordinate 3,778 of USHW01000011.1, read as the reverse complement.
GTTCCGATGATAACACATTGGCTGCATAATATGACTCATGACAATGTGCTTGACATGATGAAGTACCTTGACATGAACAACAGCAGTGAAGACAATGTGAAGCTTGTCTTTCTGCCGTGCTATCTTAACGGGAATGACGGCATATTCAACATGAAATATTACGACCTTGTGCTTGGCAACGACCTTTGTATATATCCGTCTTATTATGAGCCGTGGGGATACACCCCGTTGGAGGCCATCGCCTTTAAGGTACCTTGTATAACTTCTGATTTGGCCGGCTTTGGGCTTTGGGTGAATTCGGAGCTTGGGCGTTACGGAGAGATAATGGACGGTGTAAAGGTAATTCATAGGACTGACTATAATTATTCTGAAGTTGCAGACAAGATAAAGGATACCGTAGCTGAGTTTTCAAATCTTTCCGTTTCGGATATAAACAAATCGCGCGCCAATGCGGAAAAACTTTCAAGAAAGGCTCTTTGGAGTAATTTCATAAAGTATTATTATCAGGCGTATGATTATGCGTTGCGCAAGGCGGGGGAGAGGGCGTCTGAAAAATGAGCGGACGCCATTGATATTCCAAGAGAACTTTGGAATTAGGTGACTTATTTACAGAAAACAAACATAGAACATTATAAGTTATGAAAATTAAAGCAGATTATGGCAATGCCCCACAATGGAGGGAAACGACTGTCAAATCAAGATTGCCTGAACAACTGAAATGTTTGGACGAGCTTGCACATAATATGTGGTGGGCTTGGAATTATGAGGCGAGAGACCTTTGGAGAAGCCTTGATGAAGAATTGTATGAGGAGGTTGGACATAGCCCTGTCCTGCTTCTTGAACGCTTAAGCTATGACCGCAAGGAGGAAATAGTGCGTGACAAATCCATAATGAAAAATGTGAAGGATGTATATTCGAAGTTCCGAAAATACATGGATGTAAAGCCTGACAAGAAACGTCCTTCCGTTGCTTACTTCAGCATGGAATACGGCATTAACCAGGTGCTTAAGATATATTCGGGCGGACTTGGAATGCTTGCCGGCGATTATCTGAAAGAAGCTTCCGACAGTAATGTTGATATGTGCGGAATAGGCTTCCTTTACAGGTACGGATATTTCAAGCAGTCGCTCAGTATGGACGGGCAGCAGATAGCCAACTATGAGGCGCAGAACTTCAATTCCCTGCCCATTGAGCGTCAGTTGGATGCCGACGGCAATCCTTTGGTTGTTGACGTGCCTTATGTGAATTATTTGGTTCACGCATACGTGTGGCGTGTCAACGTTGGACGTATCAAACTGTATCTCTTGGATACGGACAACGAGATGAACTCTGATTTTGACAAGCCAATAACCCACTCTCTTTACGGCGGCGACTGGGAGAACCGTCTGAAGCAGGAAATACTGCTTGGCATTGGCGGAATTCTTACTTTGAAAAAACTTGGCATAAAGAAGGATATTTATCACTGCAATGAAGGTCATGCCGCATTATGCAACTTGCAGCGTCTTTGCGACTATGTACAGGGTGGCCTTACTTTCAACCAGGCTCTTGAGCTTGTGCGTGCATCATCTCTTTACACAGTACACACGCCGGTACCTGCCGGACATGACTATTTCGACGAAGGTCTTTTCGGCAAATATATGGGTGGATATCCTTCAATTCTTGGAATTACATGGGATGAGTTCATCGGAATGGGGCGCACCAATCCTGACGACCATAACGAGAAATTCTGTATGTCAACGTTTGCCTGCAACACATGCCAGGAGGTTAACGGCGTGAGCAAGTTGCATGGATGGGTAAGCCAAAAGATGTTCTCTGGTATATGGAAGGGGTATTATCCAGAAGAGAACCATGTAGGTTATGTAACGAATGGTGTGCACTTCCCCACATGGGCGGCAACAGAGTGGCGTAAGCTTTATGCCGAGTATTTTGATGAGTCATTTATGTCTGATCAAAGCAACGAGAGCATTTGGCACGCTATTTATAATGTTCCCGACGATGTGATTTGGGATACACGTATGGCGTTGAAGAAAAAGCTTACAGATTACATACGTGACAAATTCCGCGAGACATGGCTGAAGAATCAGGGTGACCCTGCACGTGTGGTATCGCTCCTTGAGAAAATCAATCCAAACGCGTTGATGATAGGTTTCTGCCGTCGTTTTGCGACATATAAACGCGCTCATTTGTTATTTACAGACCTTGACCGTCTTTCTAAGATTGTCAATAATCCTGAGCGTCCAGTACAGTTCCTCTTCGCCGGCAAGGCTCACCCCGCAGACGGTGCAGGGCAGGGGCTTATCAAGAAAATATTTGAGATAAGCCAGCGTCCCGAATTTCTTGGCAAGATAATTTTCCTTGAGGATTATGACATGCAACTTGCACGTCGTCTTGTTTCAGGTGTTGATATATGGATGAACACTCCGACTCGTCCTCTTGAAGCGTCTGGAACATCAGGGGAGAAGGCCGAAATGAACGGAGTTGTAAACCTTTCCGTGCTTGACGGATGGTGGCTTGAGGGCTATCGTGAAGGAGCCGGATGGGCTTTGACTGAAAAGCGGACATACAAAAATCAGGGATATCAGGACCAGCTTGACGCAGCTACAATATATGGACTTCTTGAAAATGAAATCATACCACTGTATTACAACAAGACTCCTAAGGGGTACAGTGAAGGCTGGATAAAAGTGATAAAGAATTCCATAGCCATGATAGCGCCTCATTATACGATGAAGCGTCAGCTTGACGATTATTACAGCAAATTCTATACGAAGGAGGCTGCGCGCTTCAAGAAGCTTTCGGCTAACGACAACCGGCTTGCTAAGGACATAGCCCAGTGGAAGGAAACTGTGGCAGAGCGTTGGGACTCTATAGCTGTAGTTTCAAAAGAGACCACAATGCCTACAACCGGTATGGAGACAGGCGTGGAATACAAGATAAAGTTTGTTATTGACGAACAAGGGCTGAATGACGCAGTTGGCCTTGAATTCGTATCAGTTACTACAGACAAGAATGGTGAAGAGCGTATTTCAAATGTATTCCCGTTCAAACTTATAAGTAGAGAAGGTAATTTATATACATTCGAAGCTACAGTTGAAGCATCTGAAGCGGGTACTTATAAAACGGCAGTCAGGATGTATCCGAAGAATGACAACCTGCCTCACCGTCAGGACTTCTGTTACGTTAAGTGGCTCTGATTGGTTCAGCTTAGGTATTGAATAAAAAGATGGCGCAAGGGATTTTATACTTGCGCCATCTTTTTATTATTGTAAATAATAATGTTTGGTATCAGCAGCCGCTTCCGTCAATTCGGCATGATGGTCCTTCTATATTTTTCGGGCTTGGATGCAAGCCTGCTTTATCGGCCTTAAGTGTTACTGTGCCATCCCCAAGAATGAAGCATGGAATACCAATTGTACCACGGCGTTTTACTGCATCAAACGCAGAGTTGCTGTCGCGCAGGCGCAGAAATTCCTTCAGGTTGTTTACATGCTTCCCAATGTCTATAATCTCATATCTGCAGTCATTTTTTACTTGCTCTTCCACATATTTGCAGTCAGGGCAAGTTTCCATTCCGTAAATTTTTATCATATTCTGATTTATTTTGTTTGATGTGGTAAAGATAATTGATAATATGTATTATGGCAAGTATGAATGGACAAAATAATAATCTTTACTTTTGAAATTTAAGTATTATTATAGGTAAAGATATTGTTTTAACGTGAGTTCGGTATAAGAAAACTATTGAAAAAGTTGTGGGAATGAGATATTTTTAGTACCT
>USHW01000010.1 GCA_900554545.1 uncultured Prevotella sp. | reverse complement strand
GATGGAGAAAAAATAAAAAAGCCGAAACACCATGCTCTTCACACAATGTCCCGACCCTTGCTTTAGGTTCACCATATTTCCACAAAGATGCACTCAAGGCAAATAGTTTCCGTATGGGTCGTCACCAAGGCCTTAAACTGACGGTCTTTTCTTGCCACCGCCTTTTCCACAAATTCCTCATAGTGGTGCCTCTTGCCTGATTGTTATTCGACCTGTAGATTTGTTGTTATTTTCTATTCCTACAAGCCGAACGATAATCCGAACCAACCATTTTTATAAGCTGTCGGATAAGGGTGATATTTGTCGTATCGCAATCCCTCATTATTAAGGCTTTGAGTTTTATTTAATAATAAAATACATAAAAATATTTTTACTTGTGATTAAAATCATTACGATAGACTTTTCAATTATTTTCCCGGATATAAGCATCATTTTTATAAAAATATCTGTATTTTCCTATTTTTATCTGGAACATTCAATACTTTTTCGTATCTTTGTGGCATTATCAACAAATCATGCCTATGATATAAAAAATCTCATATAAAGACATAATTGAAGCGTTAGCTTATATTCTGGCTCTCTTAAAAATCGGCAAATTATATTAAGAAAGCAGTCTAGAGTAAAAGTTGATGCTCACGCCGTATGGCGTGGGCTTTTACTCGTATATGACTGCAAGGTGTTTGCCGATACCGAAGAGAGCGTAGACGAAGTTATTAGTCCACGTTTTTTTTATGTCTAAAACAACCATCACGTTTTGGACTTAATATTTCAGACCTAAGCATATAAATTGCTTGAAAGTAATATCGCCAACAAGGACTAAATCGGCGAATAAAATCATGAAAGAACTTTACAATGGAAGAATATTCATTAATAGCTAATTCAGGTATTCAATTCTATGTTAAAGAAATAGAATTTGATTTTAGTAATACGTCAAAACAACTTTTTCATGAATGGTTTGATGAGGATGAAGTGCAGACTAATTTAGAATTTGCTTATTTGTTGCAAGAGAGTGAAAAGGTTGTAAGAATGTCGGACCTAGAGGCTTGTCGTTTTTTAGATGATGAAGGTAATCTGAACGTTAGTGAACAAGAAGTTTTAGCTAATCCGAATATTGAAATTATATATGAAGGTGACCTGGAAAATGCAACGGATATCTTCGTTATGCGGCTAAATGATGAGCGTAGATGCAAATACTCATCCTTATACAACAATTGGCTACCATTGCCTTATTTTGAACTTGATTCAGCTGGCCGTTTGAAAAATGGCCCATATAATTGGGTTAGGTGTAAGATTATTCCCAAAGTCACTGAAAAGGGAAAAACTAAAGCAATAATATTAATGGCATTCGACACAAGAGCTGTTTATAAAGAGCCAGATAATTATGAAGAATGTCCGTCATTTGTTAGTGACTCTGAACGAGACAAGCATTTTAAGATATCAGGTAATGCTTTAAGTTTGCTGGATTTCTGCTCTGGTCGAAATTCGTGGATAAGGAACTACCTTATGCAGATGGTACATGGAGTGTCTGACCTTGAGGACATCAAGGTAAAAGAAGGTGAGCATAAATATGCGTTTCTTGCCACATATTTATTGTTAGTGAACTATTTATCTAAATCAGAAATATTACCAGAGGTGCGACTTATACGTGAAAGGAATGTAAAACAAATGGATGTTGAGATGATAATTGATATAGGAAATTCACGTACAGCCGCAATACTTTTTGAGAATAATGACTTCACAAGAGTTAAGCCTTTACAGTTACAAAATTTTACCACCCCTGTGAATGATGATTGCACATTGAATATGACTAGAACATCATTCGATATGCGTATTGCTTTTCAAAAAGTCTCTTTTGGAAAGAACACGATGCGTAATAGCAATCAGTTCATCTGGCCAAGCATTGTACGACTGGGTGAAGAGGCAGAAGCTCTAACCCATCAAGCAATAGGATTAGCAGACGGAGATGAAATATTGTCCACATATTCAAGCCCTAAACGTTATCTTTGGGATAATAAACCAAGGCAGGAAGAATGGCGTTGTATTAGGATGACTGCAGATAGTAAGAATGAAGAACCAATAATAGAAGGCATTAGTAATTACTTCAGTGACGATGGTTCAATAGACAAAGACGGATTTGGTGTTGGCTTACATTACTCCCGTAAAACACTAATGACATTCGCTTTCCTTGAAATCATTTCTCAAGCACAAGTACAAATAAACAGTCTTGAGTATAGGGATTTTCATGGTAAGAAAAGTATGCCACGCCGTCTTAGTAAAATAATTCTTACTTGTCCAACAGCAATGTCGAAGAAAGAACAAATCTCTTTACATAACAGCTTGCAAGACGCCTTGTTTGTCTTAAACAAATTTTATGGGAATATTGACAATACGGCCATACCTATGGACATAAAGGTTATCCCCAATTTATCAATTAAGACAGAACACCCTCAATGGATATTCGATGAAGCAACATGTTCTCAATTTGTCTACCTGTATGGACAATTCTCGGAAACATATTTAAATAACAGCCGTGAATTTTTCAATTTATATGGGCATAAACGAAACTCCGAAGATGGAACAAAGCATGACTCCATCGTTATTGGGTCATTGGATATTGGTGCCGGAACAAGTGATGTAATGGTATGCAAATACGAATACAATGATAATAATCCATCAAGGCTGAAACCTATACCTAAGTTTTGGGACAGTTTTGATTATGCAGGTGACGATATGATGAAAGTCATCATTGAGAATGTGTTAATACAAGGTAAAAACGGTATAATAGAGAATGAGTTGTCCAAACGTGGTAAGGACGACGATGAAATCAGGCGCCTTCTATATCAGTTCTTTGGGGAAGACAATAATCATTTGTCGTTTAAAGACAGAATCATGCGACGAGACTTCAATTTGCAAGTATGCTTACCTATAATAAGCTATTTCTTAGATTTGTTAAGCCACGAAGAAACTTACCGTGAGATATCATTTGACGAAATCTTTTCAAGAAACAAACCGAGCATAACTGTTCAGGAATGCTTTAAACAGCACTTCGGATTTCCTTTGACTGATATAAACTGGTTATACGATAGCAAGGTCATTTCAAAAGTAATAGAACACACAATGAGTGATTTGCTTGAAAATGTAGCTACTATCATGTATTCGCAAGATTGTGACATTGTTATTCTATCAGGCCGTCCAACTTCTCTACAGCCTATAAAAGACATCTTTTTGAGGTATTTTAATGGAAATCCGAACCAGTTGATAATTCTCAATAAATATCGTATTGGCCGTTGGTATCCATTTGCTGATGAATTCGGCTATTTGACTAATTCTAAAAGTGTAGTTCCGGTAGGGGCTATGATTGGATATTTAGCCGCAAATGCCGGGGGCTTGAATAATTTTTCTCTTGACCTGTCTGCATTAGGAGAAGATTTAACGCCGACAACTGAATATTTTATATTAAAGGACTCTTTTGTCCGGGATAATAAATGTTTTATAACCCCAGATATAGCGGAAGGACAACTTAAACTAAATTCATTACCTGCATACATTGGCAGTAAGCAATTTGATTTTACGCTTTATCCTGTACGTCCTTTCTATGTACTTGAACTAAACCATGACAACATATTGAAAAAAATAATCAACAAATATTCTGACAGGACACTAACAGACAGTGAAAAACAGTATTTGTCCCGTGAATATGAAGACAACCTTATGAGTAATGCTCCGTTTACCTTTACATTTGAAAGGGATGATTATGACGGTGATAAGGAGCATTTGAGCATTGTATCAGTCGAAGGTGACAGTGATAGGGACAGAGATATAGCAGCGAATGATTTTGCGTTAACCATACAAAGCCTTAATGACCCGGATTGTTATTGGCTTGACTCTGGAGCGTTTAACATTAATATTAAAGCTAACAGCTAAAGGTTAAGATTATGGATGCTCAATTAATAAATAAACAATTAACAACTGTAAATGAAGCTTTAGGATGGTTGAAATATGTACCTAAGGCGGAGCAGTTGGAATACAAAAAGAAATTAATAAACTATCGTCGAGGCTTAAAGAAAATACAATATGCTATCAGTGAGCCTTGCTCTTCGGCTGCTTTCGGCGAGAGCCAAATGGGTAAATCGTACCTAATAAGTGCGATGCTTTCAAGCCCCAATCATCCTTTTGCTGTTACGGACGGCGAAAAACAATATGACTTTATAAGCGAAATCAATCCAAGTCGTCCTAACTCAACCATAGAAGCTACCGGCGTTATAACCCGTTTCACGACAAAAGCCATAATTACACCGACTAATTATCTTAAAGTAAGATTGCTTTCGGTGACAGATATTGTATTGATACTTTGTGAGGCGTATTATAATCAAGTTGATTACTCGTTAAATGAAGTACTGTCAAAAGACGAAATTAATGAGTTTGTAAAAAATATTATTCCTGAAAAGCCTGTCAATAAACAACAGATAATAGGTGAGGATGATGTTCTTGATATAAAAGAGTATTTATTGAATTCGTCTACTTTAAGCAAGAAGTGCGACAAAGTGCTTAATAGTGATTTATTCAACTTCCTTGTACAAAATGTTTACGATTTAAGCAAGAGTCAAATATCAAGCTTATTACAAATTCTATGGAACCGCCAAAGTGAAATTGGCCGTTTATGGGCAGACATGATGGCTGCTTATGAAAAGTTGGAATACAAACCTATTGTTTACACCTGTTTTGATTCTGTACTTAAACGTAAAGGCACACTGTTAGACGTAGCACGTCTTGATGAAATGTATGGCGACCCCGAAGACACTGGCAGTGAATATGAACCTATGGCTGAAGTAAAGACAGAGGTAGACGGCAAGTCAATAAATTTGGAAAAGTCTTTTTTCAGTTCATTGATAGCAGAGTTGAGCTTTAGTCTTGACGAGGAAATGTCAGATACACATCCGTTCCTTAAAGATTTGGACATTCTTGATTTCCCTGGTGCCCGTCGTCCAGAACAAATAAAACAGGATAAACTTGGGGAAGGCAAAAACCTTTCAACTGTATTGCGACGAGGAAAAGTTGCTTATCTCTTCAACAAGTATTCTGCAGCAAAACGTATAAGTTCTTTGTTGTTTTGCCATAATAACAGTATGAGCGGAGAAAGCTCAATGGGCGGATTATTGGACAAATGGGTGACTGAAAATATAGGTGCAGACCCTCGTAGACGTGAAGAATATATAAAAACTTCAGTAATACCGCCATTGTTCGTAATAAGTACATGGTTTAACAAAGACCTTGAATACCAAGACGAAACGGCCGGAGATACTTATTCTCTTGATGCCCGTTGGAATAGGCGTTTTAATGTAGTATTGGAGAAAGAAGTGCTTAAGTCCTTAGGTGATGACAAGCATTGGTTCAATGACTGGAGCGTTTCTACAAAACAATTCCAAAACATCTATATGCTTAGGGATTTCAAGTATTCCAAAACAATATATAATGGGTATGATCCACGGGCAGGTCATCCTGAATCAGGAGAACCTGTACGTCCAGCCAATTATCCGACATTTTTTTCAGACTTGAAGAAGTCATTTATATCTAATGACTTTGTTCAGCTTCACTTCTCGGATCCAAACGAAGCATGGGAAAGTGCCGCATCATGCGCCAAAGACGGGACATTGCGGATTATAAACAGCCTTAACACGCTTGCACCTAATGTTTCACATGCCCGTGAAGACAAGTTTGACAATGACATAAAGCAAATCAGGAATGGCATGTCGTCATTTCTTGAGCAATATTACCATCCAGACACAAATGAAGAACAATTGAATTTGGCCAAACGGCAAGCAGGAAGGGCTTGTGTGCAAATCGACCGCATGATAGGTCGTGATGCTTACGCTTTCGGTAAGTTCCTTGATACGATGATGATATCTGAACCCGAAATCTATGAACTTATAAATTCATTAATATTGGGCGAAGAGCAGCCTATGCCGATGAACGACGAGGAGGCACAGATTTTCATGGCAGCAGGAATGGATACGTCTTTGTCAAGGGATGAAAATCTTGACAGGCTATGTGCTTATCTTGGCGTAAACGATGAAGACGAATGCCGTAGCGAATTAGGAAGCATTGACCTTGACAAGCTACTTTCAAAAAGTCAGATGATGGTTAGCAGGGCCGATAATATCGTGGCAAGTGTTGAAGGTTTATGGCATGACAAGGTTCTGATGACACGTGTAGTCAATAGTTATGAAAATACATTACCGGCCGTTTCAACCATTATGTCTTCATTGTGGTCATTATATAAAATGATGGACGTAAGGCAGGCTTTTATAGAAAAAGTAAATGATTATATTTCCAATATAGATAAATCAGTATCTGTCGGCATAATCTCTGACTATCTGTCAATACAGTTTAATGATTTTGCAAGCTCGTTCGGTTTCAAGTTCCTCAAGGACAGCGACAAACAAAAGTTGTTCAAGAAGAATACAGAACTTAAACTGAATATTGACACAAGTCTGATCGACAATGACGGTAGTACAGAAAACATCAATTTGTTATCTGATTTGAACAAACTGAAAGAAATGTTGTCTGGAAAATCATTTGTTGCCGGAGACAGGAAGTTTCTTGCACGTTTCCCCCAATATAAAAAAGTTTGGAGATGGCAACAACAGCTAAGGTGCGGCTACATATTAGCGAGTGAATTACCCGACTATGACATAAATGCGAATTCTGAACTTAAGGCGATTTTGGAAAACATAAATAGTTAAAGATGTTATGACTATAGTAAAAGGCAAAACAAGGTTATGTCAATCAAACTTAAGCGATTTTAATGTTGAGATGATCAACAACTCACCATTTTATAGTCGCTATGCCGAGTTCTTGCGTGTGTTCAAAAAGCACATTCATGGATTTGACCCTGAAATTGTATTTGCCCAACCTGAAGAAAATACATCAAAAGGTACTCTTGACTGGTATATCCCACAACCATCAGAAGCCCCGGAAACATTATACAGCTTAAAATCCCATGACCCGGAAAGTTATGAGAGGTATAAAATTATTAGCGATGATGTTTTGTCGGTATTAAGAAAAGCCGTAAATGAAACAGTTAATACTCAAGAAAAAAGCTATCTCGATTGCGCTGTAAAATTCTTGGACAGTGAATATTCTGAACAGCTGACTTATTGTTATGACGGCAAGATAACCTTCGCTGTTTGGGGTATGCGTATGCGGAAGGGGCGAGACATTACAACCGTAATAAAGGAAGATGTAAAAGAGCACAGGGTTCATACGGTTACATATACAGTCAACGGACATGGACGTATTGTCGGACAATCATCAATGTTGCGTAAGCATGGGCATGTATTGCAGGGGGCAAAAGATATCCCACAGATTGAACCAGAGCAGCACTATGGCTTTGTTAAATGGCTGCCTGAAGCTCCGCATGGAAAAGTTGTAAATAACGACATAACCTACACGGCAGTATGTGTCCGCAAAGATGAATACAGGGTAAGGTTTACTGCATCTGACGGGGGAACGTTGCAAGGAAATGTCGATGTTGCAATACAGCCGGGCAATGCATTGTTATCGACCGATATACCAGTTCCTATGCCCAATCCGGGATTCCATTTTGACAGATGGACTCCTGACATTACGGAGGGACAAGCCGTAAACAACGATTTATCATATACTGCCATGTTCGTTGCTGACGAGGAAAAACCTGCGCCAGAGCCACCGCATGAGGATATACCAACGACGCACAATGTAAGGTTTGTTGCTGGCGACAATGGCAAAATTGAAGGCAATGGAACATTTCAAATGGACGATGGGACATGTATTCCTAACGATTCCGTTCCAAAAGTCAAGCCTAACAAAGGGTACACTTTTAAAGGTTGGGATAGGTCTGTGAACGAACCTATAACCAATGACACGACTTATACTGCGCTTTATGAAAAGAAATTGCCGTGGTGGAAACGTTTTTGGCTTTGGCTGACTGCATCGAGTTGTCTTACTTGGCTGTTGCGTTTCCTTATATTGCTCTTGGCTCTGTTCCTCCTGTATTTGCTGTTGCGTTCCTGCAACGGTTGTGACAGCCATAGGGTAATCAACGGTGTTGGCGTAATAGACAGCGTGAAAACCGAAGATGGGAAAGTTGTTGAAGACAATGGAGTTGTCAAACCCATTACAGGCAATGATGGCAAATTGCCTGAAGGAGGAGGTGTAGTTGCGCCTGTTATGGGGGAAGGTGGGGAACAGCCACCAATTATCGAACAACCCGGCACTCCTGATATTATCGGTAACCGCATGTTCCTGTTCATGGAAAATGAGAATGACGATATAGACGCTTTGGCAGCAGACTTTAAAAAAGCTTACCCCGGTGAACAATACAATATCATAGGCTTTGACCGTGAAGTTAAGATGCTGGTAATCCAAGTGCCCGAAGGTGAGCGTGACGCCATAAGACAGACTATAAACAAGAAGATACCCAACCACAAGTTTCTTGTCTTTGACGAGCAGATATACGAACTTAACGGACATATAAGCAACAATCCGGTTAATCCTGGCTGGCATTTGAAAGCAATACATTTACAGCAAGGATGGAAATACACAAAGGGAAGTAACAAAGTTAAAGTGGCTGTAATCGACGATGGCATACAAGCCTCGCATCCTATGTTCAAGGGAAGGATTGTCGATGCGTATAATGTCTTTACGCAAAACAACAGGCTGAGCGTTGGCGAAGGACATGGTACGCATACGGCAGGATTGGCAGTCGGCAGTGCCGAATATTTCGGCAAAGGAGCATCCGGTGTTGCGCCAAATTGCCTGCTTATGCCGATACAAGTGTTTGACAACAAACGGTGTCCGCTATCAGCCCTTGTGGCCGGTGTCATGTACGCAATTCATCATGATGCTGATGTCGTCAACATCTCCATCGGTCCGTCTTTCAAAGGACTTAATGCGTTGCCAGTCCCTGTTCAGAAGCAAATATCGCAAGAGCAGTTCAAGAACGAGATGGCTTTGTGGAGCAGGGTCAGCAGAATAGCTGCAAGGAAAAAGTGCATATTGGTGTTTGCAGCCGGTAATGACGACATTCTTTCAAGCATACCGCCTGAAAACCGCAATGCCTCATCCATAACAGTAACAGCTGTCGATGAGGATATGTGCCCAACAGACTTCACAAATTATGGACCTTGCTCCGATATATCCGCACCGGGTAAAAACATTTTCAGCTCTTTCCCGACAAGCAGGTTGCAGTCATGCGACGGCACAAGTATGGCTGCGCCGATAGTTGCTGGCACCATTGCACTGATGAAGTCTATAAAAAAAGACCTGACAGTCGAGCAAGCCCGTAATGTGCTTTACCGCACAGGAAGCGATGTATATGGCAATATTCCGCCAATGGTGCTGGTTGACAAGGCTCTTGAAGCCACAAAGCGTGGCGACTTCTCAAAACCGCCTGTTCGGAAACTAATACCGGTTCCAGACGGCAAAGGTGACGATTCTGCTGCAGGCATAGCCGAACGAACGCCCACAGAGCCGGTACAGCCGGTTCCGAATGACGGCAATAACAACGATTATGCCGAGATTAGGCGACTCATAAAAGAATATGAAAACAAGATTAAGGAACTAAAGAAACAATTACCTGAAAATCAATGATTTATGTTCAAGGGAAATATCCGAATGCAAAATGCCGTAGATTGGCTTTCAATCAGCCACCTTTCAGAGCCTGAAACATGGTCTTTCAAGAGGCGATTTGCCGTCTTTTGTCCATCGGTATTTTCCCATTATTCCAAAATGCGAATAGTCAATAAAAACATTTGACGTTCAACATAAAAACAATTAAACAACAAATACATCATGCAAAACTCAAGTTTTAACTTCGCAAGTGTGTTCGCAATTATGGTGTTGCTGGTATTCAGCTACATCACTTTTCTTGGATTGACCTATTGGCAAAAAGGGAACCTCCTGTTGCCTATAATCCTCACTATGGCGTTGATAGCCATAGTGGCAACCTGTGTGTTGTTCATGTGTAAGGCAAAAGCAACCCGTTGGAAACGGCTTGGCGTTATTGGACAGACATTTTTCGGCTTAATAATCCTTATTGTATTTGCTTTAGCGTCAATACCGTTCACAAACTTCATGGATGTTATCAACAACTCCGAAGAGATACAAGGAAAAATAAGCAATACTTGCGAAGCCGCCGAAAGTCTTGACAAAGCGTATGCAGAATATGTGGAAGCGCGCATAGACACATACAAAGTCACCCTCACTACAATAAGCATGTCGAAAAAAACACAACCTACACGATATAATGAATATTTGGGTGGGGCAGCAGGAAATACCGACGATGAAAAAATAGGAAATCTTGCGAAAAGCCTCCGCTCAAAACTTCTGCCCGATGCAACAGAGAAAATAGTCAATGAGCGTCATAAATGGTTGGCAAGCGCCAAAAACACAAGCGTTTGGAACCCTTTGGCCCCGTCAAATATCAGCAAGATTGACAAACAAGTTGACGACTGGGTTGACAACTATAAAAAACTTTCTTCTGTCACCTATAAAGGTGAGGAGCCAAATGAATTTGAATACTCTGAATTTAATAACCAATTATCAGAACTGACAAAAGTATACAGCCAGTTCCATACCCCATCAGCCTTGGCTATAATCGTATCTTTAGTATGTTTTGCAATAATGCTGTTGCCGTACTTCATGACAGAAAAAAGCTTAGCCTCCGCGACAAGTAAAAATGACGATGACAAATATTATGAATAAAGTGATATGAACAGGAAAGAGAGAATATTGGACAGTTGCAATAGCATCCCACTAAGAAACCTTATAAACTATATAAGGAAAGGGGAGGTCTCATTAAGCGAACTTATTGCTGCCGGTCTTCTTAAAGAAAAAGAGAATGAGATAAGAACAGAGATGGCGGATGAAGACAACGCATCTTGGGCTGTTGCGCAAAGGAATAACACTGTCAGTGCATATAGCGAATATCTCGAAAAGTTCCCGGAAGGCTTACATGCCAATGAAGCGCGTCAAGCCGTGGACGCACTTGATGATGACGTATGGTTTGATATACAGTCAAACCTAAATGAAGAGCAGCTTAACAAATACAAGACTCTTTTCCCGGCAGGTAAACATATAGCCGAATGTAATGAATTGCTTGTTGACCTTCCGTGGCTTGAGACAAAGCGCCGCAACACTATTTTTGACTACAACGAATACCAATTGAAATATCCCGGCCAGCACGAGGCCGAGATAAAAACTGCCATAAACGCATTAAGCGATGACAAAGATTGGGATAATGCCTGCATCGTTGGTGACAGTCAGGCTTACCGCCGGTATCTGGAACAACACCCGTATGGCAATCATGCACAAGAGGCACGTAATCGGGTACAAGCCAATGCCAGCCGCGACAAGTTTATCGATGAATTACGATTTGACCGCAATGCTTATTTTGCTAATGAAATAAAACAAAAAGTAAGTAACGGTGTAGCCACTTGGAATGACATAGCCAATATTCTCGGATACGATAAAGCGGATGCCATAGAAAAATTCAACGAGCCGTCAGATTTACCAGGAAGCCAACCGCCGGAAAAGCTACAAAGTGATACAACGGAAGTGTATTTTTGGGGTACGCCATCGTCAGGTAAAACATGTGCTTTAGGGGCGATAATAAGTAGCGCAACGAAAAAAGGCATACTCGAAAAATTACCTTGTTTGGGCTATGACTATATGACACTTTTATCAAACATATTTGATAGTCGTGGAATTTGTACCTTACCACAAGGGTCACCAATAGAAAGCATACAGGAAATGATTGTAAACCTGCGCGACAATAAAAACCTTCCACACAGGTTAACCCTTATTGACCTCGCAGGCGAATTATTCCGTTCTGTGTACTTTAAACAGAACAACCTTTTCTTACCAGAAGAAAAGGAACAAACTTTAAACACTGCGATGGATTACCTGCGCGATACACGCAATAATAAAATACACTTTTTCGTGGTAGAATACAATGCGCATGATAAAGAATGGGAAGGCCGAAGAATGGTAGATTATTTGGACTGCATGAGTTCCTTCTTAAAATCTCAGGGCGTATTCTCAAAGAAAACCGTAGGCGTATATGTGCTTGTAACCAAATGTGACATGATAAATTGCACACCGGAAGAAAGACCGAAATTTGCCGCCAAATATGTAGAAGAAGAATTGCCTGCATTTTGGAACAATTTGCAATATACATGTAAAGAATGCGGTGTAGGCGACCTTAAAATACTGTCATTTTCCATTGGTGAGGTATTTGCCAAAAGTCTGTGCAAGTTCGACAGCCGTGATACAGACAAAATAATAAAAAAACTTCTTACAAAGACCCGTCCAATAGGAGGCCCTTGGTGGAAAGGAGTTTTGAAATCATAAAAGCACTATTGAAAATATAAACACACATAAAAAAATGAATACATTGTCAAATAAAATAGCAAGCATAAAGGTAGACGTTTACGGCCAAGCCGACAACGACACCAAACACGTTTTTACATATCCTGACATCTTTGACCCTACCAGACCATCAGAAAAAGACAACTGGCTGCGTGCCATGTCTGACCCACGTGAAGCCCGTTTTTTCTTAACACGGGAAACAAACGTTTATGTTTACTGGAAAAATCGCCTTGGTAATTATTATTCTGTTATTGTACCCAATAAGCATGATTCAAGAGGCGGACTTTTGATGATAACGGTATTCACGGGCGAATACGTAGCCTCAGATGGTAAACAAGTTATCATGGCTCTGCAACGTTTAAAACGATTAGCTGACGATGAACCAGATAGAAATTATGTAGCTCGTGTAATTGGGGAATTTGCAGAATACCTCAAACAGAACCCATATCCAGCAAAAAACGAAGCGACAAGCAACGAAAAAGCATTCCGCCGTTACAGAACAGAACAGGATTTAGCGGAAATTTTCCAGTTTACAGAACAAGCCGAATACGCAGCATTCAGACGTTTGCTGATAGTGCCAGCTACATCAGTTCCGGCACAACTTCCAGCTGGTTATAAGGAGATAACCTCACCGATAAAGCATACTTATCATATCAACGAAAGCATGTTGCCGAAAGGCGTAAAAGTTTCAAAGAGCCTCCTGCAAGACGGTGATACACTCACCATAACTTACTACGCCAACGGTTATACGCCAAAAAGCGAAAACGTAAGAATAGATGGAAAAGACAACAACCTTCTGAGATATGACGGTGTTGATATAACAGTTTACGACACAAAAACAGCCGGAATAATACTGCAACGCCGCATAAAACTGAATTTTATCGCAGAAGGTATGCAATTATGGTCGCTACCCAAGGCACACATCTATTGCAACAATCAAATATGCCAATTGGACAGGGACGGATATATTACATTGCCTCATCCGATAGCACAGGGGACTTACAAGCTCAGAATCGACGCCTATGGATATGGAAAATATGAAAGGAACTTGGAAGAGTCAGAACTTCAAAAAGGCCAGGCAGAAATACATCTCATACCGGAAGAAAAAACTGTAAGCATAAGGCTTTATGTAAAAGGCGAAATAATAAAAGGCAATGTTAGCTTAAAGGGTAATGACCCACTTTACCAATATTTGAGGGAAGTAGAAAATGCACACCGTGAATTGAACAAATATTCATTCAAAACAATATACGGAGAAGACGGGAAACCAAAAACGGACAATAATAAAAAAGGCGGTAAAAAAACTTCTAAAAGCAAACGCCTGCTTTACATTATAATTAGTTTGATAATTCTCGTTACACTCCTCTTCCTGTATTTTGACATTACCCCATGGTCTTTCAACAATAACAATAATAAAATAGAGGAAACCGATAGCGATGTTGTTGTCAATGAAGACGACAACTTGAATTCTGACAGCCTGCAAATGGCAGACAGGCTGAAGCGTGAACACGATATATACTGGCTCAAAGGAAATGACGTTTGGAGGAAAGACAGTTTACAGACACAAGAATATAAAAAATTATGTGACTACATTGCATCAGGGCAAATTCACAATGTCCTCTCAACAGAAAAAGACTCTTTGTTCTACTTAAATGATTCACAAATATGTAACGGTTATTGGCTACAAATAATAAGCTATCTAAATGCAATCAAGGACGATACTGAAAAGTACAATAAAGCTGTAGAAGCATTGAAAGAGCATTCAACAAGCGACAAGATAGACTTGAACGAATTAAAAAATGCACTGAACAAAATTGCAACAAAACAAAAGATAGAAAAACCTAAAGGACCTCAACAAGACAACACAATAAATCAGGACAAAACGCCTGAAAAAGGCTTAGGTGACCTTAGAAAAAAAATAAAATGACAAAGCAATGAAAACAACAATAAAAATAACATTAATCGCCATTGTAGCCATAGGCATTGTTGCGGCAATAATATATTTCGCAAACGGAATGAGCGAAAGTGGCAATGTGCAAATTGCAGAAACCAATTTTGAGAAAGAAATTCAAGAGCAAGTAAAAAGCACGATAAAAGACAAAAGATATGACGAAGCCCACGTTGCGTTTAATTCCATAATGGGAAATATAAATACCGAAGCTTCAGTCACTCTCGCTGATGGAAGCAAAAGTCTTAAAGACTCAGAAGTGAAAAAATGCAAGCAGATGGTTTGCGATGCTTATGCTCCAATTTTTTTGGAATACAGCATGGACCACTTCAACCAACCATCATGGAGTGATGCTGAGTTGAAACAGTTTAAAGAAGAAGCACAGGAATTGCTGTCAATGAACGCCGTTGAAGCAGGAACGCAAATAGAAACCAACTTGAATGGAATTATAAGGACAGTTAATGAATACTATGCAGCTAAGAAGATAATTTCACAGGCGTCAAATTGTTCTTCGGTTAGTGCCGTTTCAAGTCTTAAAAGCAAAGTCCGTAGCTACAAGCACGAGCCACTAACCAACAACACGAGTCTTTTATCTGCTCTAAACACAGTGGAAGCTACAGCAAAAAGTGCGGTTGAGCGCAAAATCATAGCTGAATGTGACCGCGTAGTTTACGGATATGACACATACGCAGATTATGCCACCTTTTACAAGGCGTATGACAATGCGAACAAACGTATAAAAGAATATGTTTCTGCATTTGGATACACTCAGAAATTAAGAACCGCACAAACAAATTTATATTCGGTAGACAAAAACGCTTTGAGCTATTATGCTAATAAAGAAAGAGTTTCATAATAAAATTTGATAAAGCATTTATTAATCAAAAGTATGAGGCTATGAATATAAAAAAGATTTTTCTCGTGGTTGTAATGACCTTGTTTTATGCAACGTCACAAGCACAAGACAATAATTCTGACACTATAAAAACAGATGCCACTGACGCCCTCATTGAAAAGATTGGCGAACAAGCAATTGAACTAAAGTCCTTGAGAACAAGAGAACAACAGCTTTTGGACAGTATAACCGAACTTAACAAACAATTAGTAGAAAAAGAAGCTCTTATTAAGTCTGAACGCGAAAACAAAATGAAGGTTGAAGATGAAAAAAACAGTCTGAAAATAAAATTCGACGGACTGGTAAAAGAATTCTCAACACTTGATGCCATTGTGTACAAACAATGCCTGCTTTATCCGCTTGAAGGACGATACGATGAAAACCTGATAAACGAGGCACTACGTGCGGCACATTCATTTGCCAACTTGTCGCCCCAAAAGAGTGCGGAATTTAATGAATGTATGAAAACGTATGAGCCTTTGTTGCATCAATATGAAAAATACAATGAAGAAATAATGAATTTCATTAAAGACAAAGAGCAATACCTTACAACAAAAATGACGTTTCGTAAAATTAAAACCATGACAGTTGACGAAGGTGACAGAACTAATTTTATAAACGAACTAAAGGGCCTGACATACTACCAAAAATGTTATATTCACAGAAATGACCCTCCATACAAGTCAATATTATATCTTGACGAAGCCATTGACAAATTTAAAGCCATAATTAACGAAAAGGGCGATGTGAGTAAGAAATTTAACGATTTGATAAAAAGTCTTGAACCTAAACAAAAAACAGCTGAATTATGATGAAATTAATATGCTTGGCATTGATTTCTTTACTATCATTTAATGCCACAAAATCTTACGCTACGACACGACCAGGCGAAATAAAGGTCATTGACAATGATGAAGACCCTGATTTGCGAATGGCAAAGTTTTATATGAATGAAGCCACTCCAGATTATATAAGTGCCATAAACCAAATACAGAAAGTTTTACGGCGAAATCCTAATAATACTGAAGCACAGGAACTTCTCGACATTTGCAATAAAAAATTGGAAGAAATAAGAATTGCCCAAGAAAAAAAGGAAACTGACGATTTTAATACGGCCTGCAAGATAGGAACTACAAGTGCCTTGGCTTCTTTTATTGAAAAATACCCTGAAAGTAAATACAAACAACAAGCGCAAGACCGCATTGATGATTACCAGTTGTGGAGTAAAACGTTAGTTGCAAACACAAAAGATGCGTATAAGAAGTATCTGAATGATTCGAAAAATCAGGCTTACAAGGCTGAAGCTGAACAGAAGATAATAGATATAGAATCTGATGAGGAATGGCAAAACTGTAAAAATGCTTTGTCGATAGAAAATATCGAAGCTTATTTAAGGAAATTTCCAAACTCAAAAAACGACGCAGAGGCAAAATATAACCTGAATATTTTGAAAGGAGAAAAAGCATTTGAAAACAAAGACTATGCAAATGCTTATGAACATTTGTTCTTAGCCAATCAACACAAGCCTCTGTCTGGTTTGACAAAGAAACGTTTTGACGAAACCATTGATTGGTATAAATATAATGAAGTATCTAAAAGCACAGATAAAAATAAGGTTTACTCGTACCTAACTTCTTTGTCTGCCAACAGCCCGTATTATGATAAGGCTTCAAATCTTTATGCAATACTTTTGGCCAAGGAGTTAAACGAATATTCTTTAGATCCAAGTTATGATTTAGTTTTGTCTTACGCAAAAGACAAATACACTCAGAATTATGTAAAAAGTTATATAGACATCTCAAAAGAGAAGCGGAGCAAACTAAGACATCAGCGTAGAGTTGCAGCGCATAAGAGATGGTGGAAGGAAAACTTCAAATTAGGTATCGACGCAGATATTGAAACAAATGTGAACGAAGCTTCAGGTTCGGATATGTTTTATTCTGTCGGTGTAGTTGCACGATTTGGAAGTTACAAGCACCTTTTCAACTTGGTTTTTGGCGTTAAATATCGCTGGTTTAGGGTTATGCCAGAATATGACAGTTATTACAATGATAATAGTAGTGAATGGAAAATTCCTGGAGGAGCTGTGTGCATACCTGTAAGTTTCAGGTTTAATATAACGGACATATCAAAACGAAGCAGGCTTTTTTTAGGAGTCGGAGGTGAGTATGGTGCTTATGTTTCTGACTTTATTAAAGATAATAATTATATGGGAAAAAATTATGTGGCAGTATGGCCACAAATAGGCATCACAAGTCCTCATTTTGACATTTCTATGTATTGGAAGATTTATGCAAAAAGTCCATTTATTAAGGATTTGTCAGAAGAATACGATGAATTAAAATGCAATAACCTTATCGGATTACAGATGGCAATATTTTTTTAATAAAAATATAACTAAAAACTTACTATTATGATTAAATTTTTAAGATTAACCTTTTTGACATTAGCCTCAATGCTAATTATCTCGTGTTCGAGTAACGATGATGAGATTGAGTATGATTACTTGCCTGTAAAATTAGTAGGCTCTGAGATGTGGAGTATACTGAATGTCCAAACAGGTGAAGTTGTCTTTCGCGATGAATTCAAGAACGAGCCTTCTGCAATCTACAATGATGTGTTCTTGGTAAAGAACGACAAAGGCACATTCGACTATTACAACGTGAATGATGTTAAAAAACCGGTGAACAAGACATCTTATTATATGGCTGCAGACTTTGTCGGTTCTGACATTGTACCTGCTACATTACCAGGTAAACAAATAACATTGATAAACAACAAATGCGAAGAAGTCGCTGTGCTCGACAAATCAATAGAACGATGTGCAAAGTTTGTTGAAGGATTAGCTCCTTTCATGGATGACAATGACAAATGGGGCTTTTTAGACAAAACAGGAAAAATAATAATTAAGGCAAAATATGATAATGTATCATTCTTCAATGACGGTGTTTCTATTTGTTCTATAACAGACATGGCAAAGGACTTGACCACGTACTATGCAATAGACAACACCGGTAAAGAACTGTTCACGTTCACTTCAAAAGATTATAAGGCGATAGGAACTTACAGCGACGGTTATTTACCCGTAGTAAAAGGAGAGGAGATAATCTATCTTGACAATACTGGCAAGAAAGCATACAGCCTTTGCAATCTTACGGATTCAGCATATTATAAAGTAAATTTATGTACTTACAAAGACAGCCGTTCCGTATTTTGCGAGGGAGATGTATTCGGTATAAAAGACAAGGATAACAATATTATCCTTCGTGCAAAATATGATTTGCTTTACTGCTTTGGCGAAGGAAGATACCTTGCAGAAAAGGAGGACAAATATGGAATTATCGATTTTAATGACAATGTGTTGCTCGATTTTAAATATGATGAAATAACACAATTGCGTAAAGAGATATTTTTAGTAGGTAATGAAAAATCTAAAACATTGATAAATGATAAAGGTGAAGATATAACCAATGTGAACTTCACTCAATATTCACTTACACAAATTAATGTTGTAAAAAGCAATTACCTTGACCCGAAAGCATACGCGCAAAAAATCATAAATTCATTTACAGACACGACGTGTGACGGATACAATGGAAACATGACCCTAAGAAATTTCAGCAGTGAATTGACATATAGCGCTAGTTATTATTCTGATGAATCAACACTAATAGTTAACAATGAGAACACAGGACGCCAAGTAGGACTTATGTTTAACAATTATTTGTCAAAACAAACTTACAAGTATGAAACATACTATTACTGGACTTATAGGTATCCTGCTGGCTATGTGTTTAATTATGGTGCCAAATTAAGAGGAGTGTGGATGACCTATGATATATCTGAATATGAATGCTTAGAGGAAAAAATATCTGCAGAGTTTGATAAGAATCTGAGGAGCAGAGGCTACAAGGAAATAGAAGGTGGTTATTGGAAGTCGCCAAAAGGAACTGCCGTGGGACTTAGCTACGACGAAGGTATAATTACACTGATATATTATTTCACGGAAGGTAACTATATCGACCTGACAAGAAATCCGAGAAAATCCAACAACAAGCGTACACCGGAAGGAAAAGATTATGTGTCCGCTGTAGACACAGTTGTCGTAGATACCATTGCTGCAGATACGGCTGTTTATTATTAACCATTTTTATCAACAAAATAATATTTACTCACTGAAAGTTCAATATTTCAAATATTGACGACGCACCGAGATTAAATTCTTGGTGCGTTTTTTATTTTTCAGACTACTTCATAAAAACTATCATTTCCTCATTGCAAAAAGTCTCCAAAGCGATAAAACGCGCTCTTCAAGCCATTAAAGCCTAATCAGTGAAATTTAACATTAAGCGTCCGAAAGTGATAAAACGCGCTTAAAGAAGTCTAAAAGCCTGATTAGTGAGATAGGATAAAAATTCAAGTTTTATGATAATAAAATATTTAAACAAATTATTCTCTGATGAAGTGCAGTATTCAGGGGACCGTCAGGATTGTGTTTCTCCAGATGTAATCACAAACAAAGTAAACACGGTGATAGTGCCTGACAAGTTCAAGGAGGATATCGAAGCCCTTGAGAAGTACATCGGCAGGAAACTTGAAAGTGGACTCTGCATTAAGGTTGACTTGTCCGAGCTTCTTACAGTAATACCGAGAGCAAGGAAAAGGACTGATGCTTATAAGACATTGGTAAAGTTCCTTAAGGACGAGTTCGGGATAGACCTGATTATCAACTCAAAAAAGCAGAAAGGAGATATTTATGAAAAATGAAGATGTAAGAAACGGCGTAAGAACCTGTAAACACTTTGCCACATCAACAAAACTTTTCGAAAACGGTTTATTGGTGGAAAAGGAATTTATAGGCCATGAAGATGGGAACAGGTTAACAAGGCTTGATTTCTTTAATCACGAAAGCAAGAATAATAGTTCAATTGAGTGCCAAACCCCTTAACTATGGATATGCAAAATGACAAATAATAATGAATTACAAACAGACAAAAAAATAAAAATCCAAGAATAATATGATGAAAATAAAAAGACAGAACGATAATAAAGCAAGAGTCATAATGAGCTATGGTGACATAAGAGAAGTAAAGTACAAGTCGGAGTTGCTGGACCGGATAAGGGAGGACCTCATTGCCATTGAAAACGAATCGTTGGACTGTAACCAAGAATCTTTCACCGAGGATGACGTCTGGTCGCTTTATGAGTCCCTTTTAATGAGGCACAAGAACGACTGGGTGGTGATTGACGATATGGAAGATGACGACACAGATGATTCCTATTATGAAGAAGAGGAGTATTTTTATGAGGAGGAGCATACTGTCGATGATGAATATGACGATAAAACTGGCCTGTGACTTGGAATATGTCCGCGTGAGAAAGTCGTAGTGATGCTTACAAAGGACAGGTCGGATATGTGGAAAGAAGCTACGGCATAACTTTAATTATCAAATTACAAAAACAAATAAAAATGAAGAAGAAAATCTTTTTAGTGGCAAAGGTTCACGAGATGGAACCGGCCACAATCATGAGTGTACAACAGGAAATCCAGAACGACTTTGACAGTGTAACAGGTGAGCGCAGGGTGGTTTTCTCCGCTTGCAATCCGTCTGACAATGAATTCGAGTTTACATTCAACCGCACATCCTTGCAGAACTTGGTTGAGGAGGGTGAAATAAACTCCGCCGATGCCGATACCATAACAGGCACAGGACTAAATGGTTTCAGAATGCCGGAGCCTTATCCAAAAGCACCGTTCGGAAGTTATTTCAATACCTTCATCGACATAGATGATTTTATTGAAAGCTACAAGAAGTCTGCAAGGAAGTTGGGTGCAAGCCACATGAAGGACATCAAACTGGAGATAACCCCCGAGTATGTAAAGTTAAGGTTGGTATATTGACAAAATGTAAAAACGTAGTAAAAAGAACAACGTGCCGTCAGGAGTTACCCTCTTGGCGGTTTTTATTTTCTCCTTTCATAAAAAATTCGATACACAAATAGGAATCTGTTAGAAACAAGCTATTTATAAGCTTTTCTCAAAGAGTGAGGTAATGACTTGGCAACGGTTGCTAATTCTGTGATATGCGGTGTATTTCCACCTAAAAACTCTCGCCGACTGCAAAAATACAAAAAAAAGAGGATAGGAGTGCAAGTCTTATAAAGTTTTTTCTTGCTTTTCATTCGTATATTCCATTTTGGTAGTCCGTGATATATTGCGTAAATGTCTTTCCCGTCTGTTGCTTGAAGAAGCGCATCAGATGGCTGGGGTCGGAAAAGTGGAACTCGTCCGCCAACTGGCTCACGTTGCGGTCGGAGAACAACAGCTCGTTTTTCAATTCCTCCAACAAGCGTTGTTTGAGCAGATGGGTGGCGGACACGCCGAACTGCGCCATTACAGAATTGTTCAGAGTGATACGGCTCACGCGGAGTATATCGGCATATTCCTGAACACGCTGCATGTCGCGGATATGTTTCTCCAACAGGTCTTTGAATTGGAAGGCATAATTGTTCTTCGGCACTTCGACCGGCAGACGGTAAGTTTTGGCGTATGCCCGGTTGATAACCACCAACAGATAGTAAAGCACAGATACGATAAGGTTGTAAGTGTCTGCCACAGGATGCAGCAGCTCCTGTTTTATCTTCCCCAAGAGGCGCATATATTCCGCCAGTTCTTCCGGCGCGGCAAACAGGTACGGTGGCGTGTCGGTCTGATAATAATATAGCAGGCGATAGACGAAGAACTTGTCGGCGATGAACGTGCGCATAAAGTCTTCGCGAAAGATAAGAAAGGTGTAGTCCAGTTCCGCTTCGTCCACGTGCCATTCCTGTTGCTGGTGCGGCGACAGGAGGAGCACCATATCGTCCCGTAACTCTATTTTGCGGAAGTTTAACAGCACATAGCCATTGGCGCGGCGAAAGAAATAGAAACTGAAAAAATCCGTCTTGAACGTCCGGTGCTCGGTCAAGACACCACAGATGTCCTTGCTCTCGCCTGTGTTGATGTAGAAGTCCACGCCGCAACGTGTCTTGCTGAACGGGACGCTGACCAGTCTTTCGGGGTTGGTTATCGTTTTCATCGCTCTTGTTCTTTGCTTTCTGCAAATATACATCATTCTTTTATCAAAATGGCATATATTTCTCTTTTTAAGGCATAGAGGCATCAGGGGAATCTTCCGAACTTTGCACCCGACAAATCATAAAAGCGTAACATTATGAACGAGAAAGCTATTATCCGGTTGGTGCGCAGCGCCACCTTGAAAATCAATTATGCAGGACACACCATCCTTGTTGACCCCGTATTTGCCGACAAAGGAACCCTGCAATCCGCTCTCGGCGTGTATAAAAGTCCGAGGGTGCATCTGGTAATGCCCATCAGCGAAATCACCGAGGGCGTGGATATGGTACTGCTCACACACAACCACATTGACCATTATGAACCGAGCGTGAAACAACATTTGCCGAAAGACATCCCTTTCTACACCCAGCCGCAAGACAAGGAAACCCTCGTGCAAGATGGTTTTACAAATGTAGAAGCAATTGAAAAGAGCAAGACAATAGGCAACCTGACCATCCACCGCACCACGGGTCATCACGGTTTCGGTCAGATAGGCCAGATGATGGGACCCGTGTCGGGCTATGTGCTGATGGCGGAGGGACTTCCGACCATTTATATAATGGGCGACTGCAAATGGGAACCGTGCATCCTTGAAACCGTGGAAAAATACCGCCCTGATTATATCGTTGTAAACAGCGGCGGTGCGGTGTTCCCCGAATTTTCCAAGACAGACGGCTGCATCATCCCCGACGAACAGGAAGTGATGGCGATGCTCGACACGCTCCCCACACAAATCAAACTGATAGCCGTACACATGGATGCTATTGACCATTGCCAGACAACACGCGAAATCCTGCGAAACGAAGCCCTCCACCACGGAGTGGATATGAACCGACTGATTATACCGGGAGATGGGGAGAGCATTACGTTATGAGTGTTTGCATCAAATCGCTGATAAAGAATATGAACATAGTGATAGGCTGCTCCATAGGGTGCAGCTACTGCTATGCCCGTAATAACTGTCGCCGCTTCCATATCACGGACGATTTTTCTGTACCCGAATATATGGGGCGCAAGCTACACATCATCGACACTCCAAAACCTCACGTATGGCTGATGACCGGAATGAGCGACTTCTCCGATTGGAAGCCTGAATGGAACGCGGAGATTTTCGGAAGAATGAAAAGCAATCCGCAACACGCTTATATCTTTCTTACGAAACGTCCGGATAAGGTCTGTTTTTCTACGGATGACGAAAATGTCTGGATGGGCGTGACCGTCACGCGCAGTTCCGAGAAAAAAAGGTTAGAAGATTTGAAAAGAAATATCAAGGCCAAACATTACCACGTCACCTTTGAACCTATCTTTGACGAAATCGGAGAGATAGACTTCGCGGGTATCGATTGGGTTGTCATAGGCACGGAAACGGGACATCGGAAAGGCAAAGTGGATTCCCGTCTCGAATGGGTGCTTCACATTGCCGACCAAGCCAAAGCGCAAGGAATCCCCGTATTTATGAAAGAGGATTTGCTGCTTATAATGGGTGAAGAAAGGATGATTCAGGAACTGCCGGAACAATTTATCAAACGCATACAATGAATACTGAAACAATCAAGGAAATAGACGTACAGAGCGTTATGACCAAATCCGCACTGCCAGTCGGAGGATATTCGGTCAATCCTTACGTGGGATGCCCTCACGCCTGCAAGTATTGCTACGCATCGTTTATGAAACGCTTCACCGGGCATACAGAACCGTGGGGCGCGTTTCTGGACGTGAAGAACTGGAAACCGATAGCCAATCCGCACAAATATGACGGTGAGCGCATCGTGATAGGTTCCGTGACGGACGGTTACAACCCCTATGAGGAACAATTCCGCCGTACCCGCAGGCTGCTCGAAGAACTGCGCGGAAGCAACGCCGAGATTATGGTATGTACGAAGTCCGACCTCGTCCTTCGCGACCTCGACCTGTTGAAACGTTTTCCCAAAGTAACAGTGTCTTGGTCAATCAATACGCTTAACGAACAGTTTCGTGCGGATATGGACAACGCCGTGAGCATAGAACGCCGCCTGAAAGCAATGCGCCAAGTCTATGAGGCAGGCATCCGTACCGTGTGTTTCGTTTCGCCCATATTTCCGGGAATAACCGATGTAAAGACGATTATCAAGGAAGTGAAAGGATATGCCGATTTGATATGGCTTGAAAATCTGAACCTGCGCGGACAATTCAAAGGAGAGATAATGGCATATATCCGTGAGAAGCATCCCGAACTCTTCCCATTATACGATGAGATTTACAACAAGAAAAGGCTTGATTACTGGCAGGCATTGGAGCAGGACATATCCCAATATGCACAGACGCAAGGATTTCCCTATCGGGTGAACGATTTGCCTTACGGACGCTCGGAAAAAGGAAAGCCTGTCATCGTAAATTATTTCTATCACGAAAAAATCAGGCTCAAAAAATAAGATGTATATAAATTCCCGCTATGGGATGATAGCAAACAGCTTCGGTATGCCCGAAACACAAACTTGCTACCATAAAAACAGAGTTCAGACTTTAAAACAACTCATAAACTTTGGGCAACTCAAAGGACTGCTCGCAGCTTCTTTCGGAAGCAAACGGGGGCGTTCAGGGGGCAACCCCACTGGCTCATTGGGGAGTTTTTAGCATGAGCGTCAGCGGTGCGTGAAGAAAACGCCATAATGAGCTATGGCTTTTGTTCCCAAAAGCCTGCGGCGGTGTCGGTTTTCCCTTGTCGGTCGGCAGAACGGAAGTCCGTCTGGCCAGCCTGCGGATGGCGATACTCACCTCCGTTGCTTCCACAGCAGGCTTGATGATGAATGAAAATCCGATGAATTGATGAATGGGCGACTTAACATACTAAAAGTCATAGCGATACATGCTCAACATTCTTTCATCAAACCGCTTGTCAAAAGAAAAGCGATGAGTAAGGCTGTGTCCGTTTTCTCTTTTCATCAGCCATATCCTTTTGTTGAGAGTTTGATGAGGATGTAAACCTCTGTTATTCTTTATGTTTATATATACTTTCATCAATTCATCAAAATAATAAATAGCACTCATGCAAATTACCATGCCGTATTCCGGCAGACTTGCAGGCAAGTCTGAAAGTTTTGAATTATTGAGAAGTGAAGATAACGCATTGATGTTCTGTAATATACGACCTAAACAACCGTTCAACAAACCCGTTCACAAAACATTTGGCGACGAAAATAAAAATAGCACTTGTCTGTCTTTTCGCAAGCACAGCCTTTCCAACAGGGCGTTGCGTACCCTTGCGGCATTGGGTGTGTTGATACGGAAAGCGATTGCCACGACCATTGGCAGGGCATACGCCTCCGCACAATAACCGTTGGGAAGCCTGATGCGCCTTTCCACATCGCAAGGCTTCAGCACTCCGCTTTTGTACACGGCTCGGATGGCGGCACGGAGTGTCGGGGCGATTACATCGAACAGCCTTACCAACTCCATTTCGTTCATCCACACGTTGGCGGCATCGGACGGCACGGCAATCCTGCCGCACCCGTCCATCGTGATTGTTGTCCGTTCCATAGACTGTGCGTTATAGGACGAAACGTCCGCTTATCTTGCTCTCAAAGGCGGATATGTCGTTTTCAAGTTTAGCGTTGGTCACCTTCGCGTAAATTTGCGTGGTGGTTATATTCGTATGCCCCAAAATCTTGCTCACGCTCTCTATCGGCATACCGTAATTCAATGCCAAAACAGCGAATGAATGGCGGCTCAAATGGAATGAAACCGGCTTTTCTATCCCGCATTTCTTCGCCACAGCCTTGATGCGTTTGTTCACCATGTCAAGCGAGCCGATGTTGAAAAGTCGCTTGTCTCTTCTGAACGGCTCGTAACGCCTGATTATCTGCATGGGGATGTCCATCAGCTTGATTTGGAACGGTACGCCTGTCTTCTGGCGTTTCGACACAATCCATGATGCGCCATTCATCTCAACGATGTTGTCGGTGGTCAGGTTCTTGATGTCCGTGAACGAGATGCCAGTCCAGCAACCGAACAGGAACAAATCCCTCGCCAATGCGAAGTTGGGATTGTCCAGACTGATTGTACTCAACGCCTGAATTTCATCTTCCGTGAGAAAGCCTCGTTCCTTGTGGTCGGGGTCAACGTGGTACATCGCAAACGGGTTTCTCGGTATCTTGCCATTGTAGTGCGCCGTGGTGACGATGTGTTTCAACGGTATGGAGTATATCCACACGGACGATTGCGCCAGCCCGACCTCGTTTCGCAGGTACAGGCAGTAGTCACGGATGAAATCCTCCGTCAATTCGTTCATCGCCATGTCCGTCCGCTTGTACTGCCTCTTAATAAACTCCGCTACGTATTTGCGGACGGTCAGGTACTTCTGGTACGTACGCTTGGAGCGGTCTTTGCCCACCCGCTTGGCAAACGCCTCATTCTCCTTGTCAAAGGCCCGTAACAATGTTTCATACTCCGTGCCGATGCCTTGATAGGCGTTGCGTACCATTTCAGCCGTGACAAATGCCTCACGGTCGGAAAGCCGCTGGTAGTGCTTCGTTATCTGCGCCTTGATGTTGTCAAGCGCATAGTTCACCGTCACCGCCTCGCGGCTCTTGCCTTTCGCCCTGTTGCCTTTAGCATCCCACAAATCCTTGGAGATACGCTGCTTGCAACTGAACTGTGCGATAGTCCCGTTGATTGTAACCCGTCCCATGATGGGGACAATTCCATTCTTTTCCTTGCTTCCGTTTACATAGAAGACGGTCTTGAAAGTACTTCTCATAATCCTTGCTTTTTGTTTGGTGCAAAATTAGTTTATGGGAGTTGTAAAGGCAGAATGTAAACCTACGCAGAACGCAGAAATAGAGACCGTTAGTGTTAAATGTGCATCAGGTGTTGGGTAATGATTTGGAAGTGCATCTATTGCTGTAATCCGCCCAAATCCGTTTTTCCGCCCTTATGTCATTCCGTGCCACCCGAAGCCAAACCCTCTGACCGTCAGTGAGAATGCTCAAATTCGCTTTATTCTGCGTTTTATCCTATTATTTTCTTGAAAAATTACAGGCTATTTTATGATAGCAATGTCGTTTTATTGCGCAAAATGACAAAAAGGGAAATTCTGAAGCCTCCAAATTCTTACCTGTGAATTAAAAAAAAAGATATATTATGGAAGAATTAAATTTAAAAATTAAGAACAAGATGAAGACAATGCAACAAGTAACATTAACCCAGCGTATCAACTACACAAAGTTCAACCTCGGTTATGCAACAGTTGGCGATGTAGTGAAAATCATCAGGGAAGGGAACATCTTGATGAATGATTATAAATATGGTCAGTACACATTGAAACAAGCTGTAGAGTACATCAGGAGTTTGAACACCCATGCCGAACAGCAACAATGGAAAGAAAGACTGTTGCCTGCTGTGGCTTACAATGGTGTATTCTCAGAAGTGGAAGAATCTCATATCATGCAATATTCCAACGTGACGGCTATGGACTTCGATGATATAGAAGGTTATAACGAAATGCAACATTTATGGCGCAGGCTGGTAATAACTCCCTGCGTGTATTCAGTTTTCGTTACACCGAGCGGAGGGAGACTGAAAGCATTGGTTCTACATGACAATACCAATCCGAACAATCACAGAGACTTGTATGAACAGCTATTGGCCAAATTCAATATTTCAAACCCTGACACAAGTTGTAGAGACCTGGCAAGAAGAAACTACCTTAGCTACGACCCGAACATATGGGTGAATCCTAATCCCGTGCCTTACCATTACGTACCTACAATAAAACCGATAATCCAAGTACAGCAAGTAAGACAAGCACAACCTCAGAATCATTATGCTCAAACAGGAAAGAAAATATCTGACAGGAGCATAATAAGCATAATGAACTCTGCATTGAAGAAAAAGCACCCAGAGTATTGGCAGGAAGGAAACAGGGCTTGTAGTATATTCAAGTTGGCCTGTTGGTTGTGCAGGTGGGGAGTTGACGAGGACTTGGCATTGGAGTATTTCATTGGTGGCTGGGAAAGTGATACCATGACAGAAGATGAAATATCAGGTCATGTAACTAATGCCTATAAAACAGAGAAAGACAACTTCGGTACTGTTGATTTTACGTTTTACAAATAACATAACAAAAACATTGCAGAAGATGAAGTTCAAAGTAAACCGAAGGCAGGTATGTCATGTAATGGTAAAAATTATAGGATAACCAACTCATGCGGCGTTGGCCTACATCTGACGAAAGAAAAAGAAGTGCAGGATTTTTTCCATAAATTAGGGGTGATACTTATATATGCAGGATATTTGGAGATAAAAGGTTGCATACTGTTAACCATGAAGTGACTAAGGTGCAGCTTTTTTTAATGAAATACAGGTTGATACTTAAATACAATGAAATCCAATGGTAAAACAGTTGCATCCTGTTAACTTTGATATAACCAATATGCAGCTTTTTATGGATGGAACAAATATAAACACCGAGGCAAAATACAAACCACAACATCTTTCTTCTTTCGTTTGAAGTAGGCTTGCGCCACATGAGCAAATGAATAATAAAAGTAACTTATAATGATTATAACTTAAGGATAAGTAAAAATTAGAAAAACAAAAATTACTTTGAAGAATAATAAAAGAACAGGAGGAAAACAATGAGCGTAAATATGACACCAAGATATATGCCCAAAGGTTGCAGGTACATGAGTGAAGACCAAACACTTCTTCCTTACTTGCAACAATTCAATAAGTTCATACTAAACAAGACCGTTACAGGATGTGGAGGAACTTCGCTGTTCTTAAATTCAAGTATCGACGTAGTAATAATATCCCCACGCTTGCAGGCGCTGAAGGACAAACACGAACAACATCCCGACACATTCCTGTTCCATTCACCCTATACCAACAACGGGAAAAGGGCGGATGACATAAAGAGGTTGATGTCGGAGTTGAACAGCTACATCAATACTCACGGAAACAACCCTTTCATGGTATGTAACCCTGCAAAGATACTCGTGACACTCGACTCATGCGACAAGGTGATTGACGTATTGAAAAAGAACGTTGCTGTCGATAAATTCCTTTTCGTTGTTGACGAGTTCCAGTGTCTCATGGGTGACGCTACGTTCAAGGGGACGACAGACATGAACTTTCTCATCCGTCTTGACAGCGAGGCAAAAAACATCTGCTACCTTTCAGCGACACCGATACAAGACAGGTATCTTGATTTCGTTCCGCAGTTCAAAGGCCTTCCGTACATAAAGCTCGAATGGGACCAAGCCGTGCTTGAAGAACCAAACGTCAGGGAGATACAGATGAAGAAGGACGAGAGCGCGGAGAAAATCTGTAGTAATATAATCCGTGACTTTAAGACTAACGGGTATTTTGCGAGGAAAGTGGTAAACGGACAAGTTGTTTATTCAACAGAAGCCTGCATATTCCTTAATGAAGTACGGTCAATCATAAACATAATCGTGAAGAACAACCTTAAGCCCGACGAGGTTACGATATTGTGCTCCGACGGAAAGGTATCAGGATTACCAAAGGGGTTCAAGGCAGGAGGGTTGTGCACAGACAAGTACAATCCACTGAACAAGACATTCACGTTCTGCACCAAGGCATCGTTCGAGGGAGTTGATTTTTACTCTACAAACGCCATGACCTACGTATTCATAAATGCCGGGAAGGAGTGGCAGACCTTGGACATAATGCTCGACATACCGCAGATACTCGGTAGGCAAAGGCTCGACATAAACCCGTTCCGACACGATGCGGTCATATATTACAAGACAAAACCGAACTGCCTTTCGGAACAAGAATTCAGGTTGCAACAAACGGCGATGGAACTTGAAACAGAACAATTCATCAACGGCTTCAACAACGCTCCTGACTCGATGAAGGAAAGACTGATAAAATTAGTCCGTGACAGGGCAGACGACAAGAAGTTCATTGACGATTATGTCGACGTGTTGCAGGTAAACGGAAGGCAGACACTCGGGATAAACACTCTCGTACAGATGGCGATGTGGAACAAATGGCACCAGCGCAGCCACTATTACAACAATTCATGCCAGCTGATGGCAAACATACAGTCGGCCATAGCGAAGAACGTAAAGCCGCAGGAAGTAAAGAACTTTGAACAACAATACTACTCTGCAAGCGATAAGGATAGGCTAAAGATATATTCCGACTTCCGAAATTCACATTCACGATACGACCCATTCATCCTGCAAAACCCGTTCATCGACATACGCCATCATTCATGGTTCGACGTGTTGGGCTATCCTGAACTTATGCGGCTTAACTTCGACGAGCAGAGAATTGGACAAGCCTACGATTATTGCTGCAATCATGAGCCGATAATACGGAAGTGCAGGGAAGCGTTTACGGTCGGCAATTTTTACACTAAACCCGAGGTGAAGAAAAACGCTACAGCAAATCTATGACGGTCTCGGACTTGTGGGAAAGAAAGCAAAGGCGGCAGAACTTGAAGGATACATAAATGTTCAAGAGCGTATGATAAAAGACAGTACAGGCAACAGGAAGGAAGGTTACGAAATACTGCCGTAATTTAACCGTGTTGTAAAAGGCCGTAAACCGCCATGTAAAAGACCACATATTGCCCTCCGTTTGACCGCCTTTCATCGTACAATATGCCGTATATTGCAAAATCAGGGGGTGTAAACCGCCAATTCTATATACTCCAAATACGGCTTTATGATGTTAAAATCCTGTGTAACAATGGATTAAGTCGACTAATAAAGACGAATGACATTGACACTTAACACCCGGTTTACACCCCTCTGAATGACACTTTACACCCTCACGACAGACAAGTTTACACCCACAAAAAGAAAATGAAAAAGCCACCCCATAGAGGGTGGCTAAATTATTTTTTCGCTAATCAGTTCAGGCTGTTATTGTACCTTTCACTGACTTTTTTATGTCAAGGAATACCCGGTAATAGCAAAAGAAGAAGCATCTATAAAATTGCCATAACAGGAATAACATAACAGGTATAGAACCGAGTGATATGACAAGATGCACCACCCCTTTAGCAATATATGTTATATGTTAAAACACTGATTTCGAAATAGTTACGTCGTAACATTTTTACCATATGTTATTTTTTAGTGTAAAAATGGATTTACGATGGTCATAATGGTAAATGAATAAACGCATTGATTCATCCAGTACAAATTTCTGTACTTGGATATTGGCAACTCTGGATTTAATACAAATCTTGTTTTCTCATTTTTTTAATTTCCTGAAAAATGTGTTTCGTATAAATTCTTTCACTATATTTGTAGCAATTTTGTAAAATTAAAATTATGACAGAAAAAATTATTGCAAATATAGCGTTAAAAATATTTGACAAAATAGATATAGACAAGTTGTGTAGTAAAAAGGGAGCTGCTGTATTAGGATCAGGCATACTCTTATGTTTTGGTGTTGACTATGTGTTAATGCGTATCCGCACGAGTGGGGAAAAAGATGTTAAACGGTTTGAGCATGAAAACAAAATTACAGAAATTAAATTTGCCCACAATAACAGGATGGAGGAAATACAGGCTAAAAATAGGACCAAGGCAAATACGGAGAGTGAATGCGCAGAACTTAAGAATAACGATGCCGGATGTGATGTGGAAAAATATACGCCTTCCCAATGGGAGAACTTTGACGATGCTGTGTACAAACATGAAGGAGGACATTCGGAAATGCTGTTCGGCAACTTCATAAAGAAAGGCGGCATACATCTGATAGGCGGTCCGAAAAGCTCAGGCAAGACGATTGTCGTGACTACCATAGCCGAGGGTATTTCCAGTGGCAAGGCTTGCAGCAGCTGGATTGAAGGTAAAAAATGCACGTCGGGCAGTCAAGCGGGACAAAAAGTGTTTATATATGACCTCGAAATGGAGGAGGATGCACTGAAGGACCGTAACGGCAGGTATGGGCATAAATTTCCCGGTGTAAAGCGGTGTAAAAACAATGAGTTTACCGTTAATACATGGCTCAAGGATGTAGGCTCCGTCATAGGCAATGAGGCTGAAGACATGACGGTAATCCTTGATAATGTCACAAGGTTAAATACCAATATGACCCAACCTGTTACGGCAAGAAAACTGTTTGACGGCATAAAGAACTTGCAAAATAAAGCCAAGCAAAACGGTTTCGTGGTAACATTCATTCTTGTCTGCCACTTGGGTAACGACAGGCAGCCATACAACCCCATAACGCTTAAGGATTTTGCTGTTGCGGACAGTCTTACAACAGGTATGGATAGCATAACGGCCATTTCTCATTCAAGAACAGGAAACGAGGTACTCTTCAAGGTTATATGCTCACGACATGATTGCACCACTGACAAGGTCGCCGTCTTGCGTAAAGAAGAAAAGCCGTTCCTGCATGTTGAATTTCTCAGGTTTGACGACGAATGCAATGTCCTGCCACGAAAGAAAAGGCCTGTAAAGAAAACTGACAATTCATGTAAATCGGGTGATACGGGTGTCAGGATGGTAAGTATCGTTACGTATGATGTTGCCGTTGAAATGTCAAAGGATAGAAGCGCGGGAATGACTTTGAAGGAAATTGTCAAGAAGTATCATGATCAAGGCATAGAAAGGCTAAAACATGAAACTCAGGTGTCACGAATATTGAAGAATTTGGCCGAGATTGAGAATGCTGTAGACTGAAATGAGGTAAAGGAAGAGCCATACCATTGCAATGAAGAAGTAAGGATTGGACATGGCTCTTTCCTATAATAAACACAATAAACATATAAGATAGAGACTACCTTCCGAACACATATTTTACGACCTTTGCGTTGGCCTTGTTCTCGTTAACGAAGTCGCGCTCTATGTAAATGTCTGTCACCCTCATCGATTCATCTACGTGGTTGAGGGCTGCATGGACTGTGTACTTATCAATGCCGACTTTGTTCAAGGCTATTATCGCCCATGAATGGCGGGCAGCGTAATATTCCAAGTCGTCTATGCCGAGTTGTGAGCCGATTTCTTTTAGGCCGTAATTGATTGCTTTGTTGAATGCCTTGTGGTCGGCGTAGTAATGGTGGAAGTTGAAAAGTCGCTGGCCTGTTTTATCCTTGTATTTTTCCATCAGTGGCAATATCAGCTTGGGGACAATGACTTCCATCCTTGCACTGTCCAATCGGCGGTCCTTTGTCTTGGTGCGGTTGTAGATTATCCTGCCATCCTTAAATTCAGTGGCATTGTACAGGTCGACGGAGTTCATGCCCATAAGACAGAAAGACATGATGAAACAATCCTTTGCCAAATCATAACGGCAGGTGCTTTTATAACCTTTCACCTTGTTTTTATATGGCAGCTTCCAAATGCTTTTTATCATGTTCCGGTCTAATGCACGTTTCCTTGTCGCTTCTTGTTTGGGAATTTTGAAATTATCAAAGGGTGAACCGGGTATCAGGATAAAGCCGCTATCATAGTCGTTATAAGCATTCTGCGCTTCCTTGTATAGATGCCTTATGCTACCGAGATAAAGCGACATCATCCTGTTTGACGGAATGCGTTTGCCTGTGGTTCTCATCCGTGCTATTCTTTCATTCCGTCGTTGGTTAAGATAATCGGAATACTTTTTCAGGAATGCATGGTTGATTTCCGATATTGGCAGGTAATCCCTTTGCATGAACGAAACAAGCGAGTTAATCACCGTAGCATAATTCTTGACGCCCTTGATTGCCGTGTTTTCAATCCATTTACGTGAGAAGGCGATGAAGTCAATATCCTGTTCTTTCCGCTCTTCAAACCTCAACCTCTCGAAAATGTCATCCAACGAGTAACGGTTAAGGTCTATTTGCATGACGTTACACTTTTCCTGATAAGCCGCTACAAGTTTCCCAATCTCTTTGTAAACCGCAGTACCTTTCCTGAAATCACCCGTCTTTGTCAGTTCCTCGGGCTTTACGAACAGACTTGTAGACAGTCTTTTCACCTTCCTGTCCAACGTAAATCTCAACTTTACATTGTACGTTCCGTCAACCTTCTGCTCTCCACTCTTAATTTCTGCCTTGATTGTCAGCATGTTACACGCATTTTAATTAGTCAACAATTAGTCAACAAACAACACAAATAGCATATAAAACGCTGATATCTTGAGCGGACGAACCATCAACCGAAACAAAAGAAAAAGTGCCAACTACCTGAACTTCAAGTAATTAGCACTTCGTTTTCGGTGGGCCATCCAGGGCTTGAACCTGGGACCTCCAGATTATGAGTCTGTTGCTCTAACCAACTGAGCTAAAAGCCCTACGCTGACCTTTGGCGGTCATTGCGAGTGCAAAGGTAGGCAAGTTTGCGCAAACCGCCAAATTTTTTCGCGGAAATGTGACTTAAAAACGTTAAAAACAGGAAAAAAGGCGATGGATTGCGTGTCATGACGGGGGTAGCCGTGCATGCTACAACGTGGCTGCCCTGTGTGCCGGCATGGCGCACGCATGCCTTTGCGGCGCGGCGCCTCAGCGGCTTTCGGACGGCAGCCGGCGGCTTTCAAGCATGGCTATGATGCCGTCGCAGGCGTCTTCTATCAGGTCGAGGGCAAGCTCGAAGCCGTCGGGACCGCCGTAATACGGGTCGGGCACGGTGTCGTATCCGGGATGGCGCGTCATGAAGTCGGCGGCGCACATCAGCCTGGCGCGCTCTTCGCCGGTGCGTGCCAGACGCGAGAGAGCCTTCATGTTGTCGGCGTCCATGCCGAAGATGATGTCGAAGCGCGCAAAGTCCTCGCGCCTTATCTGCCGCGCTATGCTGTCTATGCTGTAGCCGCGGCGCGCCCCGTGGCGGCGCATCCGGCTGTCGGGCAGCTGCCCCTCGTGCCACGGGCCTATGCCTGCTGAGTCAACGTTGACGCCGGCGAGGCGCGCGCCCTGTTCTTCGAGTTTCTTTTTCATTATGGCCTCGGCGGCCGGCGAGCGGCAGATGTTGCCGAGGCAGACAAAGAGAAGGTTCATGTGGGAATGAAGAATGAATAATGAAGAATGAAAAATTAATGATGGATGATTTGTTGAAAGCTGGCGTTGCCGTAAAAACATTCTTCCTCAACCGTTCAGCTTCCTAATCACTTTGGCCGGGTTGCCTACGGCAAGGCAGTCGTCGGGTATGTCTTTCGTCACCACGCTTCCGGCCCCTATCACGCAGCGCTTGCCTATCGTAACGCCGGGGCACACTATCACTCCGCCGCCCAGCCACGTGTCCTCGCCTATTGTTATGGGGTATGCCGTCTCCACAGAGCGACGGCGCAGCACGTGGTCCATGGGGTGCTGCGGCGTGTACAGCTGGCAGTTGGGTCCTATGAGGCAGTTGTCGCCTATGGTGATTGCGCCGCCGTCGAGCATCGTCACGTTGTAGTTCACGAACACGTTTTTGCCCATGCGTATGCCGTTGCCGTGGTCGCAGTGGAACGGAGGGCACACCACGCTGTCCGCCGGAATGCCGGGTATGAGGTCTTCTATCGTCTCGCGGTATCCGCCGTCGTTTATCGTCATCGTGTTGAGCCGCGTGCATGCGTCCTTGGCATGCTTCAGGCTTGCGTAAATCTCCGGGGCGGAGAAGTCGTACAGCTCTTGGCTGCGCATCTTTTCAAATTCGGTCATTGGGTATTTTTTGTTTGCAAAGATACGGAAAGGCGGGCGCAACGGCAAATGAAAAACGCAGTTTTTTGATTTGACACTGCCGAGCCGCATCCTATCTTCTTAAGACAAAGATATGGAGGAAACGCGAAACAGCCGTCTTTTGCCTTCCAAAAGGCCGTGTTTTACCGCCTGAAATACCACGTTTCGCGCTGCAAAACGTGGCATTTCATATACGGGGACGTGCGGCTGTGGCAGGACGTTATGCAAACACGGCCAGACACCTTGTATCAGCCGCACGTATTTTCAAGGTATTACTTCTGTTTACCAACTATCCGCCAACAGGTAAAATGGAATGTTTTTAAGCTAAAAACAGGCCGGAACAGCGTATTAGTATGCAGCGTACTACGATTTTTACGAAAAAACATTTGGCGCTTTGAAAAATAAAACATACATTTGCAGAAAACGCAAAACCGATGGCAAAAGGACGGAAGGTAAAGCTAAAGGACGTGGCTGAGGTCTTTTCGGGAATATTCTTAAAGACCGACCCTGACGGCGATGTGGCATACTTGCAGGCGAAGGACTGCGACGAGGCCGTCGTCACCCGATACGCCTCGCGCGTACACCTGTCGCCCAAGGCGCAGAAAAGCCTGCTGCGGCCGGGCGACATCCTGTTCGCTTCAAAAGGGGCAAACTATATCAGCCGGGTGTTCTACGGCGAAGCGAAAGCCGTAGCCTCGACATCGTTTTTCGTTATACGCACTATGCAGGAAACGCTCTCGCCCGAATATCTCTGCTGGTTTTTAAGGCTGCCGGCCACTGAAAGATATTTCAAGACGTTCCAGATAGGCAGCACCACGCCGCTTATACGCAAGAACGTGGTGGACGAACTGGAGATACCCGTGCCCGACCGGCACACCCAGACGCTGATTGTCAACATGTCGCGGCTGGCGCAAAGGGAGAAAAAGCTGCAAGAAGAGATAATCAAACGCAAGCAACTTATATTGCAACAGTTACTGATGAACAAAACAACATGAAATAATGGAAACACCAAAAATCGACCAGGCACAGATAAACAGGGTTGTATGGAAAGCCTGCGACACGTTCCGCGGACTCATTGACCCGAGCCAGTATAAGGACTACATCCTGACTATGCTCTTCCTGAAGTACGTCAGCGATGTCTACAAAGCCAAGTATGCCGAGCATCTTGAGAAGTATGAGGGCGACAGGGAGCGTGCCGCCCGCGCCATGAGGCACGAGCGTTTCGTGGTGCCCGAGCAGAGTTCGTTCGACTATCTGTTCAGCCACCGCGCCGACGACAACATCGGCGAGCTTATCGACATGGCGCTGGCCGAGCTTGAAGACGCCAACCGCGAGAAGATGAGCAGCGAGGACGGCAGCAGCATCTTCCGCAACATCAGCTTCAACAGCGCCAACCTCGGCGAGCCGAAAGACAAAAACGCACGCCTGAAAAACCTGCTTGTAGACTTCAAGGAGCTTGAACTGGCCGAGTCGCATCTTGAGAACAACGACATCATAGGCGACGCCTACATGTACCTGATTTCCAACTTTGCAAGCGAGGCGGGCAAGAAGGCGGGCGAGTTCTTCACGCCGGCTGAGGTGTCAACGCTGCTGGCCAAGCTGACAAAGAGCAAGCCCGGGGCGCGCATCTGCGACCCCACCTGCGGCTCAGGCTCGCTGCTCATCAAGGCTGGAAAGGAAGTGGGCAACAGCAACTTCTCGCTTTACGGGCAGGAAGTGAACGGCAGCACGTGGGCGCTGGCTATGATGAACATGTTTCTGCACGGCTTCGACAACGCCGTGATACGCTGGGGCGACACCCTGCGCAACCCCAAGCTGAAGGAGCACGACAGGCTGATGAAGTTTGACACCGTTGTCGCCAATCCGCCGTTCTCGCTGGACAAGTGGGGCGCGGAAGAAGCGGCCAACGACCCGTACAACCGCTTTTGGCGCGGCATACCCCCGAAGAGCAAGGGCGACTGGGCGTTCATCTCGCACATGATAGAGGTGGCTCAGGAAGGCAGCGGCAAGGTTGGCGTGGTCATTCCCCACGGAGTGCTGTTCCGCGGAGCAAGCGAAGGGAAGATACGCCGGCACGTGGTGGACGAAAACCTGCTCGAAGCCGTCATCGGCCTGCCTGCCAACCTGTTTTTCGGCACGGGCATACCGGCGGCCATAGCCATATTCAGCAAGGGCAAGCAGACTGACAACGTGCTCTTCATCGACGCCAGCCGCGAGTTTGAAAGCGGCAAGAACCAGAACAAGCTGCGCGCCGAGGACATCGGGCACATCGTCTCCGTCTACCGCAAGTTCACCTCCGGGCAGCTTGAAGCCGGAGTGGCCGAGGACAAATACGCCTTTGTTGCCACCCCTGCCGACATCCGGGAGAACGACTACAACCTGAACATACCGCGCTACGTTGACACGTTTGAAGAGGAAGCCGAAATCGACATACCCGCCGTGCAGAAAGAGATTGACGCCCTTGAGGCTGAACTGGCGGAGGTGCAGGCCAAGATGAAGGGGTACTTGAAGGAGCTGGGGTATTAATCAAAAACCTGAATGACATGGACAATATAGGACAATTATATAAGGAATGGCTGTCTTTGCAGCCGTTGAAGCCTGAATACCAAAGCCGTTTGGAACGCAAGTTCATGCTGGAGTTCAACTACAACTCCAACCACATTGAGGGTAACACGCTGACATACGGACAGACGGAAATGCTGCTGATGTTCGGCAAGGTGGTTGACGAGGCTAACATGAAAGACCTTGAAGAGATGAAAGCGCACAACGTATGCCTGAAGATGATGCAGACGGAAGCCGGCGAAAAAGACAAGCCCTTGACTGAAACGTTCATCCGCCAGCTGCACAATACGCTTCTGCGCGAGGACTACACAGTGTACCGTCAGCAGCCCGACGGCTCAACAACGTCTTACGTAGTCCATGCCGGCGTTTACAAGACACGGCCTAATTCAGTAATAACGGTTACCGGCGAACGCTTTGAATACGCCTCGCCCGAAGAAACTCCGGCGCTTATGAACGACCTCGTCAGCTGGTACAACGACGAGGCGCGGCGCGGCGTAATGTCGCCGATAGAGCTTGCGTCGGTGTTCCACTACCGTTATATCCGCATCCATCCGTTTGAAGACGGCAACGGACGCATTGCGCGTCTGCTTGTCAATTACATACTTACCCGTCACGGTTATCCGATGATTGTCGTCAGGAGCAAGGACAAGGAAAACTACCTTACGGCCTTGAACCGGTGTGACGTCGCCATAGGCCCGACGCCCTCAGACGGGGCACATGCCGGTCTGGAACAGCTTGCCCCGTTCGTTGGATACATGTCAAAATGCGTTGAACGGGCATTGATTG
Organism: uncultured Prevotella sp.; assembly: GCA_900554545.1. Lineage (GTDB taxonomy): Bacteria > Bacteroidota > Bacteroidia > Bacteroidales > Bacteroidaceae > Prevotella. Next base: position 20,325 of record USHW01000010.1, on the reverse strand, counting down.
TAGGCATTAGGGCTGCTCATGGGGAAAACATCGAGGAAGCCGACGACTGGAAAAAGAACCTGAAACTGAAATACCGTGACAAGCTGAACAAGCCGGCTCTCAACGACGAGTTCCTGACAAATGTCCTCAACAACGTCTATCAGCCGTTGCTCAACCGCATAGACTCGGAGCTTTCAGAGTTTTATTCCATATTCTCAGCGTTTCGTTGGGACCCGGACACGGCACAATATGATTTTGACAATGTAAACAACATCTATTCTTCAGCAATGATTGTAACCAAGCCTACGGCAGTAACAACGGCTACAAGGATTATTGAAATCAGGTTGATTATTCAACAGTTTGCTTATAACATAGATGTTTCGTTAACAAACGGGCGGGGATATTTCAAAAGCTTATACAACAAAGAGCTTTCATATCTTGAGTCTTTGTCAGAACAAGACGCTACGGACATCGTCAATGTCATAGGCCGTTTCTTAAATGCTTTCTTGGAAAGCAACGCCCCTGTTTAATCTTTAGATAAAGACAAATGAAGCAAGATATCTACAACATACCTGAAGGTTACAAGAACTCACCATTGGGGATAATACCGAATGAGTGGGAAGTTGAACGGTTAGGTAATATTGTTTCAATTACAAGTGGTGAAAGCCCTTCTCTATACACATTAACTTCACATGGGAAATATCCTTTTATAAAAGTAGAGGATATGAACAATTGTGAAAAGTACCAGATAAGAAGCAGGGAATATTCGAATGACGAAAAAAATATAATTCACAAAGAGAGTATAATCTTTCCGAAAAGAGGTGCAGCCATATTAAATAACAAAGTCCGCATTGCCAAGGTTGATATTCAGATGGATAGCAACATGATGGCAATAAAACCAAATAACAAGGTACTTCCTGAATATTTATTTTACAGTATTACTTTTGAGCAGTTGTTTAGAATTGCTGACACATCTACAATACCACAAATAAACAATAAGCACATAAATCCGTATAAAATACTTTTGCCTCCATTAAATGAACAGCGAAAGATTGCGGAGGTGTTAAGCACCTGGGACAGAGCCATTGAGAAGCAAATGCTGCTTGTTGAAAAGCTTGAATTGCGCAAGAAAGGCTTAATGCAACAGCTTCTTACTGGCAAGAAACGCCTGCATGGATTTAATGGAGAATGGAAAAAAGAAAAATTAGGAAAGCTGTTTGATGAAAGAAACGAGACAAAAATGCCATCGTTGCCCTTGCTTTCCATTACCGCAGACAAAGGTGTTATTTCTCAAACTGAATCGGAAAAGAAAGACACCTCAAATGAAGATAAATCAAAATACAAGAGAATTTGTCCGGGTGACATTGGCTATAATACAATGAGAATGTGGCAAGGACGATGTGCGCTGTCAAAACTTGAAGGAATTGTTAGCCCCGCCTACACCATTGTTTCACCGCATAATGACGTAAATCCATTTTACATGGAAATGCTGTTTAAGCAACCTTTTATGGTTTATCGGTTTTGGACTCATTCTCAAGGATTAGTGAATGACACATTAAATTGTAAATACCCTGCTTTCAGTCAAGTAAAAGTCACAATACCAAAGATAGAAGAACAAAACGCAATAGCGGAAATCCTTTCTTTTTGCGACAAGGAAATAGCTTTAGCAAAACAAAAACTTGACACCCTACGCCAGCAAAAGAAAGGCTTGATGCAAGTGTTGTTGACAGGTAAGAAAAGAATTTAAGCAATTAAGTATAAATGTAAAGATTTATTAAAACGGTTTTATTCTTTATTCAAAAGGCCGTGTTTCGCCCTGCAAAAGGTCATATTTTACGCGGCAAAAGGCGGCCTTTTGGAAAGCGAAAGGCCGTGTTCGCGGAAGGTGTTGATTTAGAGCAAGATAGACATTCAAAACAAAAACAAACATGGATAGCATTCGAGGCATTTCATTCAAGGAAGACCATATAAGCCAGATACCGGCGTTGCAGATGTTGCAGAAGATAGGGTATGAGTACCTTACGCCTGACGAAGCCTTGGCCATGCGCGGCGGCAAGCTGTCGGCCGTGCTGCTGGAAGACGTGCTGCGCAACCAGCTGAGGCGCATAAACTCGATACGCGTGAACAGGAACAGGGAGGAACTGTTTTCCGAGCAGAACATAGAGAACGGCGTGCTCGCCATGCGCAACGTGCCGATGGAAAACGGATATGTCAGCGGTAACGAGGCCGTGTACAACATGCTGACCTTGGGCAAGGCTTTCGAGCAGAGCATCGACGGCGACAAGAAAAGCTACACCATGCGCTTCGTCGACTGGGAGCATCCCGAGCGGAACGCCTACCATGTGACCGAAGAGTTTGCCGTCACGCGCACGGGCTGCGCCGACACTTACCGCCCTGACATCGTGCTGTTTGTCAACGGCATACCGCTTGTTGTCATAGAATGCAAGCGGCCCGACGTGAAAGGGGCGCAGGAGCAGGCCGTATCGCAGCACCTGCGCAACCAGAAAGACGACGGAATACGCGGCCTCTACGTTTACAGCGCGCTGCTGTTGGGCATCGGCAACAGTTACGGAACTTACGCCACGACGGGCACTCCGGCAAAGTTCTGGTGCAAATGGACGGAGATGTTCACTTCGAAAGAGGACGAAAGCCTGTACGGACAGCGGCTTTACGGACTTGTGAACAGCAGGCTCGACGCGGAAAAGACAAGCCACCTGTTCGGCGGCCGCTTCCGTTACGTCCGCGCATACTTCGACGAGAGGGGGCGTGAAGAGCTGTTACCTACGGAGCAAGACAAGTATCTGTACGGCCTGTGCCGGCCTGACAGGCTGCTCGACATGATACACAACTTCACGGTTTACGACGGCGGCATAAAGAAAGTGGCGCGTTATCAGCAGTATTTCGCTGTGAAGGAGATAATAGAACGCGTCAAGACGGTTGACAACGGAAAGCGCCGCGGCGGTGTGGTGTGGCACACGCAGGGCAGCGGAAAGTCGCTTACAATGGTAATGCTGGCGCAGGCCATAGCTCAGGAGAAGACTATCCGGAACCCGAAAATCGTGATGGTGACCGACCGCACCGACCTTGACAGCCAGATAACAAAAACGTTCAGGAAGTGCGGCCGCGACGTGGTGAACGCCACAACGGGCAAAAACCTTGGCGAACTGCTTGACAGCGGAACCGACGCCGTCATCACTACAATCATCAACAAGTTTGAAACCGCCGTGAAGCGGATGAAGCATCCGCTGACCGACCCTGACATATTCATCCTCATTGACGAGGCCCACCGCAGCCAGTACAAGGAAATGGCGATAAAGATGGACAAGGTGCTGCCCAACGCCTGCAAGATAGCGTTCACGGGAACGCCGCTGATGAAGAAGGAAAAGAACACGGCGCGGACTTTCGGCGGCATAATCAGGCCGGTCTACACGGTGCGCCAGGCCGTCAGCGACGGCGCCGTTGTGCCCCTGCTTTACGAGGGGCGGATAGTGCCGCAGACGGTTCACGAGGGGGCTGTTGACGACTTCTTCGCCAAGGTTTGCGAAGACCTGAACGAACAGCAGACCGCCGACCTGAAAAAGAAATACTCGCGCACCGACCTTGTCAACCAGACGGAGCAGCGCGTGTATTCAATCGCGTGGGACGTGTCTGAGCATTACCGCAACAACTGGCAGGGCACGGGCTTCAAGGGGATGCTCGTAACGCCGAGGAAAAGCGTTGCCGTGATGTACAAGAAATACTTGGACGAAATCGGCCTTGTGTCGTCAGAAGTGCTGATAACTCCGCCCGATACACGCGAAGGAGAGGAAACTCCTTACGGCGACACGCCGGAAGACGTGAAGGCGTATTGGAAAAAGATGATGGACGAACACGGCACTCCCAAGAAGTATCAGGACAACCTCATAGCAAGGTTCAAAGACCGGGAGCAGCCCGAAATAATGATTGTCGTGGACAAGTTGCTGACAGGCTTTGACGAACCGAAGGTCGTCGTGATGTACCTTGACCGCAGGCTTAACGGCCACACGCTGCTTCAGGCCGTGGCGAGGGTCAACCGCACGTGCGACGACAAGGAGTTCGGGTACATCATCGACTATTACGGTGTGCTGAAAGAGCTTGACGACGCCCTTGAGCTTTACTCCGACTACGACGACGAGGAACGCCTTGAGTTTCAGGACACGATGCTCGACGTTAGCACCGAAACAGGCAAGCTGCCGCAAAAATACTCAGACCTGTGGGACTTGTTCAAGACCATCGCCAACAAGCGCGACCTTGAGGCATACGCCCGGTCGCTGAGGATGGAAGACCGCAGACAGGAGTTTTACGAGCGGCTTACGGCATACGCGTCGTGCCTGAAGATAGCCCTTTCAACGCGTGAGTTCCACGACGCCACGCCGGAAGACGAAATCAAACGGTATAAAGACGACCTGAACATGTTTGTGAAGCTGCGCAAGGCCGTCCAGCTGCGCTTCTCAGACGCCGTGGACTACAAGCAATACGAGGGCCAGATACAGAAACTGATTAACCGCCACGTGGAAAGCGGCACGGCAAAACCTATCACCGAACTTGTCAACATCTTTGACACCGAGGCGTTCGAGCAGGAGGTAGAGAAGATTGTAGGCACGGCGGCGAAGGCCGACACGATAGCATCGCGCACCAACAAGTTCATCACCGAGAGGATGGACACCGACCCCGTGTTCTACAAAAAGTTCTCGCAGCTGCTTAAAGAGACAATAGAGGCGTATGAACAGGGGCGCATCAGCGAAATAGAATACCTCAAACGCGTGTCCAAATACAAGGAAGACGTGCTGGCGCACACGGACAAAGACCTGCCCGGCGAACTCCGGCACAACAACGCCGGCAAAGCGTATTACGGAATAACGCTCGAGACTTACCAGCGGATTTTCGCCGACACGGGGCTTGACTTGTGCCAAATGGCCTTGGAAACGACAAGGCGTTTTGACGAAATAATCAACAAAACGTTAGTTATAGACGGGAACGTTCTGGTTGACTGGCAGTCGAAGTCGGACATCATCGGGCGCATGAAGATAGAATTAGAGGACTACCTTATCGACGAGGTAAAGCGCAAATACAACCTCAAGTTCCCGTTTGACGACATGGACGTGATTATCGACGGATGCGTGGACGTAGCGAAGCTATGGATAAAGTGAGTGACAGCATAATCTTCGGAACGGCCGTAGTGGCATATACCGTGACGTTCGCGCCGCGCAAGACGCTGGGCATAACCGTCCGTCCCGACTGCTCCGTAGAGGTGAAAGCCCCGGCTGACGCACAGTTGGAGGACATCCGCCTACACGTACACCGCCGTGCGGCATGGATATGCAGGCAACAACGCTACTTCAAGTCGTTAGGCGTGCATACCCCCGAAAGAAGATACGTAAGCGGCGAGTCGCACCTGTATCTCGGGCGGCAATACATGTTGCGCGTGGTGGAAAGCGAGCACGCAGGAGTGCATTATAAAGGCAACATTCTCGAAATAGCCTGCCGCCACAAGACCGACGCGCGCGCCTTGCTGTGCGCATGGTACAGGCAAAGGGCGGAAGTGAAGTTCCGCGAGTATGCCGCTCCGCTCATATCGCGCTTCAAGCGTTACGGCGTGCAGCCCTCCGCCCTACTGCTGAAGGAGATGAAGACAAGATGGGGCAGCTGCACTCCGTCGGGACGGATATACCTTAACCCACGGCTTGTGTGCGCCCCACGCATCTGCATTGAATACGTCATAACCCATGAGCTTTGCCATCTGGTACATAAAAACCATACAAAGGCGTTTTACGGACTGCTGAAACAGGAAATGCCGAGATGGGAGGAATGGAAAACGAAACTTGAACGCATGATGTTGTGACGGTTCACAACAAGGCGGCAGGCATGGCAACGCCGGGACGTTATACAGAAAAAGGCGGCCTTTCGTGCGCCGGAAAGCCGTGGATTGGCGCACGAAAGGCCGTGTTTTGCGGCTTGAAAAGCCGTGGATTGCGGGGCTGTTGACTGTCAGGCAGTTACTGTCAGGGGGTCATTTCCGCCCGAAGTCGGCGGGGATGTCGCCCCACGAGCGCGTGTCCCACTGTATTACAGGCACGCGGAAGGGGTGCGTCTTGAGCCATGTCTCGGCGCGGAGGATGATGCTGTGCAGCTGCGCCGTCCGTGCGTTGTGCTCTAATTTGGTTTTACACTGCGCCTTCCTCACCCACGTTATGGCCGTGAAGCTGTCGCTGTAGATGGTCTTGCTCAGTCCTTTCTGCTCCATGAGGGCGAGGGCGTGGACGATGGCGAGGAACTCCCCGATGTTGTTTGTGCCGTAGACGGGGCCGAAATGGAACACCTGCGCCCCCGTGGCAAGGTCGATGCAGCGGTACTCCATCTTGCCCGGATTGCCGCTGCACGCCGCGTCAACGGCCCACGCATCGGCCGAAACTTCCGGCGGAAGAGGAAGCACCGTGTCATTACGATAATCGGGAGGATTGACAATTCCTTTTTGCATGGGTTGATTGGAATATATGCCCAATGAGCCGAATAGGCCTGATGCACCGGCAAGTGGCCCTATTAACTCTTTACTTTTAATTATTACGGCGTACGCCCTCTCCTCCCCTCGGGGAGGTTAGGAGGGGGCTTCATTACATTCTTTCCGGCATTTCGATGCCTAATAATGACATTCCATTGCGGAGTGTCTTCGCCACATTGGCTGCAAGGACAAGGCGGAGCACTTTCTCCTCGTTGCTGTCGGCGCCGAGGATGCTGTAGTCATGGTAGAACTGGTTGAACTCCTTGGTCAGCTCGTAGCAGTAGTTGGCTATGCCGCTGGGGCTGTAGTCGGTGCCGGCCTGGCGCACGGCGGCGCCGTATTCGGCCATTTTCTGTATCAGTTCGGTCTCCTTCTGGTTTACGGGATACGTGCCGTCGAGCGTCGAGGGAATGTCGATGCCCTGCTCCTTGGCCTTGCGCATGATGCTGCGGATGCGTGCATAGGTGTACTGGATGAACGGACCCGTGTTGCCGTTGAAGTCGATTGACTCCTCGGGGTTGAACAACATGTTCTTTCTTGCGTCAACCTTCAGGATGAAGTATTTGAGCGCTCCCATGCCCACGATGCGTGCCACGTTCGAGCGTTCCTCCTCGGTCATGTCGCTGAACTTGCCCAGCTCCTCGCTCGTCTGCCGCGCGTCCTTAATCATTTCGGCAATGAGGTCGTCGGCGTCAACCACCGTTCCCTCGCGGCTCTTCATCTTTCCGTTGGGCAGCTCCACCATTCCGTAAGAGAAGTGCACCAGCTCCTTGCCCCACTTGAAGCCGAGGCGGTCGAGCAGGATTGAGAGAACCTGGAAGTGGTAGTTCTGCTCGTTGCCAACGACGTAAATCATCTTGTCTATGGGGTAGTCGTTGAAGCGCATCTCGGCGGTGCCGATGTCCTGCGTCATGTAGACCGACGTGCCGTCCGAGCGGAGCAGCAGTTTCTGGTCGAGGCCCTCGTCAGTGAGGTCGGCCCACACGCTGCCGTCGTCCTTGCGGAAGAAAAGTCCCTTCTCCAAGCCCTCTTCCACCTTGGCCTTGCCTTTGAGGTAAGTCTGCGACTCGTAGTATATCTTGTCGAAGCCTACGCCGAGCGCCTTGTAAGTCTCGTCGAAACCGGCGTACACCCATGAGTTCATCTTCTCCCACAGGGCGCGCACTTCCGGGTCGCCCTGCTCCCACTTCACGAGCATCTCGTGGGCTTCCTTGATGAGCGGAGCCTCTTCCTTGGCGCGCTTCTCGGCCTCCTCGCCGGTCATTCCCTCGGCTGTGAACTTGGCCGTAAGCTCTTTCACCTCCTCGCGGTAGTGCTTGTCAAAGGCCACGTAGTAGTCGCCGATGAGGTGGTCGCCCTTCTTTCCGCTCGTTTCGGGCGTCTCGCCGTTGCCGTATTTCAGCCAGGCCAGCATCGACTTGCAGATGTGTATGCCGCGGTCGTTAACGATGTTGGTCTTCACCACGCGGTTGCCGTTGGCCTGCATTATCTGCGCCAGGCTCCAGCCAAGCAGGTTGTTGCGCACGTGGCCGAGGTGGAGCGGCTTGTTGGTGTTGGGCGACGAGTATTCAATCATCACCAGCGGAGCGTCGTCCGCGGCCTTCACCTCGCCGTAATGCTCGTCGGCGTTGATGTCGGCGAGCAGCGACAGCCACGCCTGCGGCGACACAACGATGTTCAAGAAGCCCTTTACCACGTTGTATGACGCCACGGCCGGCTCGTTCTCAACTAACCAGCGGCCTATGTCCTCGGCCGTGTCTTCCGGCTTCTTGCGCGAAGTCTTCAGCAGGGGGAACACCACTAACGTCAAATGTCCCTCAAACTCGCGCTTCGTCTTCTGCAACTGTATCATCTTTTCGGGCACGTCCTGCCCGTAGAGTGCCTTCACTGCGGCCTGCGCCGAGCGGCTTATCTGATTAGCAATATCCATCTTATGCAAATTAAGAGTTAAGAGTTAAGAATTAAGAAAGTTACTTTTTAGCGCGTGCAAAATTACGAAAAAACGCTGACATACAGCGATATCAGCGTGAAAAATCATCGCCGCACGGCAGCCGCCTACGACTGTCCGCGCAACAGCCTCATTCACAGCGCGTTGCAAGAGGCCGCGTTTTACAATGCGAAAAGCCGCCTTCCACGCGGTGGAAGGCGGCTTTTCGCGAGGCTAACGGCGGCAGGCCGGAAACACGTCAGAGGCCGGGCGCGGCGCGCCTCAACTGCTCCACGTAGTCGTCGATGAACCTCATCTGCGACGGTATGTCGATGCCCTGGGGGCACTTCGGCGCGCATTGTCCGCAGCCTATGCAGCGGGCGGCCTGCCGCAGCCGCGGCGCGCTGCGGTCGTAGCCTATAAGGAAGGCGCGCCTTGCCTCGGCGTAGCGGCTGTCAAGCCTGTCGCTGACAACCAGCCCGTGGTTGACGCACTTGTTGTAGTGGACGAACAGCGCCGGTATGTCAACCCCGTAGGGGCACGGCATGCAGTATCCGCAGGCGGTGCAGGGTATGTTCTTGCTGTCGGCCATGCGCCGCGCCACGTCCTCGAGGAAGCCAAGCTCCTCGCCGGATAGCGGCTCGAGCGGCGAGAACGTGCGCAGGTTGTCCTGAAGGTGCTCCTTGTATGTCATGCCGCTGAGCACCGTCAGCACGCCCGGCAGCGAGCCTGCGAAGCGGAAAGCCCACGCCGCCGCCGAGTCGCCGGGCCGCCTGCGCTTCATATCCGCCAGCACGTCCTGCGTCACTCCGGCCAGCCTTCCGCCGAGCAGAGGCTCCATCACTACCACCGGTATGCCGCGTTCGGCCAGCTCGCCGTACAGGTATTCGGCGTTGGTATCGTCGCCCATGGCGGCCTGCCAGTCGGAATTGTAAGCGGCGGCGTGCCTCCAGTCGACATAGTTGAGCTGTATCTGCACGAAGTCCCAATGCACCGCGGGGTGCATACCGAGCACCTTGTCGAACACGTCTATGTCACCGTGGAACGACCACCCGAGGTGCCTTATCCGCCCCTTGTCGCGCTCCCCGAGCAGGAAATCCAGCATGCCGTTGTCCATGAAACGCCTGTTGAACATCTCCATGCCTCCCCCTCCGATGGCGTTGAGCAGGTAATAGTCGATGTAGTCAACCTGCAAGTCGGCGAGCGAACGGCGGTACATGGCCGTCATGTTCTCACGGGACAGGTCGGCGTCGGCCGACATCTTCGTGGCTATGAAATACCGCTCCCGCGGATGGCGCTTCAAGGCCGCCCCCGTAACTTTCTCCGACCAGCCCTGGCTGTACACCGGGGCGGTGTCGAAATAGTTTACGCCGTGGGCGATGGCGTAGTCAACGAGCCGGTTTACCGCCTCCTGGTCAACCGGGTTTCCGTCTTCGGCAGGCTCCGTCCGGGGCGGCCACCTCATGCAGCCGTAGCCCAGCAGCGACACCCCGCGCCCCGTCTTGGGGTCGGTGCGGCAGGTCATGGCCCCTCCGGGCGCGTCGGCGCCGGCCCTTCCTCCGCCGCACGATGCCAGCCCCGCGGCCGCTCCGGCAAGGCCCAGCCGCCTGAAGAACGTCCTGCGCGTAATCTCCGCGCCTTTTGATTTGTTTGCCATATCGTAGTAGTTTACATGTTCTTCTTCCTGTATTCCAAAGGCGTCACGCCCGTCTTGCTTTTGAACAGGCGGTTCATGTGCTGCGGATACTCGAAGCCCAGGCTGTAGGCTATCTCGCTTGCCGACAGCCGCGTGTTCACCAGCAGCTCCTTGGCACGCTCCACCAGGCAGGCGTGGATGTGCTGCCGGGCGTTCATGCCCGTCTGTACGCGCAGCATGTCGCTGAGGTAATGGGGCGACATGTTCAGCTCACGGGCTATGGCGGCCACCGAGACGAACCCCTTGCGGCGGTCGCCTATGTGCTTCCTGAAAGCGTCCCTCACTCGCACAACGATGTCAGGCTCGACGGTGCGGCGCGTATGGAACTGCCGCTCATAGAAGCGTCCGGAATAGTTGAGCAGCACGTCAAGCTGCGAAACGATGATGGCCTGCGTGTGCCCGTCGACGGCCTGGCGGTATTCGTCCTCGATGTTCGCCATTATGCCTTCAACCACATGCCGCTCGCCGTCCGACAGGTGCAACGCCTCGTTCACCTCATAGGAAAAGAATTTCAGCCCCTCAATCTTCCTCCCCAGCGGATGCCTGCGTATGAAGTCGGGATGAAAGGCCAGCATCCACCCCCAGCGGCCGGTGTTGCCGGCGCTTTCGTCCCAGCTGTGGAGCTGCCCCGGGGCAAAGAAGCTCATCGAGCCGCTTGAGAAATCATAATCGCGCCAGCCATACCTCGCATTGCAGGTTGTGCCGTCCTTCACCACCATGGAGTAAAGGTCGAGCCGCACCGGCTTACCCACGGGAACGTAATCCCTCACCTCCGACAGGCGGCAGACGCTGAACAGGGGATGGCGCACGGGAGGGCAGCCGAACAGCGAGGCGTATTCCTCAACCGTGCCGATTGTGATAATGTCGTCGTCGTGCAGTTTCATCTCGCTTGAATACCGTTAACATGGCAACCCGGCAGGCTGCTACATGCGCAAGCCACGGCCACCGCTGCAAAAGTAACACAAACCGGCCTTAAGCCGGTTAACCGAAAAGGAAAAAATGTTATACGTAAAGAGGTAAATAAGAAAGATAAGGCTAATGTGGAAATAGGACTAATGGGCCAAATAGGGCTGATAGCTACGATATTTGCCTTATCAGCCCTATTTGGCCCATTAGTTCTATTTCCACATTAGCCTACCGGCGTGAGAGCACTTCGCGGCGTTCGTTTTCGGGATATTTTTCGATGGCGTAACGCAGCATGGTTCGCGGCATTTCATGCCAGTGTCCGTCAACAAAAGCGCGCAGGCGGGCCGTGTCGCGCTTGCCGGCCTCTCGCAGCATCCAGCCCACGGCCTTGTGCATCAGTTCATGCTTGTGGCCGAGCAGCCGCAGCGAGAGGGCGAAGGTGTCGTCGAGGTCGTTGTTTTTTATGAAGGCGTAGGTAGACACTACGGCTATGCGGTTGTCCCAAAGCAGGGGGCTGTCGGCCAGGCTGTAGAGCACGCCGCGCGGCTTGTCAACGAGGTAGGCGCCGACTATCTGCGGCGCGGAGAGGTCAACGAGGTCCCAGTTGTTTATGTGCGCAGTGTTGGAAAGGTACATGTCGAATATCTCTTTGGCCTCTGTTGCCCCGGCGCGCTTCATCTTCTCTACGAGTATTAGCAGCGCGCAGAGTCGCGCCTCGTGCCACTCGGAATCCAGCAGGCCGGCAACGGTGTCAAGCCCGGCGGCCTTGTGGCTCTTGGCCACGCCGCGCGTAAGCGGCACGGGCAGGCCGAGAAACTTGTCGCCCTCGCCGTACTGCCCCTTGCCCGTCTTGAAGAAGCCGCTGAGCACGCGCCGCTTCTCCTCGCTGCCGAGGGCGGCCAGCTCTTTGGTTATCAGCTGGCAGGCTGACAATGAAGGAGCCGACAAGGCTGTTCCTCCTGCCTGGCTGCCTGCCGAAAGCTTTTGTTTGTCTGATGATGCCATGTTTTTTTATCAAAAAATATGTCCCTCGTCAACTTGTCTGCTCGTCCCTTGTCGACTTGTCTCTCGTCCCTTGTCAACTAAAAAAACTACTTCCACCCTCCGCCGAGCGCCTTGTACAGGTTGACCTTGGCCAGCCTGCTCTGCAGGAGGGCGTTGTTAAGGCTGATTTGGGCGTCGAGGTATGTACGCTGCGCGTCGAGCAAATCCATGTACCCTATGGCTCCGTTGACATACTGCACGAGTGCGAGCGAGAGGGTTGTCTTCGACGAGCTTTCAAGGTTGTACCGCGTCTCGTATATTTCCTTCACCTTGTTGAAGTTGGATATGGCGTCGTAAGCGTCGCGGAATGCTGTCAGCACGGCTTTCTCGTAGGCATAGGTGGCGCGTTCGCAGGCGGCCTTGGCGGCCTTGTGGCGCGCGATGTTCTTGCCCATGGCGAAGACGGGCTGCAGCAGGCTGGCGCCAAGCAGGTGGTAGGGCGAGCTGAGCAGGTCTTTCAGCTCCTCGCTCTCGGCTCCGAGGTTGGCCGTAAGCGTGATGTTGGGGAACATGTTGGTGTAAGCCACTCCCACGGCGGCGTTGGCCGCGATGAGCTTCTGCTCGGCCTCGCGCACGTCGGGCCTGCGCTCCAGCAGCTGGGATGGCAGCCCTACGGGCAGGCTGTCGGGCAGTGTAAGCTCCTTTGGCATGGCTGAACGCACGATGTGGCGCGGATAGTCGCCCGTGAGGAATGCCAGCTCGTTCTCCTTAGCGGTGATTTGCCGTTCCAGGTCGGGCACGAGCGTTGCGGTGCGCGACAGCTCCACCTGCGCCTGCCGGTAGGTAACTTCCGATGTCAGTCCGCCCTCGTAGCGTATCTTGGCCAGGTGCTCGCTCTCGCGGCGCGCCGTAAGCGTCTGGCGCACGATGTCAAGCTCGTTGTCCAAGGCCACGAGTTCGTAGTACGCCTGTGCCACCTGCGCTATGAGGCTCATGCGCACGGCGCGCTGGTTCTCCACCGAGGCCATGAACTCGGCGATGCTGGCGTCGCGCGCCCAGCGCAGCTTTCCCCAGAGGTCAAGCTCCCACGAGATGTTCGCCTTCAGGTCGAACTGGTTGTCGTCCGAGGGGTTGTCGCCGCCGTAGTTGTCGCGTTCCTTCTCGGCGTACACCCTGAGGCCGAGCGAGGGGAAGAGGTTGGCGTAGTCGATGCGCTTCATTGCAGCCAGCTCCTTCACGCGGGCGGCCGCCATGAGCATGTCCTTGTTATAGTCGAGCGAACGGCGTATAAGCCCCTGCAAGACGGTGTCCGTATATATTTCGTTCCACGAACGGTCGGCCAGCGACGCCGAGTCGGCCCCGGCCATCCCGCCGAGCGTGGCGGGCATTGCGACGTCAGGGCGCACGTAGTGTCGCCCGAGCTGGCATGAGGCCAGCAACAGCAGCGCGGCGGCAAGGCCGGCAAGCGTGCGGATATGCTTCAGGTAATGTGTCATAACGTTCCGTTGTGTTGTATTTCTTTCGTCTTTCCTCCCCTTTTCCCGGCCTTGGCCCTGTACACACGGGTGAAGAAGAACGGTATGAGAAGTATGCCTACGGCCACGGCGGCGAGCATGCCGAAGAACACGCCCGTGCCTATGGCCCTGCGGCTGGCCGCTCCGGGGCCTGAGGCGAGCACCATGGGCAGTATGCCGAGGATGAAGGCGAACGACGTCATGAGAATCGGGCGGAAGCGCAGGCGCGCCGCGTCGAGCGCCGCCCTGAACACGTTAGCGCCCCTGTCGGCCTTGTCTTTTGCGAACTCTACTATGAGTATGGCGTTCTTTGCCGCCAGACCCATGAGCATCACGAGCCCTATCTGGAAGTATGTGTCGTTCTCAAGGCCGCACACGGCGATGCCGATGTACGCTCCGAGGGCGGCCACGGGCAGCGACAGGAGCACCGCCACGGGCACGCTCCAGCTCTCGTAGAGCGCGGCGAGGAAGAGGAACACGAACATGAACACCAGCGCCATGACAAGCCCCGTCTGCCCTCCGGCCTGCTTCTCCTGGTACGACAGCCCGCTCCACTCAAGCCCGATGTTGTCGGGCAGGTGGGTGCGCACAAGCTCCTCCATCACCTCCATGGCCTGCCCGGAGCTGTAGCCCTGGGCGGCCGTGCCGCGTATCACGGCCGTGCTGAACATGTTGAAGCGCTTTATGCTGCCCGGCCCGGTGGTGTAGCTGGTGGTGCCGAGGGCGGTGAGGGGTATCATGTCGCCGTCGGCGCCGCGCACGAAGTAAAGGCTTATGTTGTCGCGGTGCTCGCGGTAGGGCGCCTCAGCCTGTATGTAGACGCGGTATATGCGGTTGAACATGTTGAAGTCGTTGACATATACCGAACCGGTGTACGCCTTTATGGTCGAGAACACGTCAGACATCGGCACGCCGAGCATCTTCACCTTGTCGCGGTCAACGTCGAAATAAAGCTGCGGTATTTCGGCCTGGAGCGACGACGAGAGTCCTGAAAGCTCCTTGCGCTTCGAGGCGTAATGCATCAGCGTGTCGGCGGCGCGCACAAGGTCGTCGTAGGTAGCGTCGCCGTGCGCCTCCAGCTGCATCTCGAATCCTCCCGAAGAGCCGAGTCCCGGGATTACGGGCGGCGTGGAGAGGTAGAACTTGCATTCGGGGTATCCGGCCAGCTCGCGGCCCACCCCGGCCATGATGTCGCCGATGGTGGTGTCGTCGCGCTGCTTCCATTCCTTCAGTATGACGGTCAGCTGGGCGCGGTTCTGGCTGGTGCCTACGCGCGGACTGGTGCCCGTGACGTTCTGCACGTACTCCACCGAGGGGTCCTGCATGAGGTACTTCACGGCGCGCTCGGTTACGGCGCGCGTCCGTTCGAGCGTGGTTCCCTCGGGCATCTCAAGCTCTACGGTGAAGTATCCCTGGTCCTCGGCCGGCAGGAAGCTGGTTGGCGTAAGGCGGTAGAGTATGAAAATCATGACGAGCACCATGCAGAAGCCCACCCCCACGCGCCTCGGGTTCTTTATTATGTTGCCTATCCCGGCGAGGTACTTGCCGTTGCCGAAGTCGAGCCAGCGGTTGATTGCGCGGAAAAGGCGGTTCTTGGGCTTGTCCTTGTCGGCGGGCTTGAGTATGAGCGAGCACATCACCGGGCTTAGCGTGAGCGCCACGATGGTTGACAGCAGCACGGAGATGACTATCGTCACGCTGAACTGCCGGTACAGCTGGCCTGTTATGCCGGAAAGGAAGCTCACGGGGACGAACACCGCCGCCAGCACCATCGACGTGGCAACGAGCGCGCCGGTGAGGCCGTCCATGGCCTTCTTGGTGGCCTCGTAGGGGCTTAGGTGCTCTTCCTCCATGATGCGCTCGACGTTCTCTACCACGACTATGGCGTCGTCAACCACGAGACCGATGGCGAGCACGAGTCCGAGCAGCGTCAGGATGTTGAGCGAGAAGCCCATGATGAGCATGAAGCCGAACGTTCCTATGAGCGAGATTGGCACGGCCACGAGCGGTATGACGGTGGCGCGCCAGCTCTGCAGGAAGAGGAACACCACGACGATTACGAGCACGAGGGCCTCGAAGAGCGTATTGTACACCTCGTGGATTGATTCGGATATGTACGTCGTCATGTCGAATGGCACCTCGTATTCCATGCCTTCGGGGAAGGTCTTGCTGATTTCCTCCATGGTCTGCTTCACCTTCTCGGCCACTTCCATGGCGTTGGCTCCCGGCAGCATGTACACCCCGAGCACGGCGGCGTTGCCCCCGTTGATGCCGCTCTCGGTGTTGTACGACTGCGCCTCGAGCGACACCCTCGCCACGTCCCTAAGGCGTATGAGCGAGCCGTCGGCGTCGGCGCGCAGCACTATTTCCTCGAACTGGGCGGCCGTTGACAGCCTTCCCTGGGCCGTGATGGGTATGGTGAAGTCAAGCCCCGTGACGGGCTGCTGTCCGAACACTCCGGCGGCCGACTCGCGGTTCTGGTCCTTCAGGGCGTTCTGCACGTCCTGCACGGTGAGTCCGAAGCTGGCCAGGCGCGCCGGGTCAACCCATATCTGCATGGCGTAGTAGCGGCTTCCGATGTTCGAGACGCGCCCCACGCCGGGTATGCGCCGCAGCAGGTCGAGCACGTTGAGCGTGGCGAAGTTGCTGAGGTAGATTTCGTCGAACTTCGGGTCGTCCGATGTGAGGCAGATGGTCATCAGCTGGCTGGCGGCCTGCTTCTCTATCTCGATGCCGTTCTGCACGACTTCCGCCGGCAGTCGCGATTCGGCCAGCTTGATGCGGTTCTGTATCTCGACGGCTGCGAGGTCGGGGTCTGACGATATGTCGAACGTCACCGTGGCCGAGAACGAGCCTGAGTTGGAGCTGTTCGACTCCATGTACAGCATTCCGGGCGTGCCGTTAAGTTCCTGCTCGATGGGCGTCGCCACGGCCTGCGACACGGTGAGTGCGCTGGCTCCGGGGTACGACGCGCTGATTTTCACCACCGGCGGCGTTATTTGCGGGTACTGGTCGACGGGCAGCATGGCGAGTCCTATCAGCCCGACGATTACAATCAGCACCGATATCACGATTGAGAATACCGGCCGGTCTAT
The DNA here is from genome assembly GCA_900554545.1 of uncultured Prevotella sp. Taxonomy (GTDB): domain Bacteria; phylum Bacteroidota; class Bacteroidia; order Bacteroidales; family Bacteroidaceae; genus Prevotella. The sequence continues at coordinate 3,707 of USHW01000010.1, read as the reverse complement.
GAAGAAATTGACTTTCATTTGTCAGATTGTTTGTTTTGTTTGGCATTGCCCCGGGCGTCCTTCCGCCTTCCGGCCACGCGCACCTTCATGCCGGGCGCCAGCTTGTTGTAGCCCTCGCTTATGATGGTTTCGCCGGGCGCGAGTCCGCGCTCTACCACCACCTTGTTGCCGAACTCCGGCCCAAGCTCGATGAAGCGCCGCTCGGCCGTGGAGTCGCGGCGCATCACGAAGACGTAAGCCCCGCCCTTTTCTATGATGAGAGCCTTCTGCGGCACTACGGTGGCGCGCTCCCTCACGTCGAGCAGGGCGTGCACCTTGGTGAACTGTCCCGGCAGCAGCACGTGCTCGGGGTTTGGCATCTCGGCGCGCACGGAGAATGTGCCCGTCTTGGGGCTTACCTGCGGCTCGGCGAAGTCAACCAGCCCCTTGTACGGGTAGACGCTGTTGTCGGCCAGGGTTATGGTGACGAAGGGCTGCCATGAGCGCGACGAGTCGCGCTGCCCGAGGTTGACGTTGCGTTCCTTGCTCTTGAGGTAGTCGAGCGCGGTCATGCTGAAGTCAACGAGCACCGTGTCGCTCTTCACCACCGTGGCCAGCAGCGACTTGCCGCCCGTGCCCACCAGCGTGCCGAGGTCGACGAGCCTCTCGCTGATGTATCCCGAGATGGGCGAGCGCACTATGGTGTAGCCAAGCTCCTGCTCGGCCTGGTCAAGGTCGGCCCGGCTCATTCCCATGTTGGCCACAGCCGTCTCGTAGGCTGCGATGGCGTTGTCAAGGTCAACGCGGCTGGCGGCGTTCTGCTCGAACAGCGGGCGTATGCGGTCAAGGTCGCGCTTGGTCTTGCGCACCATGGCCGAGTCCTTGCGCAGCTGGGCGCGCGCCTTGTCGGCCTTGGCCTTGTACTGGCGCTGGTCGATGACGAAGAGCACCTGGTTCTTCCTTACGTACGTTCCCTCGGCGAACGTCATGCGCTCGAGGAATCCCTCAACGCGGGCGCGCACCTCGACGAACTGCTGCGCGCGCACGCGGCCTACGTAGTCGCCGTAAATCTCTACATCCTCAACCCCTACCGGCTCAACGGCCACGAGGGGCGGTTCAGGCTCGGCCTTGCTTGGCCATGTTATGACAACATACGCCACTACGACTACGGCGATGCAGCCGAGCATGAGCGCGATACGCTTCTTGCGGCGCACAAGCTCGCGCCTGGTGAAAAGCTTTCGTATTCTCATTACGTTTTCCTTAAACAATTCTGATGTGATTGTGATAAGATAAGACAAGCCGCCGCTGCGGCGAAACTACATTAATAATAATAACGCCTGACTGGCCGGAATATTGCGTGGCGCAGAGATTTTATCAACATTTTTTCCGACAAACAGCTTTTTGAAAGAGAAAAGGAGTAACTTTGCAGGGAGAAAGGCTGGGAGAACTGAGAGAACTGAGAGAACTGAGAGAACTGAGAGAACTGAGAGAACTGAGAGAACTGGGAGAGCTGGGAGAACTGAGAGGACTGGGAAAACCAATAAGCCTAATAAGCCCGACAGACTAATGGCGCAGCTATTTGCCCTATCAGGCTCATCAGCCCCATTAGCCCCATCTGCCCTATCAGCCCTATCAGCCCTATTTCTCCCATAACCCAATTATGAATTATGAATCATGAATTATAAAGCTCTTTTCTTCGACGTTGACGGCACACTCGTGAGCTTCAACACACATGCCATACCGCAGTCGGCCATCGAGTCGATAACGCTGGCGAAACAGCGCGGCGTAAAAGTGTTCATATCCACCGGAAGGCCCATGCGGCTTATCAACAACCTCGGCGCCATAGAGCATCTCGTCGACGGATACATCACGGCCAACGGCGCCTGCTGCGCCATCGGCGGCGAGGTGACAGACTGCCGCGAGATACCAAAACACGAGGCCGAGGCGCTCGTAGAGGCGGCGCGCCGCGAAGGCTTCGCCATGCTCGTGGTGGGCGAAAAGGAGCTTACCGTGGTGAACGACGGCGACGACATCGACCGCTACTTCCGCCGGATGCTCGACGTGAAAGACCTCGGCGAGGACACGAGCCTCGACACCGTGCTGGCGCAGCGCATAGTCCAGCTGACGCCCGTCATACCCGAAGCCGACGAGCGGCGGCTCATGCCACTGCTGCCCTCGTGCGTGTCGGCGCGCTGGTTTCCGGCATTCACCGACATAACGGCGCGCGGAGCCGACAAGGGCACGGCACTGAAAACCGTGGCCGCACACCTCGGCATCAGCGCGGAGGAGACGATGGCCTTCGGCGACGGCGGCAACGACAAGAGCATACTGCAAGCTGCCGGCACCGGAATAGCGATGGGCAACGCGCCCGACGACGTGAAGGCAGCAGCCGACTACGTTACGGCATCAGTCGACGACGACGGCGTTGCAAAGGCCATAAGGAAGTTTCTTTTAAGAAATTAAAGAAGTTAAAGAAGTTATCACTCGCTGCGCTCGTTAGAAGTTAAAGCCATTACCTTTGTCGGTTGTTTTAGGTTTCACCTTTTCACCTTTTTACTTTTTCACCTTTCAAAGGGTATGTCCCCTTCAAACACGAATTCCGCGCCGCCGGTGAGGAACACGTGTTCGGTTGCCTCGTCCCACGTTACGTGCAGCGTGCCACCGTCCATCACGATGGCGCACTTGCGTCCGGCGCGTCCCGTCAGCGCCGCCGCCACAGCCGTGGCGCACGCCCCCGTGCCGCATGCCTGCGTTATTCCGCTGCCGCGCTCCCACACGCGGGTGCGTATCGTGCCGTCGCCCGTCACTTGGGCGAACTCTATGTTGCACCTTGACGGGAATGCCGCGTGGCGTTCGAGCAGGCTGCCGTAGCGGCTGATGTCGAGCGTCTGCGCGTCGTCGGTGAAGATTACGAAGTGTGGGTTGCCCATCGACACGAACGTGCCCTCAAACTCCCTGCCGCCGGCCGCGAGGCGTCCCGCGCCGCCGTCGCACAGCGCCGGGGCGTATTGTGACGGCACATCGAACCGCGGCGCAAGCATGTCAACCGTAACGCTCTCCACCGTCCGCCCTGCCGTGTGCAGCTCGAGCGTCTTTATTCCCGACAGGGTTTCGAGCCTTACCGACGTCTTCCGCGTCAGCCCCTTCTCGTAGACGTACTTGCCCACGCAGCGCGAGGCGTTGCCGCACATCATCGCTTCCGAGCCGTCGGCGTTGAATATGCGCATGGAGAAGTCGGCCTCCGGCGTCGACGGTGCGCCGATAAGCACCAGTCCGTCGCCTCCGATGCCCTTGTGGCGGTCGCTCCACAGGCGCGCCGTCTCGTCGGGGTGGGGCATGTCATACAGCATGGTGTTCACGTAGATGTAGTCGTTGCCTGCGCCGTGCATCTTGGTGAAGCTTACAGGTGTTTGTTTCATTTTGAATGTGTTTTGGCTGTTTGCCGTTTCCTTTTGCGTCATTACGACTGCAAATTTACGGCATTTTGTTTTCCGCGCCATGCCTCAGCGCGTTAAAATAATGTTTTTATGCGTCGAATTTACAGTTTTTAAGCAAAACCGCCGGTTTTTGTTTTGTTTTGAAATAAAAACAGCCTGCCGCTGCTGCGGTTGTAACCGCAAAGGCGCTTCGCTGGCTGTTTTGCAACGCGCTGTGACACAGCGCGTTGCAATATACGGCTTTTGGCCGTGCAGTTTGCGGCTTTTGGCACGCGCAAAAAGCGCGGTTTT
>USHW01000009.1 GCA_900554545.1 uncultured Prevotella sp. | reverse complement strand
AAATCGCAAAAAAACTGTCGTGTCATGAGAGGATAAAAGAGTTGCGGAAATGAGGTTACTTGTAAAACAATCATTGTACAGGCGCCGTGCAAAAGACGGTCTTTCACACTGTAAAAGGCCGTCTTTCAGCCCCTAAAACACGGTCTTTCGGACGGTAAAAGGCCACCTTTTAGAAGCCGATGCGTAAGGCGTTGAAATACAAGGGATTACAAAATATAAACAAAAAGGATGGAAGTGAGTACATGGCAGGCATCCAACAATGCATTTGTCTTTAACTCCTAAGCTCCCGAAGGGAGTGATAACTTCCTTAACTTCTTTAACTTCTAATAAAAGAATCATGGCAAAAGACATATCAAGACGCAACTTCCTGAAGGCTCTCGGAGGCGGTGCCGTGGCATCGTCGGCGCTGCTTGCGGCGTGCAAGGACGGCAAGCAGACTTCGGCTTCGGTACAAGAGCCGGAGAAAGGGAAGATGACATACAGGGTGAACCCCAAGACAAAGGACAAGGTTTCGCTGTTAGGCTACGGCATGATGCGCCTGCCTGCGCAGGGCGAAGACAAGGCTTCGGCGCGCGAACTGGAAGAAACGCCGATTGACCAGGAGATGGTTAACCGGCAGGTTGACTACGCCATCGAGCACGGAGTGAACTATTTTGACACGTCACCTGCTTACTGCCAGGGCATGTCAGAGCACGCTACGGGCATAGCTTTGAGCCGTCATAAGCGCTCGGAGTTCTTCATCGCCACGAAGATGTCAAACTTCTCGCCCGAGACTTGGACGCGCGAAGGTTCGATTGAGATGTTCGAGAACTCGCTGAAAGAGCTTCAGGTTGACTACATCGACTACCTTCTGCTTCACGGCATAGGTATGGGCAACGACGCGCTTGCCGAGTTCAACCACCGTTACATGGACAACGGCATACTCGACTGGCTCGTAGAGCAGCGCGAGAAAGGCCGCATACGTAACCTCGGCTTCTCGTATCACGGCGATGTGAAGATATATGACATGCTGCTCAAGTGGCACGACGAGGGGCGTTACCACTGGGACTTCGCCCAGATAGAGCTGAACTATCTCGACTGGAACTATGCCGATGAAATCAACCCGAGGAATACTGACGCCGTGTATCTGTATGGCGAACTGAAGAAGCGCGGCATCCCGGCGGTAATCATGGAGCCGCTGCTGGGAGGCCGTCTGGCAAATGTTCCTGACAACATCGTCGCCAAGATGAAGGAGCGCGAGCCTGAAAAGAGCGTGGCGTCGTGGGCGTTCCGCTTCGCCGGAACACCCGACGGAGTGCTTACCGTGCTGTCGGGCATGACCTATATGGAGCATCTCCGCGAGAATCTTTGCACCTATTCGCCGCTCAAACCGCTGACCGACGACGAGCAGAAGTTCCTCATGGAGATTGCAGACGACATCTACAACCTCAAGACTATACCGTGCAACGAGTGCAACTACTGCATGCCTTGTCCTTACGGAATTGACATTCCGGCGGTGCTTTCGCACTATAACAAGTGCATAAAGGAGGGCAACATGCCTGTGATAGAGCAGACAAGTGACGAGCAACAGGCAGACAAGGACGGTAAACTCGTCAACTCGTCAACTCGTAACTCGTCTGCTTCGAGTGAGTACAGGCGTGCCCGCCGTGCCTTCCTCGTTGGCTATGACCGCAGCGTTCCTCGTCTCCGCCAGGCCAGCCACTGCATAGGCTGCGGCCAATGCGTGGGCCATTGCCCCCAGCGCATTGACATACCGAAGGAGATGCAGCGTATAGACAGGTTTGTGGAGACATTGAAACAGGACGTGTAGTCTGTGAATTTAAAGAATGTATAGAAGTTAAAGAAGTTACAGCCATTACTCTTATGGTTAATAAATAGCAAGGCATTTGGCTTTAACTTCTAACGAGCGTAGCGAGTGATAATTTCTCTAACTCCTTTAACTCCTAAAAAGACGATGGATAAAGAATTGATAAATGTGTTGGTTGATGAAAGCTGCCGCGGCGTTGCACGTTCGGTTCAAGGTGAACTTCGGACGTTCAGCCGCCGCGGCGTAGCCGACCTTTTCAGCCTCGTTACTGACGAGCCAGACTTCCTTCGCGGTGCTTCCGTGGCCGACAGGGTAATCGGCCGTGGTGCGGCCTTGCTGCTTGTGAAGGGCGGCGCACGTGAGGTCTACGCCCGGGTAATCAGTTCCGGTGCGCTCGAAGTGCTCCGCAGTGCAGGCATAGAGACATCATTCGGCGAGGAAGTGCCCAACATCATCAACCGCACCGGCACCGACATCTGTCCCGTTGAGAAGCTTACGGCCGATACGTCCTCGCCCGACGAGGCGTATGAGAGGATAAAACAATTCTTGGACAGCATGAATTTATAGAATGTAGAGAAGTTAAAGAAGTTACAGCCATTACCTTTTGCAGGTATTACAACTGGCAAGACATTTGGCTTTAACTCCTAACGAGCGTAGCGAGTGATAACTTCTTTAACTTCTCTAACTTCCTAAAGAGATAATATTCAACAACCAATAACAACAATGAAAACAACAACATCGACTGCGGTTTATTCGTTGAATTACCGCGAAAGCAAGACTTATGCAGCCGCTGCGCTGTTCGTCGTGGGCAACATCCTGCTGCCCCAGTTGTGCCATCTCATGCCGCAGGGCGGCTTAGTGTGGCTTCCCATCTATTTCTTTACGCTTGTTGCGGCCTACAAGTACGGCCTTACGGCAGGTCTGCTTACGGCAGTCGCTTCGCCGTTAGTCAACAGTCTGCTCTTCGGAATGCCGGCTGCTGCCGTGCTGCCTGTAATCCTTACCAAGTCGGTATTGCTCGCTTTGGCGGCGGCTTTCATAGCTTCAAGGGTTCGCCGCGTGGCTTTCTGGGCTGTCGCTCTTGCCGTTGTGGCTTATCAGGGAATAGGAATGCTGGCGGAGTGGGGCATGACCGGCTCGCTCACGGCCGCCCTTCAAGACGTCCGCTTGGGCTGGCCGGGCATCCTGATGCAAGTATTCGGCGGATTCGCCGTCATGAAAATATTTAAGAAATAACGACTTTTTAAAAGTCAGATAATTAAAAGAAGTCAGGCAAGTTATAGCCATCACCTTTACCGGTTGTCATCAACCAGACATTTGGCTATAACTTCCCTGACTTCTTTTATTTCTACAACGTCCTTTACTTATTCTTCTTCTACGACCCTTTCTATACGCCTCAAATGCTTAGCACGCCCTGATATAATCAGCGGCACACGCTCAACCACCACGACAGAGGTGTCAAGTCCGAGCGCATTAGGCTCGTCAATGCCGATTTTGCGGATTATGGCGTAGAGGCTCATCAGCAGGTTCTGGCGGCGGTTATGCGAGTCTTCGGGATAATACACGCGGTGTATTATGACAAAGCGGAAGTCGCCCGGTATGCCGTTCTTGCGCAACGAGGGGTACGTACTGGTAAGGTCAAGTTTGCCGTCGGCCACGAGATTCTCAACAATTTGCCGCAGATAAAGGCTCACACGAGGCTCAATCCTGAATCCGATACGCATCGTTACGCTGAAAAGAGTGTCCTTAACGAGCGGCGTGAAGGTATATTCCAGCGTGTCAGGAGTGTCTACGAAGTCAAGGTTAAGCAGCCAATAGTGGTCGGCGCGCTTCGGTTGCTTGTTTATTATGGAGTAAACCAGCTTGTCGTCAACGCTCCCCTCGCCCCGCGAATGGTTCACATATACAAGGTTGGAGGCATACTTAGGTATTGTGTCGTCAGCCTTGATGTCGGAAATTATGCCGTAATAGTCGCTCGTACGTCTGGATGAGAAGTGCCGCCGGCGTATTTTCAGCGCGGCAACCCATACCAACATGATGAAGCAAAGCAGCCCGCCGATAAGCAGCGTGAACCAACCGCCGGCCATGAACTTCGACAGATTGGCGGCAAGGAATATCCCTTCAATCACGCAGTAGGCACCGACGAACGCCGCGGCGGCAATGCGTGCCGTGCCGTTCATGCGCAGGTAGAAGCCCAACAGCAGCGTAGTCATCAGCATGGTAACGGTGATAGCCAGTCCGTAGGCAGCCTCCATGCGCGACGAGTCACGGAAAAGCAGCACCGTAAGCACCACTCCGACGTACATCGTCAGGTTCACCGCCGGTATGAACAGCTGTCCTTTCACGTTCGTGGGGTGCTTTATGCGCATGCGCGGCCAGAAGTGCAGGTTCATGGCCTCGCTCAATATGGAGAACGAACCGCTGATAAGCGCCTGGCTGGCTACGATAGCCGCGCCTGTGGCCATCACTATGGCGAAGAGCAGCAGGCCGTCAGGCACGATGGCGTAGAACGGGTTTACGCCTGCGGCGGCCCGTCCGCCGTCGGTCAGTATCCATGCTCCCTGCCCCAGATAGTTAAGTATCAGCATAGCCTTCACGAACAGCCAGCTTATCGTTATGTTACGTCGTCCGCAATGGCCGAGGTCGGAGTACAGTGCCTCGGCACCCGTAGTACACAGGAACACGGCGCCGAGAATGAAGAACCAGCTGGGCGACTCGACGAGCAAACGCACCGCATAATACGGGTTAAAAGCCTTAAGCACCTGCGGACAGGCCGTCAGCGCAGCCGCGCCAGCCACCCCGAGCAGCAGGAACCACAGCAGCATGAACGTGCCGAAGGTACGCCCTATATGCTCCGTTCCGAACCTTTGGACGAAGAAAATCACTGTTATTATCGCCAGCACCACGGGCATTACGGGTATGTCAGGGCTTATCCCCTCAAGTCCCTCGACAGCAGTCGTAACCGTAATGGCCGGTGTTATCACGCCGTCGGCCAGCAAGGTGCTCGCCCCGATGACCGCAATAACGTAAATCCACCTGCGCCTGTGCCGCCTGAGCAGGGCGTACAGGGCCAGTATGCCACCCTCGCCGTTGTTGTCGGCGCGCAGCGCTATGAGCACGTATTTTACCGTAGTCTGCAACGTAAGCGTCCATATTATGCACGACAGCGCGCCGAGTATATAGTCGGTGTCAAGCACTTCGCCCGTGCTTACGATGGCTTTCATCACGTAAAGGGGCGACGTTCCTATGTCGCCGAACACTATTCCGAGCGTCATCAGCAATCCCGCCAGCCCGGCCTTATTGGCCGTCGAGGCTGCGGCAGAATGTTTTAAGCCTGCCATAAAAACAATCTTTTTGTAATGTAAGTTGTCTTGTTTATCTTAAAAAAACAGGTGCAAATATAGTCCAAATATTCTGAACGCACAAGAATTAACACCTTTTATACAACACGAAAAGACCGTAATTTTTGATACAGACGTAATTCGCTGATAATCAGCATGTTACCTTCACCGTCACAAAAGGCCGTCTTTTGGCTTGCGAAAGGTGGTCTTTTACAGCGCGAAAGGCCGTCTTTTACACGGCGTTTTGCCGTCTTTTGCAAATCCGTTGATGCGCCGCGCCATGGCGGCAGGCGGCAAGTTTTGCGCCGGTGGGTGACCGGATGTGGTGCAAAATGTGTATTTTTGCGGCATGAAACGACTTTTCCCGCTCGTCATATTGCTGTCATTCTTGATGCTTTCGTGCGACAGGTACGCCAAGTACGACGCCATGTTCCGCCTCATTGACAGCCTCGCCAAGGAACGGCCCGACAGCGCCCTGCGCCTGCTTGAGGCCATGAAGCCGCGCATCGGGGACGCTCCCGGGCGCATAAAGGCGTATTACAGGCTGATGAGAACCAAGTATATGCTCAACGCCGGGGCACGTTTTACGTCGGACAGTGCCATCCGCGCCGTGGCCGGTTACTATGACAGACACGGCGACGACAACCAACGGATGTTCTCCAAGCTGTTGCTGGGATGCGTGAACCGCAGCATGGGCGACAACACGGAGGCCATGTTGAACCTCGAAGCGGCGGCAGCCAGCGCCGATACGACGGCTGACGACTGCCTGTACGCTGTGCTCGGACAGGTCTACGCCCATCTTTCGCAGGTTTATCTTGACGAATACATGCCGCGCAACGTCATCCGCGCCTCGCAGCTTTGTTACCGAAATTCCATGAAAGCAGGCGATACGCTCACGGCGTTGAGCGGCCTTGACCATATATCCAACGCCTACATCTTCATGGGACAGCCCGATTCCGCCCTCGCGGTAACCCTCCGTTCGTCGCGCCTTTTCCGCGAGAGCGGCTATGTTGAGGCTTCGGCCATATCGCAGGCGAAGCTCATCGAGATATATCTTGACCGCGGCGACACGGCCAACGCGGCTCGCTGCATGGCTGTGTTCGACCGCGACTCGCGCGTAATCGGCGTCGACGGCAACGCAAAACCCGACTATCAGGGCATTTATTACGTAAAAGCCATCTATTCGGTATGTACCAACCGTCTCGACTCCGCCGCCTACTGGCTGGATAAAATACGGCAAATCAAACAGCCTACGCTTGCCATCCGCGAGGCTTTGGCATACGGCCTGTGGCAGATGTACGACAAGATGGGCGCAAAGGACTCCGCACTGAAATACGCAACGGTGAGCAGTGAGCTGTCAGACAGCCTGACAAAGGAGATTATGAAGAATACATGCTCGGTGGTGCAGGCTCAGTATGAGCGCACAAACCTTCGCGGACAGGTGGCCGACAAGGCTCTTGAAGCCGAGCGGATGAAGACAACAGCCTTGGCCGTAGCCCTCGTTCTGTTTGTTGTCTTGTCGGTGTTTACATATATAATAAGGAAAAGGCGCGAGGAGATGCGCTGCCGCGAACTGCGCCACCGGCATGACATAGACGCCCTGACGCGCGCCCAGACCGACCTGCAACAGCTCCTTACGCTCACCGAAGAGGAGCGCGACGCCCTCGCAAAGGAGAAGCGCGAGGCCATAGAACGCCTGCAAAGCCTTGAGACTTTGCAGCGTCATGTCGACGAAGCGACCGTTGAAGAACGTCTCGCCAACGCCGACATAGCCCGGCGTTTCAGGCAGATGGCCCTCAATCCTACGGCAAAACCAACCGCCGAGGAGTGGCAGGCGTTGCGCTCGATGGTCAACTCTGAAGTCCCCGGTTTTTACTCTACGCTGAACAACGGGCACGTTTTGCGCCCCGACGAATACAACCTCTGCATGCTCCTCCGCCTGCATTTCAAGCCCTTGGAGATAAGCAACCTCACCGGCATTTCACAAAAGAACGTGTCCGCAATGCGTCGAAGGCTGTTGCAAAAGGTGCTCGGACGTGACGGCAAACCCGGCGAGTTTGACGACTTTATCACGGGGATTGTCAGGTGAGTGGTAAGTTCCCAGTCAAAGACACATTCATTGTAGGGACATAATTCATTATGTCCGAACGCCACGTAGGGGCGTATTTGCCAAGCATTGCCTATGAAATACGTTCTTTCAGAACGTGCGGACATAATGAATTATGTCCCTACAGAAGGTGGCTACAATGCCCTTAAACAGGGCGTTGTAGAATATTGTAGAAAATGACGGGCGGCGTTTTGCAGTCCGTTTCATGGCGTTTCAATACCTTTGTCGGCGTAAACCAATATCCATACGACGATGAAGAAAACATTTGTTTCTTTCCTTTTGTTATTTGTTTGCCTTGCTGTGGCGGCGCAGACGGCGGCCGACGATTCGCTAAGGCTTGACAGCATAGTGCGCACCTTGCCCGAAGTGATGGTCAGCGGAGAACGTCCCGTGGTGAAAGTAAGGGGCGGCGCATTAGTGTATGACATCAACCGGCTGGCCGGAAGCGCAACAACCGACAACGCATACGACGCCCTGAAGGCCCTGCCCGGTGTGGTGGAGACGGACGGACAGCTGACACTTGGCGGTCAGGCAGTGACCGTTATCATGGACGGACAGGTGACAAACCTTAGTCAGGAACAGCTCGCGCAGGTGCTGAAAAGCGTTCCAAAGGACAGGGTCGGCGACGTAGAAGTGATGTATAACGCACCGGCGAAGTATCAGGTGCGCGGCGCCTGCATCAACATCAACTTCAGACACGAGACCGCCGAACGGCAAACGCTTACGGGAGAGGTGCTCGGTTCGTATGACCAAAGCCATCATGCAGCCTTCCAAGAGCGTGCAAGCGTTGTGTATATGGGCAGGAAACTGAGTGCCGACCTTATGTATTCGCACAGTCACGGCGACTCTTTCAACACGCGTGAGATAACCTCTCACCATGCGCTTGACGACGGAAGCCTGCACGACATACAGTCGTTTGAGCGCACGCTCGCCACCGGCCACAACCACAAGCTGCGCCTCTCGGCAGGCTACGGCTTCTCCGACAACCACCGTTTGAGCCTGACTTACTACGGCAACTACGCCACAACGGACAACCGCCAGCGCATAACAGGCACGATAGCCGGCCGCAACGACCTCGACTCAAAGCCGTGGCTGCACGACGTTATGCTTGATTACAAGATGCCGTCAGGCACGAACATCGGCGCGGAATACACCTATTACAACAGTCCGCAGACGCAAAGGCTCAGCAGTGTGCTGACCGACCGCGAGTTGAACTACCTCGTAAACAACCGCCAAAGGCTTGACATCTGGCGCGTGTACGCCAGGCAGGAGCACACGCTTAAAGGCGGATGGGCACTTAACTATGGTGCGTCGTACATCAGGAGTACGGACAACAGCAGGCAGGAGTATGAGGAGTTGACGAGTGGACAAGTGACGAGCAGACAAAGATACGAGCAGACAAGTCACAAGCAAACGAGTTATATGCCTATTACTTGCGCCTTGAATGAAAATGCAAATCCCCTTGTCGACTTGTCAACTCGTAACTCGTCAACTATAGACTTGTCAACTAAAAAAATAGAGAATACGGTCAACCTGTATGCTGGTTTCAATAAAAACTTCAACAATAAACTCATCATTGACGCATCGCTTGCCGCCGAATATTACAACAGTACGGCGTGGAACGAATGGAACTGGCTGCCCACGCTCAACGTGACTTACCTGCCGGCGGAGGGCCATGTGCTGCAACTGTCGGTCGGCAGCGACACGAGTTACCCCGAATATTGGGCCGTGCAGGACTTCATAACTTACAGCAACGGCGGTTATGACGAAATCGTAGGCAACCCGGAACTGAAGCCGTCGCATGAGTATTCGGCAAGTCTGACATACGTGCTGAAGAACAAATACGTCTTCAGAGGCTGGTTCTCGTACACCGACGACCTTTTCATGCAGACCCTCTACCAGCGTTCCGACGAGCTGACGGAGACCTTCCGCTGGGTGAACTTCGACTTCCAGCAGCAGGCAGGGCTTATGGCGGCGGTGCCGTTGAGGCTCGGCGGCTGGTACAGCGGCAACCTTACGGCAATGGGAGTGTGGCTAAGGCATAAGGACAGCGACTTCTACGACATTCCCTTCGACCGCTCCAGGCTGCTCGGCATCTTCACGCTGAAAAACGAGTTCACCATATCAAAGAGGCCGGAAATAGTGCTTTCGCTTGACGGCCAGGTGCAGACAAAGGCTATACAGGGCAACTACGACCTGCCCACGGCTGGCCGTGTTGACGCCGCCGTGCAGCTGAAATTCCTCAAAAACAAGCGCGCCACGCTGAAAGTGTATTGCAGCGACATATTTGAAACGTCACACATCGACCCTTACATCCGCTTCCGCGGGCAGGATTTCAGCATGAAAATGTCGAGCTTCCGCCACGTAGGAGTGACTTTCAGCTATGCTTTCGGCGGCTATAAGGAGACTGAACACAAGGAGGTTGACACCTCGCGGTTCATGAAATGACACGCGGTTATAGCGTATTTTGTATCTCGTTGAAAATCAGTTGCTTACCAACGGCTTTTCAAAAGGCCACCTTTTGCCCTGCAAAAGGTGGCCTTTTGGCGTGCAAAAGACGGTCTTTTGCAATGCGATTGACGGCCTTTTGCAAACGCGGTGGCAAAACATTAAAAAGCATTTCCTTTGGTTTTATTTTGTATTAAGTGTATTTTGTACTATCTTTGTGCCCTGTAAACTAAAACCTTAAACTGATAAACACGATGAACAATGTAAAGTTTTTGCCGGCAATGGCATTGTGCCTGTTCGTTTCCACGGCCAAGGCGCAGATGCCGGTAGTGCAGACCAAGTACACTGCCGACCCCGCACCGATGGTTTACAACGATACGGTTTACTTGTACACGACGCATGACGAGGACGATGCCGACGGCTTCAAGATGCTCGACTGGCTGCTGTACACGTCAACGGACATGGTGAACTGGACCGACCACGGCGTAGTGGCGTCGCTCAAGGACTTCGCCTGGCGCAAGCGCGATAACGGTGCCTGGGCGGAGCATGTAGTCGAACGCGACGGCAAGTTCTACATGTACTGTCCGCTTCACGGCAACGGCATCGGCGTGCTCGTGGCCGACTCGCCTTACGGCCCGTTCAAAGACCCGTTGGGAAAGCCGCTCGTATGGCAGCAGGAACACTGGGAAGACATTGACCCCTCGGTATTCATCGACGACGACGGGCAGGCGTACATGTACTGGGGCAACCCCAACCTGTATTACGTCAGGCTGAACAAGGACATGGTGTCGTATTCGGGCGGCATAGTGAAGGTCGGCAAGCTGGAGCATTACCAGGAAGGACCGTGGTTCTACAAGCACGGCGGACGTTATTACCTTGCGTTCGCCTCGACGTGCTGTCCCGAAGGTATCGGTTATGCGATGAGCGACAGTCCTACCGGCCCCTGGCAGGTAAAGGGGCACATAATGAAGCCAACCGACCGCTCGCGCGGCAACCATCCCGGCATCATCGAATACAAGGGCAAGAGCTATGTGTTCGGACTTAACTATGACCTGCTGCGCCTTGAGACGCCCGAACACCACGAGCGGCGCTCAGTATCGGTGGCAGAGATGCGCTATAACCCCGACGGCACAATACAGGAGGTGCCTTACTGGAAGGACACCAGGCTGGAGCAGATAGAGCCGTTCTGCCCTTACCGCCGCGTAGAGGCTGAAACTATGGCGTGGGGATACGGCCTGAAGACGGCCCGGCGCAGCGACGGGGCGATATATGTGACAAGCATCGACGATGCTGACACTCTCGTGGTGAAGGGCGTTGACTTCGGACAGGGAGCGCGGCAGTTCACCGCGTCGGTGGCATCAGCCGCAGGCGGTTGCGCCATCGAGGTGCGTCTCGACAGCTCCGTGGGACGTCTCGTAGGGACGCTGAATGTCGGCGGAACCGGCGGAAATGACGTGTACCGGCAGTTCTCATGCCCGATAGACGGGGCTGAAGGCGTGCACGACCTTGTGTTTTGCTTCAAGGGCAACGGCAGGAAAGACCTGATGAACTGGGATTATTGGACGTTTATAAAATAAAAAGGCATGTTTATGAGAAACAGATTGGTATTGTTGTCCCTGCTCGCAGCTTCAATTCAGGCAGTGGGGCAGAACCCGATTGTGCAGACAATGTACACAGCCGACCCTGCGCCGATGGTGTACGGAGGGCGTGTTTACCTGTACACGAGCCACGACGAGGACGCTTCGACGTGGTTTACGATGAACGACTGGAAACTGTATTCAACCGAAGACATGGTCAATTGGACTGACCATGGGGCTGTGCTTTCCTACAAGACATTCGCCTGGGCGAAAGGAGACGCCTGGGCGATGCAGTGCATCGAGCGCGGCGGAAAGTTCTATGCTTACGTCCCTGTGACGATGAAAGGCGGCGGCGGAGCCATCGGCGTGGCCGTGGCCGACAGTCCTTACGGCCCTTTCTACGACCCGCTGGGCAAGCCGTTGGTATCGAGCGGCAAGGGCGACATCGACCCTACGGTGATGATTGATGACGACGGGCAGGCCTATTTGTACTGGGGCAACCCCTTCTGTTATTACGTAAAGCTGAACGAAGACATGATTTCGTATTCGGAAGAAATCGTCAAGGTGCCGATGACCGTTGAGGCTTTCGGCAAGCGTGAGGGCAATGTGCCCGAGCGTCCGACGCTCTACGAGGAGGCTCCCTGGCTCTACAAGCGTGGCGACTGGTACTATCTGTTGTGGGCGGGAGGCCCGATACCCGAGCATCTTGGCTACTCGATGGGCAAGAGCGCGGCAGGCCCTTGGACGTATGCCGGCACGTTGATGCCGACCGAGGGGCGCAGCTTTACCAACCATCCGGGCATAGTTGACTATAAAGGCTCTACGTATCTGTTCTATCACAACGGCGCACTGCCAGGCGGTTCTGGCTTTACGCGCTCGGTATGCGTAGACAAGGTGGAGTTCAACAGCGACGGCACCATCAAGCAGATGAAGATGGACGAAGGCATACGCGACGGACTCATGCCGCTTAATCCGTACCGCAAGACCGAGGCGGAGACCATGGCTTTTTCTGAAGGTATGAAGGCAAGGCAGAACAAGGAGGTTGGAGTGTTCGTCAACGCTATGCGTGACGGTGCTTACATCAAGGTCAAGGGCGTTGACTTCGGCAAGGAAGGCGCGTCGCGCGTCACCGCCCGTGTAGGCACAACACACAACGGCGGAGTTACGCTGGAGGTGCGTGCCGACAGTCTGCAGGGCCGTTTGCTGGCTACGGTCAATGTCCCGATGACCGGAGGCGACGACCGCTGGGCACTGGTTACGGCAGATGTTGCCGGGGCTGCTGGCATACACGACCTGTATTTCGTGTGCCGTGGAGACAAGCCCGGGCGGTTGATGTATTTCGACTACTGGATGTTCGGCAAATAGGAAGAGCAACGCATGAATTGCAATATGCCGTCTTTTAGCCTGCAAAAGGTGGCATATTGCATTGTAAAAGGCCGTCTTTTGCATTGTAAAAGACGGCCTTTTACAATGCGTTGAGTGTCAGTTTGTTACGCCGCCGGTTGCCGTATGCCTTTTTCTTTGCCATGCCCCTCGCCGCCACTGCGTATGCCGTGCGGCGTTTCGGATATGAAAATAAAAGTTTGTTTAACATGCTTTTATTTTGCATTTCTCTCGATTTGCACTATCTTTGCACGCAAAATAATGCGGAGAGGCCGCATTTTGCAGCAAGTGTTCATGCGCTTGTGTATTTTTATTAAGGTAAACATATCAATCAATGGCACAGGAAGATGTTTTTAAGAAAATCGTGTCCCACTGCAAGGAGTACGGTTTCGTATTCCCCAGCAGCGACATTTACGACGGTCTCGCGGCCGTTTACGACTATGGACAGAACGGCGTAGAGCTGAAAAACAATATCAAGGAATACTGGTGGAAGAGCATGGTGCTGCTGCACGAGAACATCGTCGGCATTGACTCCGCCATCTTCATGCACCCTACAATATGGAAGGCCAGCGGCCACGTTGACGCATTCAACGACCCTCTTATAGACAACCGCGACTCGAAGAAGCGTTACCGCGCGGACGTACTAATCGAAGACCAGATAGCGAAATACGAGGAGAAGATAACGAAAGAGGTGGAGAAGGCGCGCAAGAAATTCGGCGACGCATTCGACGAGGCCAAGTTCCGCGAGACCAATCCCCGTGTGATGGAGCACCAGCAGAAGCGTGACGCCCTGCACGAGCGTTACACCAAGGCCATGCAGGGACCCGACCTGGCCGAGCTGAAGCAGATAATTGTTGACGAAGGCATCGTTGACCCCATCAGCGGAACTAAGAACTGGACAGACGTGCGTCAGTTCAACCTGATGTTCTCTACGGAAATGGGTTCGGCTGCCGACGCCACAAACAAGATTTATCTGCGCCCGGAGACGGCGCAGGGCATCTTCGTGAACTACATCAACGTGCAGAAGACAGGCCGCATGAAGATTCCTTTCGGCATCGCACAGATAGGAAAGGCGTTCAGAAACGAGATTGTTGCGCGCCAGTTTATCTTCCGTATGCGCGAGTTCGAGCAGATGGAGATGCAGTTCTTCGTGAAGCCCGGCACTGAGATTGAGTGGTTCAACAAGTGGAAGGAGCTGCGTATGAAGTGGCACCAGGCACTCGGCTTCGGTGCGGAAAACTACCGCTTCCACGACCACGAGAAGCTTGCGCACTATGCAAACGCCGCCACCGACATCGAGTTCCGCATGCCGTTCGGCTTCAAGGAGGTTGAAGGCATACACAGCCGAACCGACTTCGACCTGTCGCAACATGAGAAGTTCTCGGGCAAGTCGATAAAATACTTCGACCCGCAGACCAACGAAAGCTATACTCCTTATGACATAGAGACATCCATCGGCGTTGACCGTATGTTCCTTTCTGTCATGTGCCACTCTTACTGCGAGGAGAAGTTGGAGAACGGCGAGACACGTGTTGTGCTCAAGTTGCCGGCCGCCCTCGCTCCTGTAAAGCTCTGCGTGATGCCTCTTCTGAAGAAAGACGGCCTGCCGGAGAAGGCTCGCGAAATAATCAATGGCCTGAAGTTCCACTTCAACTGCCAGTATGACGAGAAGGATTCTATCGGCAAACGCTATCGCCGTCAGGACGCGATAGGCACCCCCTACTGTGTGACGGTAGACCACGACACGCTCGAAAACAATACCGTTACCCTGCGTTTCCGCGACACAATGGAGCAGGAGCGTGTCAACATTGCCGACCTTTGCGGCATAATAGAGGATAAGGTAAGCATCACGAGCTTGCTTAAAAAACTGCAATAAATGAAGAAATCCAATTTGATATTCGCCGTTTTCGCGTTTGTGCTGATGTCGGTTTTCGCGTCATGCAGCGAGGAAGACAACACTGTTGAGGAGTTTCCTGACTGGAGAAACCGCAACGAAGCTTACTTCTCGGACATCTGGAACACTGCGAAACTCAACTCCGACGGTTCTTGGAAGACGTTTCTCAGCTATGCGCTTGAGGACACCATCCCGACAACTTCTGACGACTACATTGCCGTTAAGGTGCTGAGGGAAGGCACGGGCAGCGGTTGTCCGATGTTCACAGACTCCGTAAAGATTAACTACCGCGGACGGCTTATCCCCTCGACGTCGTACCCTGAGGGCTACGTATTCGACCAGACGTATAGCGGCGAGTACAATCCGGCTACGGCATATCCGTCAACCATGTATGTCGGAGGTTTTGTTGACGGCTTCGCTACGGCGTTGCAGCACATGCACATAGGCGACTATTGGCGCGTGTATATCCCTTACACGCTGGGTTACGGCTCGTCGGATTCTGATCCGATTCCGGCTTACAGCACGCTGATATTCGATGTGGAGCTTGTCGCTTACTACCGTGCGGGGGTGGATGTTCCCGAATCACGGGCAGTTGAAGGCGAGTGGATAACCGAATGACACATATATAATATAATGCGTAAGGCACGTAACGGCACTGCTGTTGCGTGCCTTTTTTGTCGTCTGCGGCGTGCGGCGTACATGCCGGTGGCGTTTTGTTACAGCAGTAAGTGTAAAAAAATACTTGTCGGCCGCTTATTTTGACTTAGGTCAAAAATAACCCGTTTCCGTGCAGAAAACGGTTGTTTTTCTTTGCTGTGTGCGCAAACAGTCGTATCTTTGCATCGTCAAAACAAAACAATAGGTGTTAGTTTGTTAGGTATTAAGTTATAAAGAAAGGTAAAGATTGTAGTAAGTAAGGATGACAGAGATGCCGTGAGGCATCAGTAAAAGTTTTCAAAGGTATTAGGTAAGAAGATTGATTTAGGTAACAAGATGTACAACCCTGTTTGCTGTATATCACAGCAACAGGTTTCGGGGGTGAGAGAAAGCAATAAAAGACACGGCCTCCGATTTCATAAAAGAAAAGGTTTCATGGTTAATGTTGATAAGAAAGGTGGGAGCTTTGTTTAAGAGTTTCCGCCATTTTTATTGCCGTCCGCCAACTACCTGATAGCCAGGCAGTTGACGGACGGTTGTTCTTTACTGTGCAAAAGGCCGTGTTTTGGCTTGCAAAAGGCCACCTTTCAGCGTGCAAAACATGGCTTTTTGCAACGTGAAAGGTGGCCTTTTGCAGCGGCGTATGCCGACGGCCTTTCTGTAATGTGCCGTTTCCTGTTTGTCAACCGTGTAATTATCGGAGATTAGTTTTTATCGTTTGGCTTGTTGCAAATTGCTTGAAAAGTAGTAATTTTGCACCATGTTTTCAAGCAGTAAGGATAATGCGCTGCTGGCGATGATACGCAGCGGACAGGAGATGAGCGGCAGCCAAAAGCTCAATCTGATAGTGCAGCTCAGCGTTCCGTCCATCCTCGCCCAGCTTACTACAATCATGATGTTTTACATCGATGCGTCGATGGTTGGTTCGCTTGGCGCTAAGGCGTCGGCGTCAATCGGCATCGTGGAGTCTACAACGTGGCTTTTCGGCGGACTAACGTCGGCCGCCGCCCTCGGTTTTTCGGTGCAGGTGGCCCACTTCATAGGCGCCAACGACTTTACCAAGGCGCGCCAGGTATTCCGTCAGGGACTTATGGCTACGGCGTTGTTCACCGTCATTCTCACGTCCGTTTGCGTAGCCATAGCCGGGCCTTTGCCCCGTTGGCTGGGCGGAGGCGAGGACATTTGCGGCGACGCCACGGCGTATTTCACCATTTACTGTCTCGCTTTGCCGGTCTACCAGATTGGCATCCTGTCGTCAAGCATGCTCAAGTGTTCGGGCAACATGCGCATTCCGAGCATCATGAGCATAATGATGTGCCTGCTTGACGTGGTATTCAATTTCTTCCTTATATACAATACGCGCACCGTCGAGCTGTTCGGGCGCGATGTTACGGTGCCTGGAGCGGGCATGGGAGTGCCCGGCGCGGCTTTGGGAACGGCTTTGGCTTACGCCGTTACGGGTGTAATGCTTGTATGGTTTGCTACGGTAAAGTCGCCCGAACTGTCACTGAAGGGTGAGAAATGGTCGTTTGCGCCGATGTGGAACTACCTGCGCAACGCGGCCAAGGTAAGCCTCCCGATGGGCGCGCAGTATATGATGATGAGCGGCGCGCAGATTGTCAGCACCATGATTGTAGCCCCGTTGGGCAACATCGCCATAGCAGCCAATACGCTGGCAATCACTGCCGAGAGCCTGTGTTACATGCCGGGATACGGCATCGGCGACGCCGCCACGACGCTGGTAGGCCAAAGTATCGGCGCCGGCCGCAGCCGCCTGGCGCGCAGCTTCGCCTACCGCACGGTTTTCTTGGGCATGGGTGTCATGGCGTTCATGGGCATGGTGATGTACATATTTGCGCCGGAGATGATAGGCGTGATGACCCCTGATGCCGATGTACGCCTGCTCGGCTCGCAGTCTTTGCGCATAGAGGCGTTCGCAGAACCCATGTTCGCCGCCGCCATAGTCACTTACAGCGTGTGCCTCGGGGCGGGAGATACACTCATACCTGCCACCATGAACCTTGCTACAATGTGGCTTGTGCGCCTTACGCTTGCCGCCCATCTCGCCCCAACATACGGCCTGCGCGGTGTCTGGATGGCGATGGCTATCGAGCTTACGCTGCGCGGAACGGTCTTTCTTATCCGCCTTTTCAGCGGCAAGTGGCTGAAAAAGGGGTTTAAATAATGGATTGGTTAAGGATTTATTTAGTTAAGTTGTAAAGGCAAAGGCTTTTTTATTGATGGTTGGAGGGCTGCTTCAACAATGCCTTTCCACCAGCGGATACGGCCAGTAAGACCATTACCACCAGGCAGAAATACGGCAATATGCCGGTGCCGAAGCAGTGGACAATGCCGCCGAACAGGGTCGGCATAGTGATTGAACCTAATGAGGCGGCGGCCATCTGCACGCCTATGAGTGTCTGCGAGTGCGCTTTTCCTACCAGTTCCGGTGCCCTATGAATCATGCAGGGGAATACAGGGCCGCACCCGATGCCTGTCAATACAACCATGGAATATGAGAACA
This sequence comes from uncultured Prevotella sp., assembly GCA_900554545.1. GTDB lineage: Bacteria > Bacteroidota > Bacteroidia > Bacteroidales > Bacteroidaceae > Prevotella. Next base: position 44,143 of record USHW01000009.1, on the reverse strand, counting down.
ACGCGTCTCCGAAGGGTAGAGCCAAGGCGAGCAAGCCCGCCGAAGCCGTAGCCATTCCATACAAGATGAGTTGTCCGTCGGTGTACTTCTTTGACAGAACACCGGCCAGTATGCGCCCAACGGTTATCCCGACGAAAAACATCATGCCGCATTTGGTTGCGGTGACAATGCCTATTCCCTTCGCGTCAATCATGAAAGAGACCGTCCACAGACCGAGCGATGTCTCTATGGCGCAGTACAGAAAGAAGGCCAGCACAGCCCCTCTTACGCCCGGAGACAGCAGCAGTTTGTATGAATTTTCCCCTCGTTCGTCAGATTCTTCATTGTTGCTTACGTTCTTGTTCCTCCTCCAAAGCGATATGGAAAGCAGCAGTATGGCGGTCAACACGAGCTGAACCGTTGCCACTGTGCTATAACCCTGCGTCCATATTCCGCCTTGTTTGATGACATGCCCCATCAAGAAAGGCCCTATCACTGTACCAATTCCCCAGAAACAATGCAGGAAGCTCATGTGCATTGGCTTGTAATTTGCGGCCACGTAGTTATTAAGTGCGGCATCGATACTGCCTCCTCCGAGTCCGTAGGGTAACGCCAAGCAGCACAGCATGGCGAAGTTTGTGGAGAGGGAGAAGCCGTACATGGTGACGGCTGTCAGTGCGGTGGAGAGCAATACGAGCTTAGCGGTGCCTAACCGGTTGATTAGCCACCCACTAAGCGCGCTCGAAATGATGGTGCCTGTGTATATAAGCATGGTCAGGAAACCGGCGTAACTTTCCGGCACACCAAGCGTTTCGTGCATTGAAGGCCATGCCGAGCCGAGCATGGAGTCGGGCAGGCCGAGTGAGATAAAAGCAATGTAGATGACGAACAGCAGCATTGTCAGAGAATGTCTTGCATTGAACGGACTGCCTTGTCGAAGCCTTTTATAAGTTCGTCCATTACTTCGGCCACGGGTTTGACGCTCTTTATGGCCGATGCTACTTGCCCTATTTCAAGCTCTCCGCCGTCGATGTCGCCCTCGAAGATGCCACGTTTCGATGCCGCCTGTCCGAGGATGGCGCGCAGCTCGTCGGGAGACGCTCCGCCGTCTTCAGCCTCTTTCACCTTGTCATACAGCGAGTTCTTTATAAGTCGGGTGGGGGCGAGCTTTTTAAGGCACAGCATCGTGTCGCCCTCTTCCGTCGAAACGCAACGTTGTTTGAACGCGTCGGCGGCCGAACTCTCCTCCGTCAGGGCGAAGAGAGTGCCTATTTGCACGCCTTCCGCACCAAGAACCATCGAGGCGAGCATGGCTTCGCCCGACGCTATTCCGCCTGCGGCGATGAGCGGCAGGCTTGTGGCGCGGCGCACCTGGGGGATAAGCGTCATCGTGGTTGTTTCCTCGCGGCCGTTGTGTCCGCCGGCTTCGAAGCCTTCGGCCACCACCGCATCGACTCCGGCTTCCTCGCATTTGCGCGCGAACTTGCTGCTCGATACCACATGGGCGACCTTTATTCCGGCTTCGTGGAGCATCGGGGTAAACTTCTTCGGGCTGCCTGCCGATGTGAAAACCACCTTTACGCCGCTGTCAATGATGAGCTTCATCAGGCGGTCTATTTCCGGATACATCAGCGGAACGTTCACACCCCAGGGCTTGTCGGTGGCCTCTTTCATCTTGGCGATGTGCTCTTCAAGCGTCTCCGGGTGCATCGAGCCTGCCCCGAGCAGGCCAAGTCCGCCTGCGTTGCTTACCGCAGAGGCCAGTCTCCAGCCGCTGCACCACACCATTCCGCCCTGTACGATAGGGTACTCTATGCCGAAAAGTTCGGTTATTCTATTCTTTTTCATAGTTCTTGTCAGTGTTTTTGATAAATGATTACTGGGCAAAGATAGTGTAAAACGTGTTGACTTCAAAATAAAACAAGGCAAAACTTATATGTCAAAAGTAACCTCTTGATAGTCAATGTGTTATGAACGCCGTTCCAAAAGGTGGCCTTTTGGCTTGTAAAAGGTGGCCTTTTAGACGGTGAAAGGCCACCTTTTGCGATGCAAAAGACGGCCTTTCGGAAAACGTGTGATGATTTCTTTTCTGCATGATGGCCGTCAGGCGGTTTCGCCTTTGTGGTAAGGCAGGATGAAAACGAGCACTATCGCCCCTACAATCAGCAGTATGGTCTGCCCCGTTATGTCCTTCATCGCCACGATGGCAGCCTGCACCGTCACCCTGCCTTTCAGCGAGGTGGAGGCCAACTGCTCGGCTTCAAGTGTGCCCTTGCCGCCTGCCTGTCCGGCAAGTTTGGTCAGAGTAAATGTCCGTGCGGCAGCGTCGTTCTCGCCGTCAACGGCCTGCGCCAGCCGTGTCACGTAATGCTGGCGCCGTTCTGTCAGCCAGTTGGAGTAGATTGAAGAGCCTACGACGGGCGCGATGGCGTTGCGCATCCATATCATCAGGAACACAAACGTTGCCAGATAGCGTGAAGGCAGGCTCTTCATGCCGAACGCCGCCACGAGCGAATACAGCACAAGCAAGCCCGTGAAGTTGAGTATCGTCGGCAAAGTCATGTTCTCAAGCAGCCCCATCGTGCTGTACTGGAAGTACATGTACACGTCGGCCGACGCCATGATGAGCAGTGCCGTGGCGAAGATTGTGCGGAACCGCGCCTTGCGCAGCACCATCAGCAGCGACAGGACGAGTCCTAACAGGCAGCCGACGATGGTCCAGCGGCTGATGAACGCACCCTGCATGTTGTTTATCGGGGTGGCGATTTTGGCGAAGGCGGTGACGAACGAGTTGGCCGAATTGAACGTCATAGCCAGCATGAACAGCAGCATCGACATCCATACGTTGCGGTATGTGAACACCTCCAACGGCAGATAATAGTGCTCCTTGTGGCGGAAGGCAATGTATATGAACGCTCCGGCGGATATAAGGAACACGGCTGTGGCGGCGCGGATGTACATCGAATCGAACCGGTCGAGCACGTTGCCGTACACCAATACGTAAGCCATTGAGCACAGCGCGGCGGCCATCAGCAGCATGTCGGGCACCATAGTCCACTCTATTTTCCATTTCTCCTTTTTCTCCTCGTCGGCCATCGTGAATATTACAAGCAGCGAGGCAATGAGCAACATGCCTATGACGGCGTAGTAAGCATCCTGCCAGCTGTACTCGTATGCAAACCATGCGGTGAGCAAGTTGCTCGACTGCGAGATGATGAGGATGTAGAAATACAGCACCGGCATCAGGAAGGTGCGCTTCCGTTCCAGTCCATATTGTATGTCGGCAGGCGGTTCGGTCTTCATTGTGAACATCGCCAACGTGTCCATTCCCGTCAGGTAAGGGGCTATTGTGAACGTGCAGTTGAGCATGACGACGATGCGCACGAAGCCCGTAAGCAAACAGGCGGCCAGCAATACGGGCACCGACGTTGTGACGGCGCACACGTAGTTGAGCGGTATCAGCAGCAGGAAGCACACGAGATAGGTCTGTTTTGGCCTGCGTGCTTGCAGGAAGCGCACCATGAACGGCGGAAACAGGTACATCCCGATGCTTGTGAAGAAGCTGGCAAGCTGTATGTCCTCCGTCCTCACTGCAAGTCCGCCTGACATCTCGGCGACGTTGCAGAGGTAGGCTCCGCCCGAGAATGTGGGCGGAATGAACATCAACAGCAACACCAGTATGCCGACAGGCCGCGGCACGGACGGGCGGAACGGGTAGTTGTTTCTTTCCTTTTCCATGCTCAATCGTCTTTTACATCCACCCTGATTTCACACATCATGCCTGCCGCCAAATGGCTGTTGTCAGTGGCGGAAAGGCTGCTGTTGAAGTCTATCCGGACAGGAACGCGCTGCTGTATCTTGACGAAATTGCCTGCCGAATTGTCCGTTGGAACCATCGAATACTTAGAACCCGTGGCCTGACTGATGGCCGTCACCGTGCCCGTAAACCGCTTTCCGGGCATGGCATCGACGGTTATCTGCACGCTCTGTCCCGGCCTGATGCGTGCCATCTGGGTCTCTTTGAAGTTGGCCACAACCCACTTCCTGCCGCTCGGAATGAGCGTTGTTATGGTCTGTCCGGGGCTAACCAGCTGGCCTTGTTCTATCGTCCTGCGCCCTAAGTAGCCGTCGGCCGGGGCGGTGATTACGGTGTACGACAGGTTCAGCCGCGCCATGTCAACCGCCGCTTCGGCGCGTAGTATGGCGGCGTCGGCGTTCTCCTGACGCTGACTTACCTCACTTACGGTTGACTGCGCGGCCTCCCTCTGTCTCCTTAATGCGCTCACACGGGCTTTCGTCATGTCTAATTCGGTCTTGTATTGCTCGACGATTACCGGCGTGGACGCCTTCTTCTCCAACAGCGCGCTGTACCTGTGATAGTCGCGTTCCAGCTTTTCCACACGGAGTTCGGCCTCCTCTATCGACGCGTCCAATACCGTGGCGCTGCTCGAAGCGGTGTTAACGCTGTTGCCAACTACCTTCCTTCCGCTGCGAGCGTCCATCAGTTGCGCCTCCGCCTGCTTCAATGCGATGGCGTATTCGCGGTCGTCGATTACGAGAAGGGTGTCCCCCTTGTGTACAAACTGGTGCTCGGTGAAGCGTATCTCTTTGATATATCCTGCCACCTTGATGTTCACCGGCGAGATGTATTGCTCCACCTGGGCGTCGTCAGTGCGCTCAACGCCGTTGTCGGTGAACATCGTTACTATGACGGTAGCTCCTGCGGCGAGCAGCAATATGGCTGCCGCCTTGCCCAAAGTCTTCTTTTCCATGATGCTGTTCGGTTGTTAGTTGTTCTTTGTTATTCGGTCAACAAGCCCAAGTTGCCCGACAGTCTGAGCAGCTCAAGCTCTGCAATGTTGTACTGATAGTGCGCCTGCACGCATGCGGCTTGTGCCGTCCGCAGCTGCATTTCGTCCTGAAGCAGGTCGCTCATCGAGGCCACTCCCTCCTTGTATTGCTCTTCCGTGACGTCATATACGGCTTCGGCCTGACGGTAACTGCCGGTCTGCGTGCGGAACACCTGCATGTTGTGGTTCAGCTGGAGCATGGCGTTGTCATAGCTTTCACTGACCTGCTGGCGTTTCAGCTCAATGTTGTTGGCGGCCTGACGGGCGTCGTGCTTGTACTGCCTTACCTGCAATTTCCTTGCGTTGGCTTCGAAGATGGGTATCTTTACGGTAAGACCGATGAAGCAGTTGCCGAACCAATTGTCAGTGGCCGACTTGCCGTTGAAGAACCGGTGGAACTTTTCCTGATAGCCTACGCCGCCTGCATAGCCGGTGAGTGATATGCTCGGAATGTATCCGGCGCGTGTAACCTTTATGCGTTTCTCGGCCAGTTCCTTCTGCTTCTCGGCCAAACGCAGTTCCGGCAGGCCGTCGCTTACGCCGAAGGTCTGCACCGGCGTGATGTCGCCGGGCATGCGTTCAACGTCCAACTGATAGTCAGCGCCGACGTTCATGAGAAACCTTAGCAGGTTGAGCTGCTGGTTGTAAAGGGTCTGATACTGGCCGCGCTGCGCCTCAAGGTTCTGCATGTTTATGCGCACACGGCTCAAGTCTACCTCCATTACAACGCCTTGGCGGTAGAGCGCGTCGGTTATTTCGCACAGTTCTTCCATGCGTTTGATGTTCTTTTCAAGCAGTTTCTGCTGTTCGAGCGAGGCTTGCGCCAGGCAGTAAGTGCGGCTGATGTTCATCGTAAGGTCCTCAACGGCCTTCTCATACGTCAGCCGGCTTATGCCCTCCACTGTCTTCGCGGCGTTTATTGCGGCATAGACGGTCTGGTTGAAGAGCGGCATCGAGAGCTGAATGCCTGCGTTGGCGTTATACTGTGTGCTCCTGATTGTCTGCCACGTCGGGTCTTCAGGAAAGTCGCTTCCGAGCAAAGTGCCGGTCGTAACGTTGACAGGACTTTTCAGATAGTCGGTCAACTGGAACGTGCCTATTACCGTCGGCAGCAGCCGCGAGCGGCTTTGCGACAGCGTGGTGCGGCCCTTCTGCATGCCTATCCGGGCGTTGTCGAGGGTGAGGTTGTTGGCTATTCCCACGGCGACACACTCCTTCAGCGACACCGTTTGGCCTGCAACAGGGGCGGCCAAGGCCACGCAACAGATGATGTAAATGTATAAACGCTTCATTGTGCAATTCCCTTTTTCGTTGTTATTCAATTGCAAAGGTAGGGCGTTTACATATTACCGTTGCATACAATTTTAGCCGAAGACTGTGCAATTTTCCAACTGCTGCATGATTTTTTACCGCTGCAATGCGCTTAAATGCTTTTTATTTGCTTACTTTGCAGCGGAGGATTATGCAATAGACAAAATCATGTTGCATTACAACAAGGCTTTGGACATTGACGAACTGATGGCCAACCACACCACGGTATCGGTTCACAAGTACGGCTTTTTCTTATGTAGGACGGGCCGGGCGAAGGTTCTTCTCGGGTCGGAAACATACGAAATATCGCGCAACCATTTGTGCATATACACCCCGAACACGTTTCTCCACATAATAGAAAGGAGTGCGGAGCTTGACGGAATACTTGAAGAAGACGACGTTGACGCTTACTATCCGGTGGTGAGCATGATTGACATACGCCGCCGTCTAACCATCCGCAGCAGGCCGTGAGTTGTGGTTTCAGAGCGTCAGGCCGATGAGATAATGTCGCTTATGGGCGTTATCGGCACGGCAAAAGAGCTTGACAGCGGCGGCAATGACGGCACGGATGGCTGCGATATGCAGCCAAAGCAGCCGGACACCGAGGGCGTAAGGCAGTCAATCCGCGGAGCTTACCTGCGCCATCTGTACTACGCCCTGTGCCTGAAAGTGCTCGACGCATACTTCAGCAACACGCCGGTCAGCGCCGTGCCGCAGGGCAGGGACGATGCCGTACTAAACCGTTTTGTCGTCTCCCTGTACGAAAACTGCCGCCGCCGTCGCACCGTTCAGTATTACGCCGACGAGCAACACCTGTCGCCTTACTACTTTTCGTCAATAATAAAGGAGAGGAGCGGGCGCAGCGCACTGCAATGGATAGTGGGCGTGACGATGACGTTCATCCGCCAATACCTCAAGTGTACTGACATAAGCATCAAGGAGATAGCCGACAGCATGGACTTTCCCGACCAGTCAACGTTCAGCCGTTACTTCAAGCGGCATGAGGGATGCACGCCCTCGGAGTATCGCGCGAGGCTGTTGGAAACCGGCGGATGACGATTGAATAATTGTGTTCAGGAAAATGAAAACGTCCTTGTGAAAATGTGATTGCTAACAACTTGAAAATCAATACGTTACAAGCTGCGTTGCAAAAGGCCACCTTTTGGCTTCCAAAAGACGGCCAATTGCACGCTAAAAGGCCACCTTTTGCACGGCAAAAGGTGGCCTTTTGTAATTCGGCAGGTGTGCTCCGTCAGTCTGTCAGGACAACGGTCACTCCGCGTGCGGCCTGCGCTCCCATGACAAGAGCCTGCGCGATGTCGGCCGTTTTGGACGGGCCGGAGATGAAACAGCCGTACCCGTAACCGGTCATCTGTATGCGGCTGTACGCCTGGTGCATGTTGCTCACTATGTTCTTGCGGCTCAGCAGTATTACCAAATACTCCGATATGAAGCACACGGCGCGCTCCTTCATCGTCTGCGGAACCCAGATGCAGCCGTTCTCGGCCACTCCGACATAGCCCTGCACAATGCCTACGTCGGTGCCGTTAAGCTCCTGCGCCGAGGCCACCGTGTCGGGATTGCGCTGCGCAATGGTAATTCCCGGCACGTTGCTGGCGAAGACCTTGGCCTCCGGGTAAGCCTCTTTTATCAGTTTGTTTATGTCGCCGCCGGCCTGAAGCTCCACCACATTGCCGCCAACGGCCTTGCTCATGCTTGTGAACTGGCTCACAGGGTCGACGTATTCAACGCCTTTCAGCGCGTCAATGTCGGGCATGGCGTACTCCTCTTTTACGCTCATGTTGCGCCTGTATCTTGACAGTATGTCTTCTTTCGTGCTCATAATTCTTATAGTTCTTTTGCCATTTCATGGAACGGACGCTTCTGGAACTGCGGCATCTCGTGGCCGTAGCCCCAGCCGTTCAGCTTGTTGTACATAAGCGCGCGCGGCACATAGTTGGCCAGCGGGGCGAACTTCAGCGCCGTGTTGTACAGCTTCGGATGGTTGAACAGGTACTTCATGCCCACAGACATGGCCTTTTTCATCGGGTCGGCCTTGCCTATCGCGTCAAGCCCTTGCCGCCAACGGTATATCTGTTCTGACAGGTTTACCTCTACGGGACACACGTTGTCGCACGAGCAGCACAGCGTACATGCGCTCACGTTGTCGGTATAGCGCGCCTTGTCTTTCAGCATTCCGAGGTTTATCCCGATAGGACCGGGTATGAAGTATGTGTACGAGTAGCCTCCGCTCCGGCGGTAAACGGGGCATGTGTTCATGCACGAGCCGCAGCGGATGCACTTCAGCGTCTCCCAGTGTGACGGGTCGGCGATTATGTCGGTACGGCCGTTGTCAACGAGGACGATGTGCATCTCCGCTCCCGGACGCGCCTTGCGGAAGTGCGACGTGAACGAAGTCGTTGGCTGACCCGTGGCCGCACGGCACAGCAGACGCTGGAAAACGGCCAGCGAGCGGTAGTCGGGTATCACCTTCTCTATGCCCATCGCCACGATGTGCAGCCGCGGCATTGAGGTTGACATGTCGGCGTTTCCCTCGTTAGTACATACCACAACGTCGCCCGTTTCGGCAACTCCGAAGTTGGCGCCGGTCATTCCCGCGTCGGCCGTCATGAACTCGTTGCGCAGGCTTAGGCGTGCCTGATAGGTCAGGTAGGTGGGGTCATAGTTGCCCTTTTCGCTCCCGAGCTTCTCCTCGAAGAGGCGACCCACCTCCTCCTGCTTGATGTGCACCGCCGGAACCACTATGTGGCTGGGCTTCTTGTGCATAAGTTGCAGTATGCGTTCACCGAGGTCTGTCTCGACAACGTCTATGCCGTTGCTTTCGAGATAGGGGTTCATTTCGCACTCCTCGGTAAGCATCGACTTGCTCTTTACAAGTTTCTTGGCGTTGTGTTCATGAAGGATTGACAGCACGATGCTGTTGAACTCCGCCGCGTCTTTCGCCCAGTGCACGTGTACTCCGTTGCGTTCGGCGTTGTCGGCGAAGCGTGCAAGGTATGTGTCAAGGTGCGTCACGGTGTGCCGCTTAATGGCGCTGGCCGTGTCGCGCAGCTGTTCCCACTCGTCAAGTCCGTGCGCCATGTCGTCGCGCTTGGCGCGGAGCGACCAGAAAGTATCGTCGTGCCAGCCTGCGTCCTTGTTTGTTTCAAGGAACTGCTGTGCAGCTTTTGAATGTAGTGTGCTCATAGTCCTGCCGCTAATATTTGTACAACATGGATGAATTTTATGTTTTTCCGCTGGCGTCTTGCTACGCCTTCGAGGTGCATCAGGCACGAACTGTCAGGCCCGGTGATGTATTCGGCGCCCGTGGCGATGTGCCTTTGCAGCTTGTCTATGCCCATCTGCGTTGACACCGCAGGCTCTTCGATGGAGAACATGCCGCCGAAGCCGCAGCATTCGTCAACGCGTTCAGGCTCGACTACGGTCATGCCCTCGACAAGCGACAGCAAGTCCTTTATCTTGTTGAACTTGGGGACGTTGCGTTCAGATGGCGACGACAGGCCGAGTTCGCGCACTCCGTGGCACGAGTTGTGCAGGCTCACCTTGTGGGGGAACTTGCCCGGCAGGGATTTTACTTGCAGAACGTCGTGCAGGAATTCGCAGATGTCAACCGTCTTTCCTGCCGACTGGCACTGGTGTTTGCCTTCGAGCAGGCGCGGATGGTTGAGCCGGATGAAGGCGGTACAGCTGGCCGAAGGGGCCACAACATAGTCGAAACCGGCAAACATGTCGTCGAAACGCTTTGCCAAAGGCACGGCTTTCTGCTCGAAACCGGCGTTGGCCATGGGCTGTCCGCAGCACGTCTGGTTCATCGGATACGTCACGTCTACCTGCAAATGCTTGAGAAGTTTGTATGCCGCGACGCCCACTTCGGGATAAAGGGCGTCGACATAGCATGGGATGAAAAGTCCTACTTTCATATTATTCATAATGTCTTGTATGCTGGGAACAGGTATTTTACGATGTGCAAAAGTACAAAAAAGCGCAAAAAAGCATGGCTTTTTTGCGTGAAAATATGGTGTTTTTTCAAGCATACGATTGTCGCTTGTGTAACTGATTGATAATGAATGCATTATAAAAGGTGGCCTTTTACCGTCTAAAAGGCCACCTTTTGCACTGTAAAAGACGGCCTTTTGGAATGCAAAAGGTCGTCAATCGGTTTTCAAAGGTTTGCCGCCTGCCGGTATTTCTCCATCAGCCAGTCGTTCTGTTCGTCAACGGTCATGTTGCTGTTGTCAAGTTCTATGGCGTCGTCGGCTTTGCGCAGGGGGCTTGTCGGGCGGTGGGAGTCGATGTAGTCGCGCTCCTGCACGTTCTTCAGAATGTCGTTGTAGTCGGCATCCATGCCCTTGGCCTTCAGTTCGTCGTAACGCCTTTGGGCGCGCACTTCTGCCGATGCGGTGACAAACACCTTGAGCTCGGCGTCGGGAAACACCGTCGTGCCGATGTCTCTTCCGTCCATTACAACGCCCTTCTCCTTGCCCATGGCCTGCTGCTGCGCCACGAGCGCCTGCCTGACGAAGGGCAGGGCGGCTATCGGGCTGACGCGGTTTGACACCTGCATCGTGCGTATTTCCTGCTCAACGTTCTCCCCGTTAAGATATGTGTCGGGGCGTCCGGTGGCGGTGTTGAGCCTGAACGAGATGCTGATGTCGCCCATGCGGCTTTTCAGCTCGTCTTCCTTTATGCCGCCGTCGGCGTCGAACAGGTTGTTGCGCAGCGCGTAGAGGGTCACCGCGCGGTACATCGCGCCGGTGTCAACGTAAACGTATCCTATCTTGCGTGCCAGGTCTTTGGCCATCGTGCTCTTGCCGCACGACGAATGGCCGTCGATGGCTATCGTGATTTTTTTCATGTTTTTAAAGGGTGTATGTAGCGTTTATTATGATGGAATTTGACGAAACGTGGTATTTGCCGTATGCAAGTTGCAGCTTGAAACGTTCAAGCTGTAGCCCTGCGCCGAAGGACAGTCCGGCCATGTGCGTGCTTTCCTCGTCGGTTCCTTTCAGCGTTTTCATCTCGTCGGCGCGCCTGAAGTTGTATCCGGCGGCCACGTATATTTGTTGCGAGAAGAGTATGTCGACGCCTGCCACGACGTGGTTGAAGAAGCCGTAGTCCCAGTTGTTCAGGTCAACAAGCGTGGCTGAAAGCCTGAAGGGCAGGGCGGCGAACCTCTTGCTGACGCCGAGCTGGACGTCGAGCGGCATCTTTTCATATTCGTTGTCGTATGCTTTCAGCTGTCCGCCGAGGTTTTTCGCCACGAGCGATACCGACCATTCGCGCTCCGGGTCGTAATAGTTCAGACCGAGGTCTACGCCCACCGCCCATGAACTGTAGCTGCCTATGTAAGAGTTTATAACCTTGGCCGTTATTCCTCCGGCAATCTTTTCGCCCAGCATATAGCTGAAAACGCCGCTCAAAGCGATGTCCTTGGCCGAGAATTCGCCCTGCTGCACGTTGTTCTCGTCCATCTCTTTCATCGTGCCGTAGTCCATGTATTGAGCCATGACGGCCACCGAAGCTTTCTCTTTTATCACCCTCGTGAACGACGCGCTCGCAGTTTTCGCCCCGGCCATGTACGTCATGAAGTTAAGGTTTATGCTCTTGTCGCTTACGGAAGAGAGCAGTGCCGGATTGGCAGACATGAGCGTCGGGTCGTCTTCAATTATGGTAATGTTGTCTCCGCCGAGTGCCGCGGCGTGCGCGCTAATGGGCAGACGCAGGAAATTGTATGCCGTCTGGCTTTCTTGTGCGAATGCCACGGCTGTGAGAAATGCCAGCAATAGCGTGAAAACGGTTTTTTTCATCCAAATCAATTAATTTTGGCGCAAAGTTACATCTTTTTCAAATACAAGAGTTACTTTTGCATAATGAAAACGCGGTGCATTGCGCATTGGGTTTTCATAATAACGCAAAAAACGGCATGTTAGTATAAGTCTGACAGGCCAAGGCTGCAAATTCTTGTTGTTGCTTAGTGGATGTAAAGAATACATATCGTGCCTGTTCGGACAACCGCAAGGTGTCGGGTTTCCTCCTTGGACTTGTGGTTGCGCTTTCGCTTTTCCTCGTCGCCCTTGAGTTCACGTCGCAAAGCGGCATGCCCGAGGTAGGCGACGACGTGCTTGACGACGTTTCGCAGGACATTGAGATGATGCCGGCCGTGCATCGTGACGACATGGTTGCGGCGGCTCCGGGCGGCAGCCGGTCTTCTGTTTCGGATAAAATCAATGTCGTGGACAAGCCTGTGGACGACGATGCAGCGAACGCTCCGATGACAGACAAGGAAGCATTGAAGAAGCTGCTTGGCGTAGGTTTCGGAGGCAATGCTGCCGTTTCAGACGTCACATTGCAGCCGGCAGCCGTCAATGCGGATGAGGACAACCCCCTGAACTTTCAGGTAGTAGAGCGCCTGCCGGAGTTTCCCGGAGGAATGTCGGCCTTCGTCCAGTGGCTCACAAAGAACCTGAAATACCCCTTGACGGCGCAGCGCGCAAAGCGGCAGGGTACGGTTCTCGTGTCGTTCATTATCAACAAGGACGGTTCGATAGCCGACCGCAAGGTGGTGAAGTCCGTAAGTCCCGAGCTTGACCGTGAGGCATTGCGCGTGCTGCGCCTGATGCCTAAGTGGAAGCCGGGCGAAGACCACGGCAAGCCTTGCCGCACATATTTTTGCATCCCGATAGTTTTCAATTTGTGACAAAAGTAAAACCTGCATATTCATAAACCTTAATTACTATGTTGACAGCAGACGAAATCCTTGTGAAAATCAACCGATATCTTGACAGTCTTGAATACAACCGCGAGCCGAAGGGCCTTTACGAGCCGGTGAAATACGTGCTGTCGATGGGCGGCAAGCGCATACGTCCGTCACTGATGCTCATGGCTTACAACATGTATAAGGACGACCCGGAGAGCATATTGTCGTCGGCGTGCGCCATCGAGACATACCATAACTATACATTGCTGCACGACGACCTCATGGATAACGCCGATATGAGGCGCGGAAAGCAGACAGTACATGTGAAGTGGAACGACAATACGGCAATCCTTTCGGGTGACAGTATGCTTGTATTGGCGTACCGTCATTTTCTTGACTGCCGTCCTGGCAAGCTGAAACAGGTGCTTGACCTTTTCACGGAGACAGCTCTTGAAATAGGAGAAGGGCAGCAGTATGACATGGATTTCGAGACACGTACCGATGTAACGGAAGACGAATACATTGAAATGATACGCCTGAAGACAAGTGTTTTGCTTGCATGTTCGCTTAAGATAGGCGCAATTTTGGGCGGTGCGCCTGATGAAGACGCATATAATCTGTACAAGTTCGGCGAGCAGATGGGGCTTGCCTTCCAGCTGCAAGACGATTATCTTGACGTTTACGGCGACCCGACGGTGTTCGGAAAGGCCGTAGGCGGCGACATACTTTGCAACAAAAAGACATATATGCTTATCAATGCTTTCAACCGTGCAGATGCTTCCCGGCGTGCCGAACTGATACGGTGGGTGACGGCGAAAGACTACGACCCGAAGGAGAAAATCGCCGCAGTGACCGCCATTTACGACAATGTGGGGATAAGGAAAGTTGCCGAGGAGAAGATAGAGTATTATTTTGCACAAAGCAGGAAATACCTTGCCAAGGTGAATGTGCCTGACGAACGCAAGGCCGTACTTGACGCATATACGGACAAGATGATGACACGTAAAAACTGATTTAATTCATAATTCATAATTCACAATGCATGATTATTAAATCAATAACCTCTTTATGCTGTGCGAATTATGAATTATGAATTGTGAATTATGAATTGACAAATGCCTTACCGTAGACTTCCAAAAACTGACGCGGCACGCCTGCGTGCGTTGAAAACGGTGCTCGACAGCAACGATTTGTACACTGTGCGCAACAGGTTTGTTGACTGGCAGACGATAAACCGCGCACAGCCGGCATACGACAGGTTGCTGACGGCTTCCGAGCAGTACCGTCTTGCCTGCTCGGCGCGCGTCAGGGGAGTGGGTAGGATTGACAAGCTGCAACGCAACGCTTCGATGTATGTCAGCCATTTTCTGCAAGTCCTGATGATGGCCGTTGAGCGCGGGGAAATCAAGAAGGCTGCGCTGAAGCTTTACGGTCTGGCTGAAGACACGTCGACATTGCCGAACATAAAAACCGCAGAGGGGCTGCTTCACTGGGGACGGCTGGCTGTTGAAGGCGAGAAAGCCCGTGTCAAGCAGGGCGGACGGCCTATTTACAACCCGACGGTAGGCATGGTAAGCACGCATGTGGATATTTTCAGCGACTGTTATAAACAGCATAAACGCCTAAGGGAGAACACGGCCCGTGCCATGGAAAGCCTTAAACGGATACGTCCTGAGGTTGATGAAATCATACTGGAGCTATGGAACCAGATAGAAGCACACTTCAAGGACGAACCGCCAGAGACCCGTTTTGACATGTGCCGCAAGTTCGGCGTAGTGTATTATTACCGTAAGAATGAGAACAAAGTATTAGAGGAGAAAGGAGAGAAGGAGTAAGTAGATATGTCTTTCAGCCATTTGACATAATGTTAAAGCACATATCTCCTTATTCCTTCTCTCCTTACTCCTTCCCTCCTAAATAACAACCAATGACTTTCATCGACACACATACGCATCTTGACGGCGAGGAGTTTGACGCCGACAGGGACGAAGTAGTGGCCCGTGCAAAGGCCGCAGGAGTTAGCAAGGTATTCATTCCGGCCATCAATCTGCCGTCGGTTGACACAGTGTTGTCAACGTGTGCCCGTTATCAGGGCTTTGCTTTTCCTATGATAGGGCTTCATCCGGAAGACGTGAAGGCCGACTGGAGCGACGTGCTGGCGCAGATGGAGATGCGTCTGGATGCACCCGAATGCCCGTTTGTCGCCGTCGGCGAGGTTGGTTTGGACTATTATTGGAGCCGCGAGTTTGAGAAAGAGCAGCTCGAGGCTTTCGAGACGCAGGTGCGCTGGTCTGTAAAATACCGCCTGCCGTTAATGATTCACTGCCGCAAGGCGCAGAACGAGATGGTACGTTTGCTTCGTCCTTACGCTAAAGACCTGCCGGGCGGAGTGTTCCATTGCTTCACAGGGAACGAAAAAGAGGCAGCCGAACTGCTGCAGTTCGACAACTTCGTGCTTGGCATTGGCGGCGTGCTGACATTCAAGAAGTCGCATCTGCCCGAGGTGTTGCCTGCCGCAGTGCCGCTTGAACGGATTGTAATCGAGACCGACTCGCCGTATATGGCGCCCGTTCCGATGCGCGGCAAGCGCAACGAGAGCGCCTTTGCGCTTTACGTCCTGAAACGTCTTGCCGAATGTTACGGCATAAGCGAGGACGATGTTGCCCGTGTTACGAACGCCAATGTCAGTCGTGTGTTCGGGCTGTGAACATGTTTTTGGATAGTAAAAGACGGGCGCAGGGACAATCCGTATTTGCCGAATGCAAAACAGGAAGGCCGCTGCGCCCGTCTTTTTATATATGTGTAAGCTGTTGCTTATTTCACTTCAATCTTCTTGATGAATCTTGCCGGGTTGCCGCCTACTACCGTCATTGGGGCACGTCATGGGTGACAACGCTGTTTGCGCCGATGATTGAACCGTAACCTATTGTCACTCCGGGCAGCACCGTTGCGCCGATGCCAATCCATACCTTGTCCTCTATCACTATGGGACGCCCGTAAGTGGCGCTGCGGTTGTCGGGGTTCGGGTCGTGGTTGATTGTTATCAGGTTCACTTTCGGCGCGATGAACACGCCGTTGCCGATGGTTATTCCGCCGCGGTCGAAGAACGTGCAGCCTTGCTGTATCCAGCAGTTCTTGCCGAATGTGATGTTCTTGCCATAATCGACGTAGAACGGCGGCAGCACCGTTACTGACGGGTCGAGCTTCTTTCCGATGATGCGTTCCATGTATTCGTGCACCTCTTCGGGCGTGCGGTAGCCCTGGTTAAGCTCGTAGGCCGTCTTCATCGTGTCGAATATTGCGCCAATCAGCTTGTCGTAACCGGGTTCGTCGGGCGACACCATCGCGCCGGACAGGTCTTTCTTGAAAATGTCTTCCATTGCTTTTTCTGTTGTTTTGTTGTCTTATGTCTTATCTGTCGGCAAAGGTAAGGCATTCTCCGGCGCGGCGGCATATCCCTTTTACCTGATTTTGTAACGATATTACGGTTTCGGCTTACTTGCCGTCCGGATTGAAGTTCTTGTCGTAATTGAGCAGGAACTTGGCAAATCCGGGGTCGTTGAAGTCGGCAGTGAACGGCTGCCCGGTGTCCATGCGGCGTATGGTTTCGCGCTCCTCTTCGGTCAGGCTGAAGTCGCTGATGTCAAGGTTGCTTGCCATTCGCTCCTTGTGGGTTGACTTAGGAATTGGTATTATACCCTCGTCAACGAGGAAGCGGAGGCACACCTGCGCGTTGTTCTTGCCGTATTTTGCGCCTATGGCTTTAAGAGTCTCGTTGCTGAACACGCCGTTTTTGCCCTGCGCCAACGGTCCCCAGGCCATTATCCGAGTGCCGTATTCCTTGGCGATGTCGCGCATTTCGCGCTGCTGCGAGAACACATGAGTCTCCAATTGCACAACGGCAGGCTTAACGTCCATGTTTTCCGCCAAGTCGATAAAGCGTCCTCTGTAGAAGTTGCTGAGGCCGATTGCCCTCACCTTGCCGGCTTTCAGCGCGCGTTCCATTGCGCGGTAAGAGCCGTAGTAGTCGCCGAATGGCTGGTGGATTAGCAGCAGGTCGATGTAGTCGGTGCGCAACTTGCGCAGCGACTCGTCAATGCTGCGTGCAGCCTTTTCCTCTCCTGCGTTTGAAATCCACACCTTCGTGGTGATGAAGAGTTCGCTGCGCGGCACTCCGCACTTGCTTATCGCCGCGCCAACACCTTCTTCATTATAGTATGCCTGCGCCGTGTCAATAAGGCGGTAGCCCGTGCTTATGGCGTCGAGCACGCACCGTTCGCAGTCTTCGGGGCTTACGAGGAACACTCCGTAGCCCATCTCCGGCATTTCAACGCCGTTGTTAAGTGTTATTGTTTTCATTGTTGTTTATTGGGGTTATACGGTTTTACGGTTATGGGGTTATACGGTTGTGTGGTTTAACGGTTATGAGGTTATACGGTTATACGGTTTTACGGTTATGAGGTTATACGGTTATGTTTTTTAGGTTGTAGGGTTATACTGTTTATGGTGGCGGTTGTTTGTGCCTTCGGCCTTGCTGTACTTATAGCGATATGCCGCAAAACCTTAAAACCCTATAACCTTAAAACCCTATAACCTTAAAACCCTATAACCGCAAAACCTCAAAACCGTATAACCTCAAAACCGTTTAATGTATTTTGTAAGTGCCTATACCGCGCACTGTCTGCAAGTCCATGTCGTCGTAGATGGAGCTTCGGCCAGTGTCGAGTGTTGCCATGCGGCGCATCTCCTCGTCGTTCAGTGTGAAGTCGAAGATGGCGAAGTTCTCCGCCATGCGCTCCTTGCGCACGCTCTTCGGGATGACAACCACGCCGCGCTGGTTGAGCCACCGCAGTATTACTTGCCCCACAGTCTTGCCGTGATGGTCGGCTATGGCCTTGATTGTAGGGTTGTTGAATATGTCGTGCTGGCCTTCGGCGAAGGGCGCCCATGCCTCGTGCTGTATGCCCTCCTGCCGCATGAAGGCGTTTGCCTGCCGCTGTTGGAAGAAGGGGTTGGTCTCAATCTGGTTCACGGCAGGCTTCACCTCGTTGTGCAGGAAGAGGTCTTGCAGGCGTTCGTTCGAGAAGCTCGTCACGCCGATGGCGCGTATGCGGCCCTCCTTGTACAGGCGTTCGGCGGCGCGCCATGCGGCGTAATAGTTGCCGTAAGGCTTGTGCAGCAGGTACAGGTCCAGGTAGTCGAGTCCGAGCTTTTTCATCGACAGGTCGAAGGCGCGCAGCGCGTCGTCATACTCATAGTCCTGAACCCACAGCTTTGTGGTTACGAACACGTCCTCGCGCCGCAGTCCGCTGTTGCGCAGTGCCGCGCCCACTTCCTCCTCGTTGAAGTATGATGCTGCCGTGTCAATCATCCTGTAGCCCGTTTCCAAAGCGTCGCTCACGCAGCGTTCCGTCTCGTTTTTGGGTATCTGGTACACTCCGAAGCCCACTGTCGGCATCATAACGCCGTTGTTAAGTCTTACTTCTTTCATCTTCTTGCCTTATTTGTTGTTCATGTAAAGTTGTCTGTTTCCGGTTGCAAAGTTACGCCGTGATTACAGAAAACATGTTATGAAAAGCGTCGAAGAATTTTCACTTTTCGTGGATTTTTCAGTATCTTTGCATGTCGGTTGAGGCTGATGAAACGGCTATTGGCAGCTCGTTGAAAACGGACGGACGGTAAATGAGAATGCAAAAGGCCGTCAATGGCGTTGCAAAAGGCCACCTTTTACACGCTGAAAGACCGTCTTTTGCATCGTAAAAAGCCACCTTTTGCAAGCCGTCAGGCAACGTCTTGATTGTCAATGAGTTGCAGATTGTAATAAGAAATACGGTAGGCAGCCGCACAAACAAACATGACGCTTATGGAAAACAGCAAGGAAACGTTTTACAAAAAAGGAGAAGACACGGCGGCAGGCATTGTCTTTGCCGACGCCGTTACCGGCTTTGCCGACGCACAAAGGCCGGGTTGTGTGTTGCACATATTGTGCCTTCACGGCGGCATGAGCTTCATGCTGCACGATGTCAGGTACAACGTTGCGCCGCAGGATTATGTCATACTGCCCAACGCCGCGCTCGCGTCAGACTTCACCGGGGCGTCTGATGTTGAGGCAATCGTCATGAGCCTGTCCGAGACTCTTGTCGCATCACTGGCACTCCGCAGCAACTACGGCATCATCGGGCATCTTTCGCTGCTGCAAAACCCCGTGATGAGGCTGTCGGCCGACGATTTCGCCGTGTGCCGCGAGTCCTTGCTCGGCCTGCGGAGGCGCATCGAGGACAGCGCCGCCCACCTGTTCCGCAGCGAGATGTTGGCCCATCTGCTCATGGCGCACATCCTCGACCTTTACGACATCCACGCGCGCGGACGCTCTTGGACTGATGTTCCCGAGCGTGCGCAGCAGCTTCTCGGCCGGTTCATCGGTATGCTTTATGGCGGCGAATATGTTGCCCGACGCGACCTTGAGCACTACGCCTCGCGCCTCTGCGTCACGCCGCATTACCTCTCGGAGGTGTGCCGCAAGGCCAGCGGAAAGCCTGCGTCGTACTGGATTGACCGCTTTGCAATCAACGGAATAACCCGCCTTCTGCTCGAAAAAGACATGCCGCTGGCCGACGTCGCGGAGCGTATGAACTTTTCGTCGCTGTCGTATTTCAGCCGTTACGTGCAGAAACATACCGGCCTGTCACCGTCAGACTACCGCCGGGCGCACGCAAGACAGAATGCCGGCGCGGCGCATGCGAATGTGAAAATACGAAAAAATAAGGCGTGAAAGCAAAAAAGATGTGATTTTATTCGTGAAATAACGGGAAATAAGATAATTTTGCAAGCCGTAAGCCAGGTTCCCGTCAGGAACTTCAGGGAGAGATGCTCGAGTGGCTTAAGAGGCACGCCTGGAAAGCGTGTAGCCGGCAAAACTGGCACGGGGGTTCGAATCCCCCTCTCTCCGCAAATGTTTTAACCCTTTAAGGTATGAACAATCTGTTTGTTAAGATTGCAATAATCACACTACTTGTTCTTTCCCTATGTCGTTATGCCAACGCCCAGGATGACGTTTCGCAGACTCCTGTTGCGGCTTCTGTGGCCGACACTTCGATGACTGCCGGTGCCGATACGACCGCCGGAGGAATGGCCGGTGACACGCTGGGATTTGACTATACCGAAGCGCCTGACTCGGTTATGGCGCCAGTGGAAAGTGCAGGCTTCCACAAGATGCTCAAGACCAAATATATCGAAGGCAGCGCGGGCTTCATGTCGTTCGTCGCTTTGGCCTTGGTGCTCGGCCTTGCCTTCTGCATCGAGCGCATCATATACCTTACCCTTTCGGAGATTAACGCCAAGCGGCTTATGGCCGACCTTGAGGCGCAGGTGATGCAGGGCGACATCGAAGGGGCGATGAAAGTGTGCGGCGAGACACGCGGCCCGGTGGCTTCTATCTGCTATCAGGGCCTTGCCCGGATAGACGAAACGATGGAAGACATCGAGCGCAGCATAACGTCTTACGGCGCGGTGCAGGCCGCCAACCTTGAAAAGGGCTGCTCGTGGATAACCTTGTTCATTGCGATGGCTCCATCGTTGGGCTTCCTCGGCACTGTAATCGGCATGGTGATGGCTTTCGAGCAGATACAGCAGGCCGGCGACATAAGCCCCACAATCGTGGCCACCGGCATGAAGGTGGCGCTCATAACGACCATCTTCGGACTTATTGCGGCACTGATTTTGCAGGTGTTCTATAACTACATACTGTCCAAGATAGAGCATATCACGAGCCAGATGGAGGAGTCGGCCATCACGCTTCTGGACATAATAATGAAATACAAACTTACACGGCAATGAAGACGCTGCATGGAGGAATAGGCGGATTGACGGCGGAGCAGGTGTCAACGCGCGTGCTCTACGTGCTCGTTGCACTGGCGGTTGTTGTCTTCGGTGCGTTTTTCCTTATAGGATATGACGTTCCGTATGAGGACAACCCTGAGTTCAACGCTCCGCAGCTTACCGACCTTGTGCTTGTTTTCATGTACGTGCTCGTGCTTCTTGCCGCCATACTTGCCGTTGCCGCCGTTGCAATCAGCTTCAAGGCAAGGGACAAGTCGCAGGGAAAGGTCAACAACATACCGGCAGCGAAGATAGCTTGGGGCACTGCGGGGCTGCTCGTGGCAAGCCTTTTGGTTACGTTCCTGTTAGGTTCGGCGGAGCCGGTGCCGGTCAACGGCGTACCTTATACCGACGTGTTCTGGCTGAAAGCCACCGATATGTTCATCAATACCTCGCTCGTGCTGCTGGCCGTGGCCGTATGCGGCGTGGCCTTCGGCCTTTCGGGGTATAGTAGGAAGATAAAATAAAGAATAACACCCACCCCGGCCCTCCCGAAGGGAGGGGGCTTGATGTGCCCTGTATGCTGGGTTTAGGTGTTGTATCGTGTGTTCATATTATCCGGAATAACCCTCGAAGTGTATTTAAACTCCCTCCCTTGGGGAGGGTTGGGTGGGTTTGAAATATATGATTTTGCATCGCGACAGGCGCACAGTGCCGCAGCTTAACACCACATCTACGGCTGACATATCGTTCATCCTGCTGGTGTTTTTCCTTATCATGACGTCCATGGACGCTGACAAGGGGCTGCAACGCATGCTTCCGCCGCTGGCAGACGAGACGCAGCAGGTGGCTGCCGATGTGGAGCGCAGCAACGTGTTGTCGCTCGCCATCACGGCAGACAACCGCCTGCGGGCCGACGGCAAGGCCATAGGTGTTGGCGACGTGCGCAGCAGGGTCATGGCTTTTGTAGGGCGGTCGGCCGACCGAAGCAAGCATGTAATAGCCTTGGACGTTGACCGCCGGGCGTCTTATGATGTATATTTCAACGTCCAGAATGAGATTGTAGCCGCCTATAAGGAGCTGCGCAACAGCTATGCGGTAAGGAAGTACGGCCGTTCCTACGCTCTGTGTACGCCCGAACAGCGCGCCGAAGTGCGTGCTTATTATCCGCAGCGGATTACTGAAACGTCGGTTGAGGGACAGAAAGGAGGTGGAAAATGAGCCTGTTCCGCCGTAAAAGGCGCGAGGTGCCGACCTTGAATACGGCGGCCTTGCCTGACTTGATATTCACCGTTTTGTTCTTCTTCATTACCGTAACGCACATGAGGGAAGTCACCTTGAAGGTGAAATACCGTGTGCCGGAGGGTACGGAACTTACCCGCCTTGTCAAGAAATCTGCCGTTACATATATTTATATAGGCCGTCCTACCGACGAGATGCGCCGCACCGTTGGCAATGGTACGCGCATACAGCTTAACGACAAGTATGCAGACATCGACGATGTGACCGACTATGTGGCCGGGGAACGCCGCCGTATGTCGCCGGAAGACGCCAAGGCGATGAGCGTTTCGATAAAGGCCGACCGCGGGACGGAGATGGGTGTAATGTCGGATGTACGCCAGGCGTTGCGCCGTGCAGGTGCCCTCAGGGTGAATTATTCCGCCACACAAAAAGGCGGAAAATAATTCTTGCTTTTCAGGAAAAGTTTTAATCTATAGCGTAAGAATGAAAAATTACTTACGATTTGTTGTAAAAGATATAAAATTATCGTATCTTTGTGCCGTACAATCTGTAATATGTATTTGGCATAAAGCCATTTACCGGGTTGTTCTGATTTAATATTAAGAGTAAAATATCAATACAAATGGCACATCACAATTTAGATTCATTAGACAAGAAAATCCTTAAATTGATAGCTGAAGACGCAAGGATACCGTTCTTGGAGGTGGCTCGTTCGTGCAATGTAAGCGGTGCGGCCATCCATCAACGCATACAGAAACTTAACAACATGGGCGTTCTGAAAGGCTCGAAGTTTATCATCGACCCTGAGAAAATCGGCTACGAGACGTGCGCTTACATGGGTTTGAACCTTAAAAATCCGGAGAAGTTCGATGCGGTTGTTGACGAACTGAAGAAAATTCCGGAAGTTGTCGAGTGCCATTATACCACCGGCGACTATGACATGTTCATCAAAATATACGCCGTCAACAACCATCATCTGCTCAACATCATCCATGACCGCCTGCAGCCTCTCGGCCTTTCGCGCAGCGAGACAATAATTTCTTTCAATTCGGCGTTCAGCCGCCAGCTGCCGATTGTCGACATGCCGGTTGACAATATGGACTCCTTCGATGAGTAATTGGAGGTTTCATGCGTAAAATCTTAATGTCTTTGGTGCTTGCGTCATTGTCGTTAATGGCGCAGGCACAAGGCCGTTATGTTATAGACGGCACGGTAAGCACTGCGCCGGAGGGTGCGGTCGTTAAGCTGTTTCGCAATACGGGGAACATTCTTAGGCCTGTTGCGAGCGACACGATAACGGACAATTTGTTTCATTTTGAAGGCGAAACGACAGGCGACGGGGTAGAACCGATGATTTTGCTCGCCATGTATAACGGCATGGCAAGTATGGTTCTTGACGTTTATGTGCGCCCCGGCAGCCGTGTGAAAGTTACCGGCGGCAACATGCTTGTGTACACATGGGATGTTGAGAGCGATGTTCCAGAACAGCAGACGAGGCAGAAAATCATAGCAGCATCGCGCAAAATGGCTGGATGAAAGGCAGCTTAACACTTTGCAGGAAGACTCCATCCGTGACATATTGAGAGACGGGGGCTTGTCTGACGAGGCTAAGGCAAACTTTCAATCGATGCTCGACAGCATAGCCGAGGCTGCGAAGACAATCTGCGACAGCATTGTTCTCGCCGAAACAAAGGTGATGGCTGGTATGCCGGTGGACAGCGTTTGGCTCGGCGCATTGGCCGATGATGCATTCTATGCGGATTATTCTGGCAATCAGGAGAGCATGAATGCCGTAAAGATTTTGTATGACCGCCTGCTTGAACAGTGGAAAAACACGGCTGACGGAGCTGAAATCGGTACGATAATCTATCCTCCAAAAGAGGTTCAGGAGGGTGAGGCGATAGTTGACGGCGACTTGTTTGACGTGAACGGAAACATTCATCATCTTGCCGATTTCAAAGGGAAATACGTGTTGTTGGACTTCTGGAGCATCGGTTGTGGCCCGTGTATGCAGTCCATTCCGGAGCTGAAAGAGATAGCAGAGGCGTATAAAGACACGCTCGTTGTTGTCAGCCTGTCGCTCGATGTGATGGAGATATGGAGACAGGAGTCTGTAAAACATGGCATAACATGGTACAACCTGAACGACTTGCAAGGAAATAGCGGCATCTCGGCACGCTACGGTGTATCTACAATTCCCCATTACGTGCTTGTATCCCCGTCGGGAACGATGATTGGAAAAACCATAGGTTACAGAGAGGGAAAGCTGAAAGAGTATGTCGGGAAGTATCTTGACGGTAAATAAAAAATCAGCAATAATACAACAACTTGATACAGCAAAGCCTCACACATTCAGACAAATGTGTGGGGCTTTGGGCTGTTTACGTAAGTTTTTGGTTATTTTTTTACAACAAAATTTACTTGTTCCGCTCGCCCTAACTCCTGTTAACTACAATATAACTCTTGTTTTTTTATAAGACGGTTATTAAGAAAATGCATTTCTTCTGTCATCTGTCAGTTTGCGGTTTAATGCGTTGATATTCAGTGATATGCGTCCTGACAGATGTCGAATTTATCTGTCAGGACATAATATATTGGAAGCCAATGCGTTACGCCGGAAACTGACAGATGACGGATGATTTGCGTTTTTCTTTCCCGTTTTCAGGTATAATGCGAATAGCAATCACGTATTATAGTAACCAAAAAGCGGCCTATTGCATTGCAATAGACCGCTTTTTAACGTGCAAAAGATGGCCTTTTATCGTGTAAAAGGTCACCTTTTACAATGCCTCATCTAATATAAAAGCATTTACTTTTTTGCGGATGTCACATTCTTTCATAGTCAACGAAGGCAAATGGGTGAGCATGTCGCTCGTCTGTGGCGTGCTCTTCACGACTTGTTTCGTGCCAATTGCCGTATTCCGGGAAGAAAGTGTCGGCTTCATCGGGCGTGTCGTCTATCTCGGTAAGGCACAGGCGGTCGGCCAATGGCAGTGCCTGCGCGTAGACTTCGGCACCTCCTATTATATAAATGTCTTCGTTTTCAGAACAGTGTTTCAGTGCTTCGTCGAGCGAACTGTACGTGTCGCAGCCCGGAAAGTCGTGCTGTGTGCGGCTTAACACGATGTTCCTGCGGTTGGGAAGTGCGCCTTTCGGCAGTGACTCGAACGTCTTTCGTCCCATAAGGACGGTGTTGCCCGTAGTCAGAGCCTTAAACCTCTTCATGTCGTCCGGCAGTCGGTAAATCAGCTTGTTGTCATTACCTATTGCGCGGTTGCGTGCCACTGCGGCGATGATTGATATTCTCATTTTGCTTATTTTGTGGAAGTTATGGAAGTTAAAGAAGTTATCGCTCACTGCGTTCGCTTGGAAGTTATAGCCGAATGCTTTGTTGTAAAGGTTCTTTGTAAATGCAAATGGCTTTGATTTCTATAACTTCTTTACATTCTCTAAATTCTTTGTCACACGCTCACTTCAGCCTTTATGTGCGGCCACGGGTCGTAGTTTTCGAGCTTGAAGTCCTCGTATTTGAAGTCGAAAATGTCCTTTACGTCGGGGTTGAGCGTCATTGTCGGCAACGGACGAGGGGTGCGTGCAAGCTGTATTTTTACCTGTTCCAGGTGGTTGAGATACAGGTGCGTGTCGCCTGTCGTGTGTATGAAGTCGCCCGGTTTCAGCCCTGTCACCTGTGCCATCATCATCAATAGCAGTGCGTATGACGCTATGTTGAACGGCACACCGAGGAAAGTGTCGGCGCTGCGCTGGTAAAGCTGCAGGCTAAGGCGGCCGTCCGCCACGTAGAACTGGAACAGACAGTGGCACGGAGGCAGGTGCATCTGGTTGATTTCGGCCACGTTCCACGCGCTGACAATCATGCGGCGCGAGTCCGGGTTGTGGCGTATTTGCTCTATGACGTTCTTAATCTGGTCTATGTGTCCGCCGTTGTAGTCGGGCCACGAGCGCCATTGGTGGCCGTAAACGGGGCCGAGTTCGCCGTCGGGTCCGGCCCATTCGTCCCAGATGCTAACGCCATGTTCTTGCAGGTATTTCACGTTTGTGTCGCCTTTCAAGAACCAAAGCAGCTCGTAGATGATTGATTTCAGATGCAGTTTTTTCGTCGTCAGCAACGGGAAACCGTCTTCAAGGCGGAAGCGCATCTGGTTTCCGAAGATGCTGATTGTGCCCGTTCCCGTGCGGTCGTGCTTCTTTACGCCTTCCGTCATAATGCGGTTGAGCAGGTCGAGATATTGTTTCATTTTCTGATTTTTATAGGAGTGATAGGACAAATATGGCTGATTAGGCTTATGGATGTTGTTACCCGACAGGTAATTTTAAATTTTTAATTGTTAATTTTTAATTCCACAACACAGTTGTTCCCCTCCGGCGTGTGCGTGCTTTTTATCTTCCATTCAGCCGGATACAGGTTGTTTGCGCGGTTGCCGATGTTCTTCTCAAAGCCGAGCGGTATGCCTTTGTAAGTCATAAGGACGTGTCCGCGCGGCGTTCCTTCGGGCAACGGCACAGCCTCTTTGCGCAGATAGCTCAATGCTTGGCCGTAATCAAGCTCTGCGGAGGGGAAAGCTGACGTGTCAAGGCATATCGACAGAGCCAAGGCTTGTGACGGGACAATGTCCTTTCCCTTAACTTCGCCGAGCGGTATGCCTGCCGACATGATGTTGAGGCTTTTCGCCGCCATGTCGTAAAACGGCTTCCACGAACGCGGAATGGCTGCAACGGTGTTGCCGTTGACGGTTATTTCAAAATCTGTCGGCTGCTTAATCCACTTTGCGCAGGCGTTGGCGGCTGCGTTGTTGCGGTTTTGCGGTCTTTCGCCTTTCGTCTTTTTCGCTTTTACGCGGTCGTTCGCTGCGGTGGCGTCGGCAGGTTTCCGCATCACAACCATGAACAGACCTTCGCCTTTTGCCTTGCCGGGTATGAAGCGGTACACGGGCTTGCCGAAGCCGGGAAGCACCGAACCCGTTATGCCCCAGCCGTCGTCAATGTCGACGGGGAGCACTTCCGCACCCAGCTCTTCACATATATATAAGGTGTTCTCCTCGTCTTCCTTGGTGTTGAATGTGCACGTAGAGTATATGAACAGTCCTCCGGGGCGCAGGCACTGCCATGCGTCCGTAACGATTTCGCGTTGCAGCCGCCAGCACTTTTCAACGTTCTGCACGCTCCATTCGCCAATGGCCGCCGGGTCTTTGCGGAACATACCTTCGCCCGAACATGGCACGTCGGCCAGTATCACGTCAAACGTCAGGCCGCTGCGGCGGAAGTCCTGCGGATAGTTGTTAGTCACAATGGCGTCAGGATGGCCCTGTTTCTGCATGTTCTCCGCCAG
Source organism: uncultured Prevotella sp. (assembly GCA_900554545.1). GTDB lineage: Bacteria > Bacteroidota > Bacteroidia > Bacteroidales > Bacteroidaceae > Prevotella. The sequence goes on along the minus strand of USHW01000009.1, from coordinate 16,878 downwards.
TATCTGCGCGCGCTGGCGCATCGGTTCGTTGCTTACGAGCAGGCTGCCTTCAGCCAGTGCGGCACGTGCCACGGTTGACTTTCCGCCCGGAGCGGCGCAGAGGTCGAGCATCCTGACCGGTGTGTCGGCTGCATACTGGCGCAGGACGCGGTCGAGAAACATCGACGAAGCCTCCTGCACATAGTACATTCCGGCGTGTAGCATCGGGTCGAACGTGAAGTTTGGCCGTGCAGCGAGGTAGAACCCGTCATTGCACCATGGCACTTCGCCGTCGCATCCTGCAACCGTCCAGCCTTTTCCGCTGCACTTCCAAGGGTTCAGCCTTATGCTAACGGGCGGCTCGGCGGCAAGTCCCTGTTCAAGGATATGCCACGTTGTGTCGCCGAGGGCGGCTTTTGTATGCTTGATGAAGTCTTCGGGCAGTGTCATTAAGCGTATGTGTAAATACTTGGTTTACAAAGGTAACGCAATCAAGTGCAAAGTTAATAATTATTTTAAAGTTTTTATACAAAATGTTGGTTGATTAACAATGTTGGCTTAACTTTGCAGAAAAATAGGCATCAAATCGTCCGTTTTGGACAATAATGTAGCCTTTTTGTTTACATTATTTAGCATTGTCGGGAAATCAGAAACAATAATATTATTAACAAAACAACAATCACATCATGACATTAAGACATCTTGTATTGTCATTGACAATGCTCTGCGGCGTATTGACAGTCAGCGCGCAGGAAGAAGACAAAAACATGTTCAACCACCTTTCGGTAGGTGTTACCGCCGGAACTCCCGGTATAGGCTTTGACGTTGCGGCGCCTATCGGCAACTATGTGCAGGTTCGCGCCGGTGTGGCTTTCATGCCGTCAATCAAGTTCGGCACAGACCTTGACGTTGTAGAGATACCTTCCGATTTTACAGGTCAATATCCCGAGATGGTCGAGGTTGAGGCCAAGGTGGGCTTCACCAACGGCAAGCTGCTGTTTGACGTGTTCCCGTTCAAAAGCAGTTCGTTCCACATCACGGCAGGTGCTTACTTCGGTTCGTCGGCCATAATCAAGGCTTACAACAAGGAAGACGGACTGCTTCAAGACATTGCCGACTATAATGCAACGCATCCTGGGCAGGAAATAGGTTACGAACTGGGCGACTATCTGCTCACGCCTGACGACAAGGGAAACATCAGCGCGGAAATAAAGACAGCCTCGTTCAAGCCCTACGTCGGACTTGGCTTCGGCCGTGCGGTGCCCAAGAAGCGCATCGGCTTCATGTTCGAGGCAGGCGTACAGTTCTGGGGTTCACCGAAACTGTATTGTAACGGCGACCGGCTTACCGAGGAAGACTTCAACGGCGAGGACGGCGGACTTATGAAGACGTTGAGCAAAATCACCGTTTATCCCGTCATAAACTTCCGCATTTGCGGCAGGATTCTTTAACGCCTGCAGGCAGGTTGCATGCCTGTGTGTAACCCGTTGATAATCAGATATATTGCAAAAGGCCGTCTTTTACAAGCTAAAAGACGGCCTTTTACGTTGCAATTGATGGCCTTTTGCATTGTAAAAGGCCACCTTTCAGAAATACGTACATGCCAAGCTTGCAATATGGAGACAGGTTTTCAGTTGACGTTTATTGCATTCAGGCAACCTGTTCTTCGGAAAATTTATGTATATTTGCACTATACAACAACGTTTGGTAGCAAGCGTTGCAATATGTAATCAAGGTGAAAAGCGCCGCAGGCTGGCTTGAATCCGCGCCTTGCCTGCCGCCTCGCCGGTTGCCGTCATGCCGCTATGAATATTCTGAAGACCGTCCTTTTAATTGTGTCCGTTGCCTTATCGGCGCCATTGCCAGTGCTTTCCGCCGGCAAGTGGGACGGCATGTACCGTGAGGCAAAGGCCATGTTCGACGGCAAGAAGACGGCCGAGGCCCTTATATGCTTCAACAGGCTCGTTGACGTTCTTGAGTCGCCGTACTCAAATCTTGCGCACAGTGACTCCGTACTGCTGATGAACGCCTATACGTACAGCGGCCGCAGCAATGTGATATTAGGCAACAAGGCCGCGGCGATGAACAGTTACAAGGCCGCTGTAGACATAGCGAAACGGCTTGGCGACAAGCCGCAGTTAGGCCGGTTGTACAACAACCTTTTCGCCATTTATTACTCGTCGCGCGAGTTCGAGTCAGCGTCGGGACTGCTCGACATGTCGCTTGGACTCTGCAAAGAGTCCGGCGACTCGGCCGGGATGCGTAACATATACAACAACAAGGGGCTTGTGGCGTTGGAACAGGCCGACTATGAAGCGGCTTTCGGTTACATGCGGCGTGCCCTTGACTATGCTCCGAAACATGACATGCAGGCCGTTGCGCCGATATATACCAACATGGCCGAGGCTTATTTCCGCCAAGGCCGCTATCATGAGGCGGAGCGCATGCTCGCCGAAGCCGTGAGGATAGCCGGAGGAAAGGCCGACACGCCGGAGAAACTCCAGGCCAGGCTTAACATGGCTCTTGTGAAGACAATACTCGGCAAGCACCGGGAGGTGGCGAGGATGGAGAAAGACATATACCCGGCACTTGACGGGATGCCGCTCCCCGTGAGGGTGAACTCGTACAGGCAGCTGGCCGAAATAAACTTCATAGCTGGCGACTCGCTCGCCGGACTGCGTGACATCCTGATACACGAACAGCTTGCCGACTCTGTGGAAAACGGTAAGGACGAGGCTTACTTGCAGGAACTTCTTGTTGAATATGATGCCGAACGCCTCAAACAGAGCAACAGCATATTGAGCCAGAACGTGCGGATGCGCGGCTATATGCTGTATGGAAGCGTGGCCTTTGCCGTGCTTTTATTGCTTATGCTCGCCCTTCTGTTCAGGCGGATGAGGAACGACCGCCGGAAAAACGCCCTTATCGACGAGCAGCGAAGGCGTCTGTTGCGTTACGAACATGAAGAACACGAACGCCAACAGCGCGAACTTTCACTTGAAATAGACCACAAGAACCGCCAGCTTACGTCATACAGCATGGAGCTGATATCTGTTAACGAGTATCACAGGAAGCTGGAAGAGGAACTGCAAAGTGTACGCGACGAGGTGAAAGCAGGCGACGCCGACGCTGCCGAACGCGGCTTCTCGGACATCATCCGCGGCTTGCGCCACTTCAGTACGGCGCAGGTGAGCGAGGAGTTCCGCGTGTTCTTCGAGAAAGTACATCCCCATTTTGTCAGCAAACTGTCGTCGGCACACCCTAATTTGAGCAGTAACGATTTGCGCCTGTGTACGTATCTGTACCTCAACATGTCAACGAAGGAAATAGCCTCGTTGACCTGCCGCGAGGTGAGAAGCGTGGAGTCGTCGCGCAACAGGCTGCGCAAGAAACTTGAGCTTGGCGCCGGTGAAGACATAACAAAATACCTGAAATCCCTTGTCTGACATCCTCCGGCGTGGTTTTTTGATGTTTGCAGTAGTATTGCCGTAGTGCCAAATACTTGCTTTCTGACTGAAAATGTTTTATTTTGCAGCACTTTCCGCCGAGAAAGTGGCAAAAAGAAACAAAACATTTAAAAACCAAGTTGTTATGAAAAGATTTACTTTTTTTGTGTTATCCGTACTCTCGTGTACGGTTTTTGCAGCCGCACAGACCAAGACAGTCAACGTTGAGAGGCCCGGCACACTGTGCGATTTGCTCACTGAAGAGGAACTTTCCACAGTGAAGGAACTGACCGTAACGGGTACGGTTAATTATGAGGACATGCCCATAATACGCGCGATGTGCGGTTATGACGGCGACGGCAACACTACGGGCGTGTGTGAGAAGCTTGACCTTTCGGGGGCTACGGTAATAACGTTGGACGACTATGGCTCTGACCTTGTTGACGCCATAGGAATTAACGAGCTTGCAAACTGCGCCGCGCTGAAGACCATTGTGCTGCCCGACAACCTGAAGGAGTATCAAAGCAGGGGGCTTGCCTATAACAGCAACTTTACCGAAATAATAATATCGGAGGACAATCCGAACTTCACCGCGGAAGGATGCGCGCTGTACAACAAGGACAAGAGTGTGCTTTGCGTACTCTCTGCGGCGGCTGAAGGCACGTTTGTGATACCGTCGAACCTTACCGACGCTTATCCGTCGGCTTTCCTCGGATGCGACAAGATTACGGCTTACGAGGTGGAAGAGGGCAACACTTTGTTTTCGTCGGCCGACGGAGCACTCGTCAAGGGTGACGAACTGTACCTTGTTCCGGGAGGAGTCACAGGCTTTTTGAATATTCCCGAGGGCGTGACAAGCATTTCAACAAACGCTTTCAGCGGTTCGCAGGTCGAGGGAGTGGGCATCCCCTCTACACTGACAGAAGTCGGGCAGTCTGACTTTTCGGGTGCGGAAAACTTGGTGAGGTTCACCGTAGCCGACGCCAATCCTCACTATCTGGTGGTTGATGAGAGTTTTCTCGTAAATAAGGACGACCCACGCATACTTCTCCTCGGTGCTCCCGGACTGTCGGGCGAGGTTACTTTGCCCGAAGGAATAACGGGCGTAAACAACTACGCTTGCTCGCTGTGCAGCAAGATTGAGAGGCTTATCGTGCCCGAAGGTGTGACCGACATATACGACTTTGCCTTCGGAAGCTTCACCGGTCTGACATATCTTTCGCTGCCGAGCACGCTGAAGATGCTTACTCACCAGTGTTTCATAAACTGCAGGAATCTGCTTGACGTGTACATCTACGCCACAGAAGTGCCGCAGTCAAACGGTTCCGTGTCGTTCTACGGGGGAGCCGACGGCTGTACGCTTTGGGTTCCCGAGGGAACGCTTGAGGCATACAAGGCTGACAAGGGGTGCGGTTTCATGTGGTTTGCATTGCAGACCGGCAACAGCATTAAGGAGATGACGCCTTCCGGCATCGGTTCGGTTGACGCAGGACTCGGTACCGTTGAGGAGACGGCAAGATATACTCTTGACGGCCGAAGGATTGAAAAGCCCGTGCGTGGAGTGAACATAGTGCGCTTCAGTGACGGCTCTACGCGCAAGGAACTGGTGAAATAACCGGCTTGTCTGATGGCCGTATGGCATAAGACTTGTTGGTGGCCTGTAAGTGGTTGATAATCAGGCATATTATAAAAGGCCGTCTTTTGGCTTGTAAAAGACGGCCTTTTGCATTCCAATTGATGGCCTTTTACATTGCAATTAGCCATGTATTAAATTGAGAATGGAGAGTTGAGAGTGGAGAATTATGATTTGCTTTGTTGGCAGACAGCCTTAAAAGTAATCATAATTCTCCACTCTCAACTCTCCATTCTCAATTTTAAGCGATACTCACCCCAGCCCTCCCGAGGAGAGGGAGATTGATATGCTTTGTCTGTCAGCACGCATTTGTCCCATCAGCCACATTCGTCCTGTTCAGCCGACAGGCTTTAATGAGGATGGCAAATGATGCTATTGACCTGCTAATAAGCCGTCAGTTGAAATCGTTTAGCAGCTGTATTACTTTGTCAACGTCTTCTTTGGGCATTGTCTGGTTTAGCGGAATGCTAAGCTCTTCGCGGTGTATGCGTTCCGTTACGGGCAGCTTCAGGCCGCCGAGTTCTGCATAGCACAGCTGCCGGTGGGGCGGAATGGGGTAGTGGATGATGGTCTGCACGCCGCTGCCGGTCAAGTAGCGTTGCAGCTCGTCGCGCCTTTTGCAAAGCACGGGGAATATGTGGTGTACGCTGTTGGCGCAGAAGTCGCTGCCTGGCAGGCGTAGTTCCGGGTTGTGTATTTCGCTGATGTAACGCTTGGCGATGGCCCGGCGCGTGGCGTTGTCTTCGTCAAGGTACTTCAGCTTGATGCGAAGCACGGCGGCTTGAAGCTCGTCAATGCGGCTGTTTCGTCCTTTCATGTCGAACACGTACTTGCGGCTTGAGCCGTAATTGCCGAGGGCGCGCACTGTTGAGGCAAGCTCGTCGTCGTCAGTCGTGACGGCTCCGGCATCGCCGAGTGCGCCGAGGTTCTTGCCCGGATAGAAGCTGTGTCCTGCCGCGTCGCCAAGGCTGCCGGTGCGCCTGCTTCCGAACGTGCATCCGTGTGCTTGCGCGTTATCTTCTATCAGCTTCAGGTTGTGCCGCTTGCAGATGTCCGCAAGCCTTTCGGTATATGCGCAACGGCCGTACAAGTGGACAAGCATCACTGCCTTTGTCCGCGGCGTTATGGCCTGTTCTATGAGGCTGTCGTCAATCTGGAAGGTGTCGATGCGCGGCTCAACCAATACCGGTTTCAGCCCGTTTTCGCTGATAGCCAGTATGCTGGCGATGTACGTATTGGCCGGAACTATCACCTCGTCGCCCTTTTGCATCACGCCCATCTCGATGTAAGCCCTCAAAATCAGTGTGAGCGCATCAAGCCCGTTGCCGCATCCGATGCAGTGTCTCGTGCCGGTGTAAGCGGCATATTCCTGCTCGAAAAGCCTCGTTTCCTCGCCTTGCAAGTACCATCCGCCGTTGACGACGCGGCTTACCGCCTCGCTGATTTCAGTTCCGTGCATGGCCGTAACCTTGCCCAGTTCAAGATATTTTATCATAATGTCCATTCGTAAGTGTCGTAACACACGCCTCTGCCGCCGAACCCCTCCTTCTGATATATAAGGCTCTCGTTAAGATACTGGCCGTTTTGCTCGGTGGATTTACCGAAATCAAAGTATTTGTGAAAGCATGAATAGTCGTGGTTGAGAATTACATCGTAAATGGCATCAATCACTCTTAACCGTTTGCCTTCGGGACTTGCCGAGATATATTGGGCATGTATTACTTGCGATGTGATATAAAGCAATGTTCCGCCAAGCACTTCATTGTCTTTCTTTGCCACATAAAGTACTATATTGTCAGGGAAGCGTGACTGTAAAAGTTGCATTTCTTCCAGTGTATGAACAGGCTTAACGCCATATTTATTCCCAAGGTTTGAAGTAAGGATTTGCCAGAAAGCGGCAAGGTCATTGCTCCTGCTTACCGTGACACCGTTGTTGTGTGCTTTGTTTATTCCATATCTGCGGTCGCGGTGCCACTTTATTTTGTTGTCCATGATTATTGTCGATGAAATCTCACGGGCAATGAGTTTGGCGTTACATGTTCTGAATATGGCATAAATGTCTTCCTCTGCCGGGACATTATGATATATCCAAGGCATAGCCTTGTAAACAACTTTTGCTATGCCGTCGGTTTTCAGACAACTATTCATTTCAGAAAAAAGTTCCACCGTATCACTTGCGGAAACAGAATCGTCCATGACAAGTCCACCGTAGGTCAGCCCCTGATGTGAGTATAGAGTGCCGTCTTTTAAGTTGGCAGGGAGCACTGCGTAAAGCCTGTCTTTAATGTAGAACATCAGCGAATGGTCGTCGAAACGGTCGCTGTGGTAGTCCATGTAGTTGCGGTTGAACAAGAAAGTGCCGTTCTTCGAGCGGCTGATAAAGTCGTTCCATTCCGCCTTTTTGTCGGCTGAATATCTTGTTATTTCGAACATTTCACGTATTCCAAAAACTCGTTATAGTCACGGATGTAGTCGTTCTCGTCGTAAGGTTCGGATGCAAGTACGAGACATACGGCACCGGAAGAGAAGTCGTCAAGCGTTCGCCAGATATTAGTCTCCACAAGAAGTCCTTGGTACGGATGGGTCAGCAGGTATATTGTTTTCTCCTTTCCATTGTCAAGTGTGACATGAAAGCTGCCACTCACGGCTATGATAAACTCTTTGCATTTCTTGTGGGCGTGGCCTCCGCGGCTCTCTCCACCCGGTACATCATATACCCAATACACACGTTTGATGCCGAAAGGTATGTTCCTTAATTGTTCTGCAACAGTAAGATTGCCGCGTGGGTCGATGATTTTGGGCAGTTCGATTATTCTATTCATGATTTTATAACGTGTTTTTTTAATGCAGAGTATATTTTATCTGTAAAATATTTCTTTAAGACAAATGCTATAAATATGGTCAAGCAGATTTCTGTCAAAGCTGTTATTATGTATCCAAGGTTGATCGTATAATGTGAGGACATAATGTTTCCTGCATATATTACAAGCAAATGTGACATGAATATGTTGAGTGACAGACCGCCGAACCAAAGGAAAGTGCGACAGTGCAGAAGCCTTGCCAACGGGCCTCTGGCATTGTCTGTGACAGCAGACAGGTATATAACAGCCGACATAGGTAGCCAGAACATGGATGCACACCTGATTTTTACAGGTAAGAAACCGTATGCGGTGAATGTCGCCACGATGATTAATATGATTGTGGTTTCGGCCAAGAAAACTGCATGCTTTTTGGCTTTGTTTTCAAAGAATAGTTTTAAAGACTGTGTGAAGTCTTCCCGGTATAGTCTGTAAAGAAGCACACCAACAGCGAAATCCAGGCATCTTGCCGGTGGAAAGACATATACCAGCGTGTTAACAAGCCTGTCTGGAACGGCTAAAACAAATGCTGCATATAGCAATATTATTGTCAAAGTGTACTGTGCCAGCCGCTTAAACGGCGAATAAGCGATTTTGGAATGCAGCCAAGGAAATATACAATAGAAGAATATTATGTCCGACAGGAACCATGATACACCGTTGAATGCAAAATTGAACGAATTGTCAGGTATCCAGCTTTGCAACAGAAGTATGTTCAATAAAAGTTTTGTCATGTCAGTACTGCCTGTCGCCTTTATTCCAAGTATTACGAAGATACAGAGCGTAGGGACGTGCAGGGAGATAGAATTTTGCAAGTTGTTTTGTAATAAATGTTTTTCGGGGGTAATTTTTCAAGTTTCTTTCAGCTGCGCTTACCGACAATACAAAACCGCTCAGTATGAAAAAGAACGACACACCGCATTCGCCGCCGAAGTCGAACGCCGCAACATCGTTCCAACTGAAATGTGAGAAGAACACCATCAGCACAAAAATAAATCTGTAAGATTGCAATGTTTTTATCATGTATTGTAAATGTTGTAGAGCGGAAACATGTTGCTCTTTTGCAAATCGAAATGTCAACAACTTGTATTTGGTTGACAAAGGTACACGTTTCTGATTAAAAACAAGTGACAGGTGGTGTTTATTTGAGATAATTACAGAAATATGTTTGAATTTCAATATGCCGTCTTTCGCATTCCAAAAGGCCGTCTTTTGCAAGCTAAAAGGCCGTCTTTTGAACTTCAAAAGGCGGCCTTTCGCAACGCGTTGAATATCAAAGAGATAGTTGAAGGGTGAAAAGGTGGAATGGTGAAAGGGTAAAAATCCGATTTAAAGGGTAAAAAAGTAAAATGCCCGAGAGACAAGCTCTTTACTTTTTTACCCTTTTACTTTTTTACCTTTCTGTCACCGTTTCTGCCAGGCGTTTGGCCTTGTCCCTTAACGCCGTTGTGTCTGCGTTTACGTCGCCGTAACAGAGCACTACGCCCATGCGGCGCCCTACGTGTTGCTGCTGCTTTCCGAAGATGCGCAGGCGCGTGTAGTCCTCTTTCGTCACGTCGAGCATGTTGTATTCCGGCTCGTGGTCGGCCTCTTCCTTGGCCAAAACCACTGCGCTTGCACCGGCGTGTTCAAGGTGTATGGCCGGGATGGGCAGCCCCATGACGGCGCGGAAGTGCAGCTCGAACTCGTTGAGGTTGAGCGTGTGGCCGAGCGTTACCATGCCCGTATCGTGCGGACGGGGTGAAAGTTCGGAGAATATAACGCCCTTGTCCTTGCTAAGAAAGAACTCCACACCCCATATTCCGGCGCCGGTCAGCGCACGGGTGACGGCCTCGGCCATGCGTTCCGCTTCCTTGAGGTCGGCCTCCGGGATGCTGAACGGCTGCCAGCTCTCGCGGTAGTCGCCGCCTTTCTGCACGTGGCCGATGGGCGGACAGAACAGTGTGGGGCCGTTTTTCTGCGTCACTGTGAGCAGAGTGAACTCGCTGTCGAAGTGGATAAACTCCTCGATTATTATTTCCTTTACGTCGCCGCGGCTGCCTTCCATCGCCGCGTTGAACGCTGTTTCAAGTTCATCCTCGCCCTTTACGACGCTCTGCCCGTGGCCGGAAGATGACATGAGGGGTTTTATTACGCACGGGAAACCTATTTCCTTGGCGTGCTCTTTCAGTTCGTCAAGCGCCTTTGCGTAGAAATATTTGGCTGTTTTTAGGCCGAGTTCCTTGGCCGCGAGGTCGCGTATCGCCTTGCGGTTCATGGTGAAGTTTACAGCCTTGGCACTGGGGACAACCTGTATTCCGCGCTCTTCGAAGCTGAACAGGCGTTCCGTGCGGATGGCTTCAATCTCCGGGACGATGATGTCCGGACAGTGCTTCTCAACCACCTTGTCGAGCGCGTCGCCGTCAAGCATGTTGAAAACTTCGCACTCGTCGGCCACCTGCATAGCCGGAGCACCGGCGTAGCGGTCGCAGGCCACGACGTACTGGCCGGCCCTTTTGGCGGCGATAACAAACTCTTTGCCCAGTTCTCCCGAGCCTAACAATAGTATCTTCTTCATTATTCTTGTGTTTTTAGTTGATAAGTTGACAAGTAACGAGTTGACAAGGATGTTTGATTTTGCTATAAAATGCCTTTCAGGCATATTCCCTTGTCAACTCGTCACTCGTCAACTTGTCTGCTTATTAGTTGCTTAACCATCTGCCATTCGGGTGAAACCGCCATCTTGCGGAGGTTGGCTTCGATGATTTTCAGCATGGTTTCGTTGCTTATGTGGCGTTCGTGTGCGATGTCTTCAAGCGTTTTCACATCGTTGCCGAACAGTCCGTAATATTGTTGGAGCATGTCTTCATCGTCGGCGTAAACAAGGTGCATGATGTGCTTTATGTAATGTCTTACCTTCTCGCTTACGCAGTTTGGCTCTTTGCCGAGGCGTATCAGGAAGTCCTGAAGCTCTTGTGATAATGCGTCCATGGATGTTTGCGGTTATGCGGTTGTACGGTTATGCGGTTTTAAGGTTCGGTATTTTTCCATTCCGTATGACCGTAAAACCTTAAAACCTCATAACCTGATACTTTATCTGTTGCCGTACATCTGCTCGTAATACTTCTGATAATCGCCGCTGGTGACCTCGTTTACCCAGTCCTGATGTTCCAGGTTCCATCGTATAGTCTTGACGATGCCTTCGGCGAACATGGTTTCCGGCTGCCATCCAAGCTCGTTCTTGATTTTTGTCGGGTCTATGGCGTAACGCTGGTCGTGGCCGAGACGGTCGGTGACAAATGTGATGAGGCTGTCGTTAATCCAGCTTATGTCGATGTCGCCATTGGCGTCTTTAACCTGCTTTTTCAGTATGTTGCGCAGCTGCTTGTCGTCGGCCATCATGTCGTGGATGGTCTTTATAGTGAGCTTTACTATGTCGATGTTCCTCATCTCGTTGTGTCCGCCTACGTTGTAAACCTCTCCGTCGCGTCCTTCACGCACCACAAGGTCGATTGCCTTGCAGTGGTCTTCGACGTAAAGCCAGTCCCTTATGTTGTCGCCTTTTCCGTAAACGGGCAGCTGCTTGCCTTCGAGTATGTTGTTGATAATTAGCGGAATAAGCTTTTCCGGGAAGTGATACGGGCCGTAATTGTTCGAGCAACGGGTGATGGTTACAGGCATGTGGTAGGTGTCATGGTAGGCTTTCACTATCATGTCGGCGCTTGTTTTCGACGCGCTGTACGGGCTGTGGGGGCATAAGGGGGTTGCTTCGGTGAAGTAACCTTCAGCTCCGAGCGAACCGTACACTTCGTCGGTGCTCACCTGATGGAAGCGTTTGCCTTCCTTCCATGCCGGGTATCCCGTAGCGTCTTTGCCCGTAACCCACGCCCGGCGGGCGGCGTCCAAGAGGTTCTGTGTGCCAAGTATGTTAGTCTCAAGAAACAGTTGCGGGTTCTCTATGCTGCGGTCGACGTGACTTTCTGCGGCGAAATTAACAACGAAGTCAATGTCGTTTTCGGCGAAAAGCTTGTCTGCAAGTTCGCGGTCTCGTATGTCTCCATGTACGAAAACGCACCGTTTGCCGTCAATGTCGTCCTTGATTGTGCCGTAGTTGCCTGCGTAGGTGAGCAGGTCGAGCACGATAACCTTGATGTCTTCATCCTTGTACTTCTTGTAAAGAAGGTATTTGATGAAGTTTGAGCCGATAAATCCGGCTGCGCCTGTAACTAAATAAGTCTTCATATTGTTGGCTGTAATATTGGGTTTTGCGGTTTAAGGGGTTGTAAGGTTATGCGGTTTGCGATAGGATGGACGTTTTTTCCGTACAACCTTATAACCGTATGACCTCATAACCGTATATATATAACTTGGTTTTTGTCAAAAAATTGTGTCGTCGTAGCGTTTCTGTCCGGCCAGTGTTATCACTTCAAGGTCTTTGAACTGGTTGCCGTCCACGGTGAGCCTGACTATTGTACGCTCTTTATGCCATCCTTGCAGGCCGGCTGCTCCGGGATTGATGTGCAGCAGGTTGAGCGTTTTGTCGTACTTCACTTTCAGTATATGCGAATGCCCGGAGATGAAAAGCTGTGGCGGACTGGCGTAGATTGAGGCGCGTATGCTGGCGTCATAGTTGCCGGGATAGCCCCCGATGTGTTTCATCAGCACGTCGGCGTCCTCGCATTTCCACCTTAGTTTTTCAGTGAACATCCGCCGCAGGTCGCCCCCGTCGCAGTTTCCGCATACGGCGCGGAGTGTCCTGAACTCGGCCAGACGCTCCGCAACTTCCATCGAACCTATGTCGCCTGCGTGCCAAATCTCGTCGCACGGCTCGAAGTAATGCAGGTACTTGTCGTCCCAATAAGCATGGGTGTCGCTGATGATGCCGATTTTCTTCATGTCAGTTTGAGGTTTTACGGTTATGGGGTTATGAGGTTTTACGGTGACATTACCGTATGACCTTATAACCGAAGAACCTTATAACCGTATTATTTGCAGTTTTGCGGTCGTCGGTTATGGGGATTTTATGGTAACATCACCGTATAACCGCACAACCGTATAACCTTATAACCGTATATCAAGTTTCTTCCTGATGAACTCTTTGATGAACTCCTCGGTGCCTTCCATGCCAAGAATGCTTGAGTTTATGCAGAGGTCGTACGACTTGCTGTGCCCCCATTCCTTGCCGGTGTAATAGTTGTAGTACGACGAGCGGGTGGCTTCTTTGGTGTCGATGATTTTCTTTGCCTCGTCTTCCGTGCAGCTGTGGCGTTTGCATATACGGCTGATGCGCTCGTCAAGGTCGGCCGTGATGAATACGCTTACCGTGTTCTTGAAGTCGCGCAGCACGTAATCGGCGCACCTGCCGACGAACACGCACGAGTGTTCTGCGGCTGCCTTGCGTATCGCGTCGCTTTGGAACTGGAACAGGCTTTCCTGCGACAGCTTGTTGCTGTAGAAGTTGTTGTCTGACACGAACGGTGCGTGCATGTGGAAAAGCGAGCGGAAAAAGCCCTTTTTCTCGTCGTTCTGTTCAAAGAACTTTTCGCTGAAGCCGCTTTCCTTGGCCGCAAGGTTGAGCAGCTCGCGGTCGTAGAAGTTGCATTTGAAGTCGTCGGCAAGCATCTTCGCGATGACGAGTCCGCCGCTGCCAAGCTGCCTTCCTACGTTGATTATTATCTTTTTATCGTCCATAATATTTGTTTTTGCGGTTTTGGGGTTGTACGGTTATGAGGTTATGCGGCTTTGTTTCCGCGCCGTATGACCTTATAACCGCATAACCTTATGCCCCTAAACTCATCTGCTTCTTAAACTTTTTCATGTATTTTGCCATCATGACAAAGGCCACTATGGCCGCCACGGCGTCGGATATGGGCATCGCCGTCCACACTCCGTCTACCTTCATGATGGGCGGCAGGATTACGAGCAGCGGCAGGAGGAACAGCATCTGGCGCGAGAGCGACAGGAAAATGCTGATTTTCGCCTTGCCGATGCACTGGAAGAAGTTGGTTATTACCATCTGGCAACCTACTATCGGGAAGGCCAGCATGTGTATTCTTATACCCTCTATGGCCAGGTCTATAAGGTGATTGTCGGTCGTAAAGAGCCGCGCGCACTGGTAAGGAAAGAACTCGGCGATGACGAAGCCCGTGGTGGTTATTATCGTGGCTGTTATCATCGCAATCTTGAGCACCTTCATGAGGCGGTCGAACCGCTGCGCGCCGTAGTTGTAGCCGGCTATCGGGAGCATGCCCTGGTTGAGTCCGATGGTTACCATCACGAATATGAACGACACCTTGCTGGCTATGCCGTAGGCGCCGACGGCCATGTCGCCGCCGTAGTGTGACAGTCCGGCGTTGATGAAGATTACCACGACGCAGGCGCACACGTTCATCGCGAAGGGTGACATGCCTATGCTCGTGATGTTTTTCACGATGTCCTTTTTCAGCTTGTATATGCCCCGTTGGAAGTGCAATATCTCCTGCTGGTTGCTGAACAGCTTGAGCTGCCACATCAGCGCGACGAGCTGTGACAGGATGGTGGCCAGCGCCGCGCCCTGTATTCCCATGCCCAGTGGCCATATAAATATAGGTGCGAGCACAATGTTCAGAATGACGGTGAGGATGGTCGCCGCCATGGCCTGCCTTGGCTTGCTGGCCGCGCGCAGCACGGCGTTCATGCCGAGGAACGTCTGTGACACCACGTTGCCTGCCAGGATTACGAGCATGTAGTCGCGCGCGTAGGGTATGGTGTTCTCGCTCGCGCCGAAGAAATACAGTATGGGGTCGAGGAATAAAAGCGTTATCACGCCGAAGGCCACGCCCACGATGAGGTTTAGTGTGAAGCTGTTGCCGAAAATGTGTTCGGCCATCTTGTAGTCTTTCTGCCCTAATTTCACAGAGATACATGTCGACGAGCCTATGCCGACGGCGGCTCCGAAGGCCGCCGAAAGGTTCATCAGCGGGAATGTTATGGCCAGTCCGGAAATTGCCAGAGCGCCAACGCCCTGCCCGATGAAGATGCTGTCAATCATGTTGTACAGCGAAGAGGCCGTCATCGCTATGATGGCCGGCAGGGCATACTGTGCCAGCAGTTTGCCTACCGGCTTTGTTCCAAGTTCAAGTGTTGCCTGTCTGTTATCCATAAAAATCTTTCTTTATCGGTGCAAAGGTACTGCAAAATTTCGGTTAAGCGAAAGATATTGGTAAAAAACAGAGTACTTGACATCCCTCACCGGCTCACCTTGAGGGTGGGGCTTGATATGTTGTGCCGATAGTTGCGGCTGCTTGATGCCGGGGTTGGCGTTGGCGCTTTTTCAATTGATGGCCTTTTGGCAGATAAAAGGCCACCTTTTGGCGGCTGAAAAGCCATGTTTTGCACGCTGAAAGGTGGCATGTTGGGAAACTGTTGATAATCAGCCGGTTGCAAGTGCCTGCCATGAACGTCAAAAAGGTGCGCCCAAACGAGCGCACCTTTTTGACGGATTGTATGCTGCGGTGCAGCCTTGCCGCATTATTTGCGGTTGCGCTTGTGCATGAAGAAGTCGCGCACGCGCAGTTTCTTCTGCCCTGCCTGCATGGCTTTCGCCATGTTATATGCCGCCGTCTCCGCATTGTCGCCAGACGAGAATGTGGTGTATGAGTAGTCGTAGCGGTAGCCGTTGAGGCTTTCCCAGTCAATCGTGCCGTCGGCGTTAAGGCCGTATGCAGCATTGGTTATGTCGGTATAGCTTGAGCCGTAGTTGTCTTTGCCTACGCATTCAATCCTTTCGGGAAGCTGTGCCGGCCCTTCTCCGTACAGGCCAACGATGGCAAGCAGGAACATGTCGTCGCCGAATATGTCGTTCAGTGCCATGGGACACTGCCTTGTCTCGTTATCCGACGTTTCGTCGTAGGTTATGGTGTAGTCTTCGGTTTCGGTGTCCTTGTCGCCGTTTTCGGTCTCCTCGTATGTGTACTCCGCACTTACGAGATTGCCGCCGCGCCATGTGCAGCTGACGTTACCGTAGCCGGTGTACGAGTATTTCTCACCGTCGAAGCTGTAGCTTTCCTTCGATGTGCCACTGTATGTTGTCAGGTGGCCGTCGCCGTCATACTTGAATGTCACCGTGCCGCTGCCCTTTTCATATTCGCCGCCTTCGGAATAATTCCACGAACCAGACATCTTTGTTATGTATCCTTTGCTGTTGAAGGTTATGTTCATGTAGTCGTCTTCGCCGTCGGTCATTATAATGTTGCGCTTGTAGTCTATTTCAAGCACGTCGCTGTAGCTTGACGACACGCGTGTGCAGCGTCCATTGTCGTCGTAGTGGAACGTGTAGCTGCCTACCTGTGTGGGCAGTTTGCCTGCAAACGTTGTTGTGGGGCCTTGTGGGGTGGGGCCGCCTTCGTCGTCGTCGCCGCACGATGTGAATGCTACGGAGCACAGCGCGAAGGCCATGCATGGTACAAGATACTTCCAACTCTTCTTGTTCATTTTTGTAATGTTTTTGGTTTAAAGCCTGCTGTTGTCGCAGGCCGTAGGTTTAACAATAATTGGGACTTTGATGTTTAAAGTTTTTAACGTCGTCCACGGCTGCCCCGTTCTGTCGCGGAGTGTGTATTTCAAGTGTCTAAATATGGTTTACATTGCGTGTTTGCGGCAGTTTCCCACAGTTTTCTATAACCTTAATTCCGCAACACTTTGATTTAACTTTATTTATAAGTTCCTGAGCAACAAAAAGTTGCTCAGGATTTTGCCGTGTCAGATTTTTCACTTATCTTAGTGTTGCAAATCAAAACAAGCGTAAATCGTAACAAGACATGGCAAAGGTACAAATAAAATCTGAGAAACTCACACCTTTTGGAGGATTTTTTTCAATCATGGAGAAATTTGACTCCATGCTTTCACCCGTTATCGACTCAACACTGGGTCAGAGATGCCGCAGTATCATCGGATATCAGTTCAGCGAGATAGTCCGTTCGCTGATGAGCGTTTATTTCTGTGG
>USHW01000008.1 GCA_900554545.1 uncultured Prevotella sp. | reverse complement strand
GGCGAAACACCCCCCCCCCCCCCCCCCCCCCCCCCAAACCCGCCACGGGAAGTTTCAACAACGGGGCAAAGGAAGGACGCTGGACCTTCTGCAACAAGTCGCACGGCCTGTACAAAAAACTGACAATAGAATATGCCGGAGGCCACCACCGCGGACTTTACTCATACAAGGCGGTTTGCCGCTTACACACGCCCGGCTTCAATGCCGATGTAACAACGCTGTGCCTTAACATGGGATGCGGACATCCGACCGGCAGCGTCAGACTGTCTACCGGCAACTACATAATAACCGGGAACTATGATGACGACGGCCGGCCTGACGGCTTGTGGAAGGCAGACATGACAAAGACTGACGCCTGCAGGACTGACTTTGAAGAATGGGAGCACGGCGTATGCAAGGCGTCTTACAGTATAGACGAAGCCACAGGGAAAAGAATTGAAACGAAAGACCAGATGCCTTACATGGTTGCAAGACTTGTTTACAGCGAATGCATGCCGCTTGAGAAAGTCATGCCAAAAGGCTCGTCAGTCTGGGACGGCCGTCTTTGACATAAAAACAAGACACGCAGAAGGGGCGGAAAGCATTGCTTCCGCCCCTTCTGCGTATGTATCCGGGTCATTGTCCGCCGCCCTGCTGCCCTCCTTCTTTCACGTCGTCGTTGCTTATCGTGCGCTCCGCCTTCTTTACAGACGCCTTCAGTTCGCCTATGCGGAAGCTCACGCTGATGCCGAAACGCTGCTGGTTGTACTTGCTCCACGAGTGCTGAGTAAAGCCGGTGCTTGACATGTCATTATTGTAAACGTTGTATTTCTTGAAGAAGTTGTTGGCAAACGCCGACAAGGACAGCCGCTGTTTGAGGAACTGTTTGGTTACATTCAACCCGTAACCGAAGAACCCGCTGCCCTTGCCTTGCAGCGAAATCCACGGTGTCTGGCTCCATATACTCAAGCTGATGCGCCAGTCTTTGGGCAGCGTCTGCTGCGCTCCGCCATACGCATACATGTTCCAGCCATGGTTGCTAAGGTCGCCTCCGTCCGAGAGATACGTCCATCCGCCGTACAGGTTGGCGTAGATGCGCGTCGTGGTGAAGGGGCTGTAGTTGACGTATGCGCTCATGTTGGCCGAGCGGGTCTTGCCTATGTTGCGGTAAGTGGTGTACAGCACGCTCTTGCCCGTAGGGTTCTGAAGGCCTGCAATGTCGTTGTCGCTGACGAGGGATGACACGCTTTCTATGCTGTTGTTCGTGAAACTGTAGCGCAAGGACAGGTTAATGCTCAGCTTGGTGGTGAAGCTGTTATAGCCGAGAGAGAACGAATGGCTCTTCTCGCTGACAAGGTTCGGGTTGCCCTGGCTTATCGACGTAGGGTTGGAATCGTCGAGATAAGGGTTCAAGTACCATATTCCGGGGCGGTAAATCCTCATGTTGTAGCCCAAGCGGAGGTTCTGCGTGTCGGTCAGACGGTAGCCGATTGAGGCCGAGGGAACGAGGTCGTCGAAGTCCTTTCGGAAGTCATCGCCGCGCCCGAGGAGGTATTTCACGTCCTGAATGGTGTGCTCATAGCGCAGGCCGAGCCGTCCGGAGAGCTTCTTCCACTTAAGTCCGTAACCCAAATAGGCGGCTATTATGTCGTTGTTATGCCTGTAATGCGAGCTGTGGTCTTCGTCAAACTCATAGCCGCCGGTGGCCGTCGCGGCCATGGTATAGCGGTCGTTTTCCGACGAGTTGTTGCGTAATATGTACTTGGCTCCGGCCTCCAAGGTGTGAAGTTTGCCTATCGGAGTGGTGTAATCGAGCTGGAATGTATGCTCGGTGGTGCGCTGCGAACCGTCGTTATGCTGGTTTTCAAGACGTTGCAGATAGTCTTGCCAGTCGGCAACGGCGTCCATATCGTCGTAGTCGGTGTACGAATCGGAAGTCTCCGGGTCGGTGCTTATGCGGTAAGAGAAGGTCAGCATGCGGTCTTTCACCTTGAAAAGACGCTGGTAATCTACGCTTCCCTCTATCGAGAACCACGAGTTCCGGCTGTGCGAAGGCATGGAGTAGCTGTACAGTCCGCCACCGTCGAGCGGACTGGTGCCCACCGTCGACGATGTGCCGCGGCTGCTGTAATTGTTGCCCCACAGGCCGAACGATGCGGTGACGAGGTTCAACGTGTCTATTTCATAGCTCGCTTCGAGGCTTCCCGACTGGAAGTTGCTGCGGCTTTTGCTGCTCCCCTCGCTTTCAATGTTTGCCGAAGCGGACGACGGGTTCTCATCGGTCACGGTGAGCGTGCTGCCCGAATAGCTGCGCGGCTGGCTGTTATGGTTGTAGTTATAGCGTGCGCTGACGGTGAGCTTGCCCACCTTAACCGTACCGAATAAGCCTCCGCCCACTCCCGTATTGCTGCCGTTGGCACTCACGGTGGCAGTATATCCCTCGAAGCCGGAACCTACAGTGACGATATTGAGAATGCCGCCCACACCCTCTGCGTCATACTTCGGGCCGGGGTTTGTGATGACTTCAATCTTCTTTATGGTGTTGGCAGGCATGCTTTTGAGCACCTCCGAGGGGTTGTTTGACATCATGTTGTTGGGCCGCCCGTTGACGTACACCTTGAAAGACGAGCTTCCGTTCACCTTGATATTGTCCTCCCCGTCCACCGTAACCATAGGAACCTTGCGCAGCATCTCAATCACCGTGTTGGTCTTAGAGTCGGGGTCGCTCTCCACATCGTAGCCAATCTTGTCGATGTCGGCCGTCACGAGCGGCTTCTGCACCGTCACTTCAACGCCTGCAAGAACGTTCGTGGCATCATGGATAGGCATCTTGCCGAGGTCTACAGCAGGCTTTCCGGCCTCTAAAGTAAAGTCTTTTACAATGTCGGCGCGCCCCATCGAGCTTACCGTAAGGCGGTACTTGCCCTTTTCTGCGAGGCTGACGGTGAAGCGTCCGTCGCTCTTCGTGACGAGCATTTTCACCGCCTTGCCCGGCGCGGCGGCCTTTTCAACACGCACCGTGGCGTAAGGTTCGCCCTCGCCGGTTATCGAGTCAACCACCAATCCCTTGACGGTGAAACCGTCGCCGCCTGTCGCCGACGCCACAATTGGCATCTGCGCAAGCATCAATAGCAACAAAACAAGATATTTGTACATGGATATTTATGTTTCGTCCCGGCACTGCCAGCAGCCCGGGACATGGTTGCACATTTCCCCATATATACGTTCCGCCACGCCTGAATGTGACAAAGCCGTGCATTGTTTAACGTTTTTTAGCGTCATGGAGATGTCGAACAGGACACGGCTGACGGTTGTTTGATGTTGGTGCAAAGGTAATAAAAAAGGCATTCAACTAAAAGTTTTCAGCCAGTTTTTGCTTTCCGCAACTCGTTGAGTATCAAGCAGAAAGACACGCGACGGCAAACCGCTTTGCAAAAGGTGACCTTTTGCATTGTAAAAGGGCATCTTTTGCAGCGTAAAAGGTCACCTTTTGCAAGCTAAAAGACGGCCTTTTGAATTGAGAGTTGATAATTGACAATGGATAATTGTGATTTGCATTGTTGGCAAGCAGTCTTAAAAGTAATCATAATTGTTCATTTTTAATTTTTCATTTTCAATTAAAAAGCAGACCCACACCAGTCCTTCAGAATGGAGGGAGCTTGATTAGCCGCCCTTATTTGTCTGCAAGGCGTTTTCACCTTTTTACCCTTTTACCTTTTTACCTTTTACAAATAATGGCTAACTTTGCGCCCTGACAACAATGGACAAGCGCAATAAGGAAATACTGAAGATAGCCCTGCCCTCAATAGTGAGCAACATTACAGTGCCGCTATTGGGGCTGGTCGACGTGGCAATAGTGGGCCATCTCGGCGCGGCGGCTTACATCGGAGCCATCGCCGTGGGCGGAATGATGTTCAATGTGATGTACTGGATATTCGGCTTCCTGCGCATGGGAACAAGCGGAATGACATCGCAGGCGCTCGGACGGCGCGACCTCTGCGAGGTGACACGCCTCCTGGCGCGCTCCGTAGGCATAGCCTTCGCCGTGGCGGCAGCCCTCATACTGCTGCAGAAACCGCTGCTCGCGGCGGCCTTGGGCATAATGCAGCCTACGGAAGATGTGGCGCGCCTGGCATCGGTCTACTTCCTTACGCTAATCTACGGAGCACCGGCCATGCTCGGACTGTTCAGCCTCTCGGGGTGGTTCATAGGCATGCAGAACTCCCGGTCGCCAATGGCCGTAGCCATAGTGCAGAACGTTGTCAACATCTGCGCAAGCACTTTCCTTGTGTTCGGATGCGGAATGAAGGTCGAGGGAGTGGCCTTGGGCACGCTCACCGCACAGTATGCAGGCTTCATAATGGCCGTAGCCCTGTGCTGGAGGCACTACCGCCGCCTGCGCGCATACTTCTCTTGGCAGGGCGTATGGCGGCGCGATGACATGCGGCGGTTCTTCTCCGTCAACCGCGACATATTCCTCCGCACGCTATGTATGGTGTCGGTCATGCTGTTTTTCACGTCCGCAGGCTCGTGGCAGGGTGAGGTCGTGCTGGCCGTAAACACGCTTCTCATGCAGTTTTACCTGCTCTTCTCATACGTCATGGACGGCTTCGCATACGCCGGCGAGGCGCTGTCGGGCCGCTATTTCGGTGCGCGCAACGCAGCAGCCTTGCGCGACACGGTGCGCCACCTCTTCCGTTGGGGCTTGGCGATGGCCGCCGCCTTCACCTTGGTTTACGGCCTCGGGGGCGACGCTTTCCTGTCGCTGCTCACCGACGAGCCGTCGGTCGTTGCGGCATCACACACCTATTATTATTGGGCACTTGCCATTCCGCTGGCCGGAATGGCGTCATTCGTATGGGACGGGATATTCATCGGCTGCACAATGACACGCGGAATGCTCGTCTCAATGGCCGCAGCCGCAGCCACGTTCTTCGCCGTATATTTCATGGCACACGGCCATTTCGCCAACCACGGGCTGTGGGCGGCATTCATAATGTTCGTCTCAATGAGGGGAATTGTGCAGTTCTTTATTTATAGCAGACAAGTGACGAGTTGACAAGTGGACAAGAGGATTGCTTTACAAAACAACATTTTAATATGTGTAATCTCCTTGTCTGCTTGTCAACTCGTTACTTGTCAACTAAACAAATCTCCTTGTCTGCTTGTCAACTCGTCACTTATCTACTTATCATTCAGGGTAGTTCATGTTGTCTTCAGTCATCACTTCAAGCACCTCTGTAAGGAACTTGCGTGCTTCGAGACGTGCCATGGGCAGGTCATGAAGCAAGTAATTGCCGCAATCGCGCGGCTGGGCACCGGGTACTTCTCCCTCGAACAAGGCGATGAAGGCGAACGTGCGTCGCATCAGCGGCACGATGTCACGCGGCGAAAGGTCGCCCTTCATAAGGAGATAATTGCCCGTAAGACAGCCCATCGGCCCCCAATAAACTATGCGGTCGGCCCATTCGGGGTCGTTACGCAGGTATGTTGCGGCGAGATGTTCTATCGTATGGAGCGCCCCCGGATGAAGAGCCGGTTCACGGTTAGGCTCTTTCATGCGTATGTCAAACGTGGTAACGGTGTCTGTCCCTACGCTGTCCTTGCGCGAAACGTATATGCCGCGCAGCAGCTTTTCGTGGTTAATGGTGAAACTGGGAATGGTCTTCATGTTGTTTTTATGTAGAAGTTAAAGAAGTTATAGAAGTTATCACTCACTGCGTTCGTTAGAAGTTAAAGCCATTACCATTGCTACTTGAAACAATCATTGAGGCTATCACTCACGGTGTTTATTGGAAGTTAAAGAAGTTATAGAAGCTATCACTCACTGCGTTCGTTAGAAGTTAAAGCCATTACGCTTGTTACGGAACACGATTAGAGAAGCGTTTGGCTTCAACTTCTCTAACTTCGTTAACTTCTATAACTTCCGAAATAATCACAGTGCCGCGATAAACTTCTTTGTCAGCGTGAACGAACTGTCGGCCAGACGCGCCCAGAAGTCGAAGTACTGCGAGGCTTTCGTGTCCTTCAACGGCAGGTCGCTGATTACGCGGAAGCTGATGAACGGCACTCCGTAGATATGGCACGTATGCGCGATTGAGCAGCTTTCCATGTCAACGGCGATTGCCTTGGGGAAACGGGCGAGGATGGCGCGCATCTTGTTCTGCGTGTTGACAAACCACTCGCCACTGACGATAAGACCTGTGAACACAGCTTTATCGCCGCAGGCGGCTACGGCCTTGTCGACCAAGTCCTGACGTGTGCGGAAAGAAGCCGGCATCCCCATGATTTGCCCGAAGGCGCAATCATCGCCGCAGTAGGCGTCATGGTAGCAGTATTCTGTGCCCACAACGATGTCGGTCACTTCCATCCTGCTGTCCGCTCCGCCTGCAACGCCGGTGGATATGATGATGTCTGGCTGGTAGCAGTCAATCATCTCTACGGCTCCTATGGCCGAGTTCACCTTGCCTATGCCGCACTTCTGCAACACTATGTCTTTGTCTCCTATTGTACCGAGGATGAAATCCTTGCTGTGACGGCGCTCTACCGTGGCATCGTCAAGCAGCGATTTTAGCTGGACAAGTTCCTTGTCCATTGCTACGATTATACCAATTTTCATGTATGGATATGTCTGTGTGCGGTGCAAAAATACATATTTTTGATGAATAACGAATAATGAACAATGAAAAATTTGGCTGCCCGCAGGGCACAGGATGACATGTCAGAATGATGCGGAAACGGCATCTTACGGCTTCACTCTGACTTTGGATGGAAAACGTTTGACGCTCCAGGAACAGCCCCGTCACACCATTTGCCGGATGTTTCACGACAGAACCCCGAATTTAACACTTCTCACGACAAGCCACACAAAAGCCTGCTACCCAACCACTTACAAACGTCAAGACTGCGAATTGGCATTGGAAACATTATAAAATATGACATTCGCAAATACAAAAGATGCCCTTTTACACCACCAAAGACCGTCTTTTACACCCCCAAAGGCCACCTTTCAAAGCGCATAAGACCTCACTTTTCTACGCGAATAGCATTCTTGTAATAAGAAATAACACCATTCGCACGAAACAGACAACACACCAATGCACAGAAACGGGCTGTTTCAGGATTTTTCATTGTAAAGGTTTCAGAAAACGGCCGGTAACGTTATGACAAGCAAAACAAGTCATTCAGTTGACAAACTGACGGGCACACAAGCAGACAATGTATTTTGCCTTACTCGCAAAACACAAACACCTGACCGGCAAAACATGCATACTTGCCAACCTTCATGGCCGCACATGCCAACCAAACGCCACTTCGTCAATCCGCATGCCCGTACATTTGCAAACTAAACAAATCTTCCTGTCTGCTAAAAAACAATATTTTTAGCAGGCAAACGACGGCTTTTTACATTATATATATTACTTTTGCACATCAAAACGAACGATAAGGAAAAACATCGACAGACAATGAAAACATTTAAGAAAATCCTTCCCGACGTGCTGGCCGTGGTGCTGTTCGCGCTTATCTCGGTAGCTTACTTCTTCCCGGCAGACATCGAGGGAAAGATACTTTACCGCCACGACTCGTCAGCCGGGAAAGGCCTCGGACGCGAAATGGCCGAACACCGCGCCGAGACAGGCGAAGTGACGCGATGGATGAACTCTGTGTTCAGCGGCATGCCGACGTACCAGACGGCACCCGAATACGCAAGCACAAAGGGCGTGAACACGGCTGCCAACATCTACCACCTGTTCCTGCCCGAGAATGTATGGTACGTCTTCGTCTACCTTCTGGGCTTCTACATCCTGCTGCGCGCGTTCGACTTCCGCCGGCATCTTGCCGTATTAGGCTCTATAATATGGGCGTTCTCAAGCTATTTCCTCATCATCATAGCCGCAGGACATATTTGGAAAGTCATGGCTTTGGCCTACCTGCCGCCCATGATTGCCGGCATTGTGCTGGCATACAGGGGCAAATACCTGTGGGGACTAATAGTAACCTCTATCTTCGCGGCGTTTGAAATAAACGCCAACCACGTGCAGATGACATACTACTTCCTGTTCGTCATCCTATTCATGGTTATCGCCTACCTTGTCGAGGCCATCAGGCAAAAGCGCATGGCACACTTCTGGAAGGCCACGGCGGTATGCGCCGCCGGAGCGGTAATAGGCATTTGCCTGAACCTTAGCAACCTTTACCACACGTGGGAGTACAGCAAGGAGTCGATGCGCGGCAAGAGCGAGCTTGTAAAGAAGCAGCAAGCCAACCAGAGCGCAAGCGGACTTGACCGCGACTACATAACGCAATGGAGCTACGGTATAGGCGAAACGTGGACGCTGCTTGTGCCCAACACGAAGGGTGGGGCAAGCATGCCGCTCACCGAAAGCAATACCGCCATGGAGAAGGCCAACCCGGAATTCAACATGATATACCAGCAGATGGGCCAATACTGGGGCGAACAGCCCGGCACGCAGGGGCCTGTCTACGTAGGCGCATTCGTGCTTATGCTGTTCGTTCTGGGACTGTTCATCGTCAAAGGGCCTATGAAGTGGGCCTTGCTCGCGGCCACGGTGCTCAGCATACTACTGTCATGGGGAAAGAACTTCATGCCCTTCACAGACCTGTTCATCGACTATGTGCCGATGTACTCCAAGTTCCGTACGGTGGCATCAATCCTCGTCATCGCCGAGTTTACCATCCCGTTGCTGGCCATGCTGGCGCTGAAGAAGATTGTAGACGACCCGTCGCTGCTGACAAAACGCATCAAGGCGGTGTACATCAGCTTCGGACTGACGGGCGGAATAGCAATACTCTTCGCCCTCTTCCCCACCCTTTTCTTCAGCGACTTCATATCTTCCGCCGAGATGCGCGCCCTCTCCACACTGCCGCAGGAGTACATCCTGCCCGTAACCGAGAACCTGCGCGAGATGCGGCAGGCCGTGTTCACGGCCGACTGCTGGCGCTCGGTGTTCATTATCGTAATAGGTACGCTATGCCTGTTGCTATACAAAGCCGGAAAACTTAAAGCCACTTACACTGTCGGCGCGATAACTCTGCTGTGCCTTGTGGACTTATGGCAGGTTGACAAACGCTACCTGAACAACGACATGTTCGTGCCGAAGAGCGAGCGCGAGGCGCCCATACAGATGACTGAGACCGACCGGATGATACTTGAAGACAAGACGGACATGGGCAACTACCGCGTGCTCAACCTCGCATCAAACACGTTCAACGAGAACGAAACGTCATACTACCACAACAGCATAGGCGGCTACCACGCGGCCAAGCTGCGCCGTTATCAGGACATAATCGACCATTACATCGCGCCGGAGATGCAAAAGCTCATGCCGGCAATAGCCGAGTCGGGCGGCGACTTGCTGAAAGTGAACGGCGACAGCCTGTTCCCCGTGCTCAACGCGCTCAACGCACGCTACTTCATCGTGCCGCTGCAAGACGGGCAGACAGTACCGGTGGTGAACCCGCACGTACACGGCCCGGCATGGTTTGTTGACCGCATAACCTACGCCGACAATGCCAACGGCGAGATAGACGCCGTTGGCCGCATCGACCTGCGCCGCGAAGCAGTGGCCGACAAGCGGTTCGAGAATGTGCTGAAAACATCGGTTGCACAGGACAGCACCGCCTCGGTGAAGCTCACCAAGTACATGGCAGACCAGCTTGAATACGACGTTTACTCGAAAAACGGCGGCGTGATAGTGTTCTCCGAGGTATATTATCCGGGTTGGACAGCCACCGTTGACGGCCAGCCTGCCGAGCTTGGACGCGCCGACTACCTGCTGCGCGCCCTCAACGTAGCCCCCGGCAAGCACAAGGTCGTGCTGACGTTCCACCCCAAGTCGGTAACGACGACCGAGACGATAGCCTACATTGCATACGCGGCAATCATCATAGCGATACTCATCGCCGCATTCCTCGGCTACCGTAAAAAGAAGGAACAGGCAGCATAAGGTAACCAGGCGCATAGCACACTGGAATCCAACAAGTTGCGAAAGGCCGTCTTTCAGCGTGTGAAAGACGGCCTTTTGCATTGCAATTGACGGCCTTTTACAATGCAAAAGGCCGTCAATTGGAAAACAAGCGTTCGTTTTCCAGCTTTTTGGTCACGACATTTCCTTGTTTCACAAGATTTGTGTATCTTTGTAATCAGCAAAATAACAGCCTTTCATAACCATGCAGAAAATAGACAACAAGCTGACAAGAATAACGATACAAGGATATAAGTCTGTTTCTTTTAACTGCCCGATGACCTTGGAACTCGGCGACATCAACATACTGCTTGGCGCAAACGGTGCCGGGAAAAGCAACATCATAAGCTTTTTCAAGATGTTGGGGTTCATGATGAACGGCAGCCTGCAAAGGTTCGTCGCTGAAGCCGGAACAAACCAGACGTTCCTTTATTACGGCTCGAAGAAAACCCCCACCCTAAGCGCGGAACTGCGTTTTGACAACAATGACACGTATGACATCTATCGCTTCGGGCTGACAAGCGCATCTGCAGACAGGCTGATAGTAAGCTCTGAAGAAATTGTGTGGGGGAAAAAGGACATGGGCAAACCGTGTGAAAGGCAGCTGGAAGGCGATTTCAAGGAGTCGGCCTTAACCAAACCGGCAGATAAGACAAGCAAACTTGTATGGAACTTCCTTTCCGGATGCAAAGTTTACCAGTTCAACGACTCATCCGTATCGTCACGTATGCGCCAGTCTTCAACGGTTGAATCGGCACATTACTTGCAGTCAGAAGCCAACAACCTCGCATCATTTCTGTATTTTCTAAAAAACAACTACACAGAATCTTACAACAGGATTGTTGACTATGTACACGACGTTGTGCCCCAATTCAAGGACTTTTACCTTGAACCGGAACGCGGATACATATCCCTGAAGTGGGTTGATACGTCAGCAAATGACTACGTTTTCTCACCCGACCAGTTCTCGGACGGTTCCATCCGCTTCATTGCACTGGCCACATTGCTGCTGCAACCGGAAGAGACCATGCCGAGGGTAATCATCATTGACGAGCCGGAACTTGGCCTTCACCCTTACGCGATAGACCAACTCGCAGAGATGATAAAGGACGCTTCCATGCACGTACAGGTGATAGCGGCGACACAGTCGCCGTCACTTATAGACAGGTTTGACATAAACGACATCACCATAATAGAACGCGACGAGGACAGCCAATGCACAGTTGCAAAGAAATTGGACGCACACGACTATCAGGAATGGCTTAACGGCTATGCACTAAGCGAACTCTGGGACAAGAATGTGATAGGAGGACGGCCCGTATGAACACTATAATCCTTGACATTCTGTGCGAAGGGCAAACAGAAGAGAAATTCGCCAAAGAGGTGTTAAAGCCCTACTTTAAAGACAAAAACGTTATAGTAAAACACCGATTGCTGGTTACAGAAAGGAAGAAATCGGCCAAAGGCGGAATAATAAGCTACCAACAAGCCAAAGGAGACTTGGCAAGATGGATGAAAGAAGTTTCGTCACACAACAGCGAAACGCATTACTTCACCACAATGTTCGACCTTTATGCCTTGCCCGATGACTTTCCGGGATACAGGCAGTCACAGGCAATCATGGACGCATATACAAGGGTTGAACAGATTGAGGAGCATTTCAAAAACGACATTGGCGCATCAAACTTTATACCATACATCCAACTGCACGAGTTTGAAGCGTTACTGTTTTGCGACATCGGGAAACTTGCCGACGATTATCCGAAGTGCCAAAAGGACATAGAAGAGCTTGAGAAAGTGCTTGACAAATATCAGGACAACCCCGAACTGATAGACAACAGCCCCACGACAGCTCCAAGCAAAAGGATTAAAAAGGCGATTGAAGGCAAAAAACTATATAAATACAACAAGCCCAAAAGCGGCACAAAAGTGGCCGCCGCAATAGGCATGGACAAACTTATGGATAGATGCAAACATTTCAAAGACTGGATAGGACGTATCGAAAACATGACAAATACCGCCATGCAATGATTTATTCCACCTATAATTATTTACCACCAACATAATAAATGCAGTTCAGGACAAAAGTAAACATTGTCAAGCCAGACTTTGAGATAGGGCCGTGCGAGGAGATGCTGTTCGTAGGTTCGTGCTTCGCCGACAACATAGGACGGCGGTTCAAGGAAGAGAAGTTCCGCGCCACGGTCAACCCCTACGGCGTGATGTACAACCCGGCGAGCATCCTGCACACGGTAAAGAGGTGTGAAAACGCGCCGCGAGTGGCACTGTTCACACTCGGAACAAACCATGTCTACATACTTAACGAGACGGGAGAAATAGTGGACAACTGCGCCAAAAGGCCGCAACGGCTGTTCACAGAACGTGAACTGAGCATTGACGAGTGCGCCGTTTACCTTGGAGAAGCCGTTGACACGCTTGTTGAAAGGCGGCCCGACGTGAAGGTGGTAGTGACAGTAAGCCCCATCCGTTACGCCAAATACGGTTTCCATGGCAGCCAGATTTCGAAGGCGGTGCTGCTACTCGCCGCCGACAGACTTGTGAAGTCGCGCCCCGGAACGGTAAGTTATTTCCCGGCATACGAGATTGTAAACGACGAGCTTCGCGACTACCGTTTCTACGCCAAGGACATGCTGCACCCCTCGGAGCAGGCCGTCGAGTATATATGGGAAGTGTTTTCAGAGGCTTATTTCTCGCCCGAAGCCAAACGCTTCATCGAGGAATGGCGGCCGCTGAAAGAGGCGTTGGGGCACAAACCGTTCAATCCGGAGTCGGCTGAATACAAGGATTTCATGAATAAAACTATGTTAAAAATAGACGTACTGTCAAAAAAATATCCGAACTTTGTATTGTAATAGCAGACAAGTTACAAGCAGACGAGTTGACAAGGATAACCAACTTGTTGAAAGACAGGCATTAGCGGTATAAGAAGTGTTGTCCCATACACCAGTTACTGACAATAAAAACAAAATTCCTTGTTTGCTTGTCACTCGTCAACTTGTCAACTAAAATAAAACAAAATGCTCTACTCAATTGAAAAAATAACGACCTTGATTGGCGCACGCCGCTACGGCTCGGCGGACGGCAACATACGTTGGATACTGACGGACAGCCGGAGCGTGTGCTTTCCTGAAGAGACTTTGTTCTTCGCAATACGGTCGGAGCGCAACGACGGACACAAGTATATAGCCGACCTTTACCGCCGTGGAGTGAGGAATTTCGTTGTGGACGAACTGCCTGAAGGCTACAGCGAGGCTTACGCCGACGCCAACTTCCTGAAAGTTCCGCACCCAGTAGAGGCCCTGCAACGCCTCGCCGAACGCCACCGCGACGAGTTCGACATACCCATTGTGGGCATAACCGGCAGCAACGGCAAGACTGTTGTGAAGGAATGGCTTTACCAACTGCTGTCCCCCGGGATGGTTGTTACACGCAGTCCGCGCAGCTACAACTCGCAAATTGGCGTGCCCCTGTCGGTCTGGTTGCTCGATGAAAGAAGCCAGATAGGCGTGTTCGAGGCAGGCATAAGTCAGAAAGGAGAGATGCAGGCCTTACGTGCCATCATACAGCCGACTATCGGCGTACTGACAAACCTCGGCACCGCGCATCAGGAGAACTTCTCGTCGATGGAAGAAAAATGCCTCGAAAAGCTGAAACTTTTTCACGACACAAAGGCCATTGTCTACCCTTGGGACGACAAGACGGTGAGAAGCTGCATAGCAAGATACGACTACAAGGGCGAGCAACTCGCATGGTCGATGAAAGACCCGGCGGCAAAGATGTACGTAAAATCTGTTGAAAAGAACGGCACATCAACAACAATAAGCTACATGTTCGATGGCAATGAAGGCCGCTACACGCTGCCGTTCATCGACGAAGCGTCGGTCGCAAACTCCGTGATTTGCGCCGCAATAGCACTCCACCTGGGGCTTACGACAGAGCAGATAGCAGGCCGGATGCCCGACATAGAGCCTGTAGCCATGCGCCTGGAGGTGAAAGAAGGGCAACACGGATGCACGCTCATAAACGACTCTTACAACTCTGACATCAACTCGCTTGACATCGCCCTCGACTTCATGAGCCGCCGCCCCGACCACGCCGGACGAAAACGCACGCTGATATTGAGCGACATTTACCAGAGCGGAAAGTCGGGCGAGGCGCTATATAGAGAGGTGTCAGACCTCGCAAGGACACGAGGCGTGCAGAAGTTCATAGGCATAGGCCCTGAAATCAGTGCCAACGCTGACGCCATAGACATACAGGAAAAGCATTTCTTCGCCGACTGCCACGAGTTCATTGCAAGTCAGGAATTCGGCGCCTTGCACGATGAGGTGATACTGTTGAAGGGCGCACGCCGCTTCAGTTTCGACTTGCTGACCGAGCTTCTGGAGCAGAAGGTACACGAGACAATACTTGAAGTCAACCTCGGCGCACTGGTAAAGAACCTCAACTACTTCCGCTCGTACATGAAACCGACGACGAAACTCGTGTGCATGGTTAAGGCCGACGCTTACGGAGCAGGCGCAGTGGAGGTGGCAAAGACGCTGCAAGACCACCGCGTTGACTACCTCGCAGTGGCCGTTGCCGATGAAGGCGTGACGCTGAGGAGGAACGGAATAACGGCGAACATCATGATAATGAACCCCGAAATGACTGCGTTCAAGACGATGTTCGACTACAAACTTGAGCCGGAAGTCTACAGCTTCCGCCTGCTTGACGCCCTTGTCAAGGCCGCACAGAAAGAAGGCATAACAGGATACCCCGTCCACATAAAGCTCGACACAGGCATGCACCGCCTCGGCTTCAACCCACAGACTGACATCGACGAGCTTATCAGCCGCCTGAAACAGCAGAACGCAGTAATTCCGCGCTCGGTGTTCTCACACTTTGTTGGCTCCGACAGCGACGACTTCGACAACTTCTCCGCCCACCAGTTCGCACTTTTCAAGGAAGGGAGCGACAAACTTCAGGCGGCATTCAGCCACAAGATACTGCGCCACATGGACAATTCGGCCGGCATAGAGCACTTCCCCGAGCGCCAGCTCGACATGTGCCGCCTCGGACTCGGGCTGTACGGCATCGACAGCCGGGACAACTCCGTAATCAACAACGTGTGTACGCTGAAAACCACAATACTGCAAATACACCCCGTGCCGAAAGACGAAACCGTAGGCTACAGCCGCAAGGGAATACTCACAAGGGACAGCCTTATAGGCGCGATACCTATCGGCTACGCCGACGGACTCAACCGCCTGCTCGGCTGCGGACGCTGCTACTGCCTCGTGAACGGCAAGAAAGCCCCCTACGTAGGCAACATCTGCATGGACGTGGCGATGATAGATGTAACAGACATCGACTGCAAAGAGGGCGACAGCGTGGAGATATTCGGAGACAACCTGCCCGTGCCCGTGCTTTCAGACGTGATGGGAACAATACCTTACGAGGTGCTTACAAGCATCAGCGGCCGCGTGAAGAGAGTTTATTACCAAGACTGACACGGAACGGACGTAAGTATCTGACTTACAGAGACATAACTACAAGCATTGTAAAAGACGGCCTTTCAGCCTGCAAAAGATGGCATATTGCAGGCTGAAAGGCCGTCTTTCGCACCGCAGCAAGACCATTAAAGTATTTTAACGAGTCACCATCCTTTTTTTAATGAAAAAACAGTAACTTTGCGGAAACTTACTTAAACGCATACTATTAATCAAATTAATAACTGATGAATCCAATTCAAACTACAAAGATGACCAACTTCCGTTGGGTCATTTGTGCTTTGCTTTTCTGCGCAACGACGGTGAACTACCTCGACAGGCAGGTGCTTTCGCTGACGTGGAAAGACTTTATAGCACCTGAGTTCCACTGGGATGATGCACATTACGGCATGATTACCGGTTTCTTCTCTGTCTTTTATGCCGTTGCCTGTCTGTTCGCCGGCAAGTTTGTCGACTGGATGGGCATAAAGAAAGGCTACCTCTGGGCCATCTTCATCTGGTCATTGGGCGCATGCCTGCACGCAGGCTGCGGCTGGGTGACAATGGAGATAGAGGGACTTGAATCCGTTGCGGCACTCCGCGCGGTAGAAACCGGCAGCGAGATGGCTATCGCCATAGCCACACTCAGCACATGGCTGTTCCTCGTTTGCCGCGCAATCCTCGCACTCGGCGAGGCCGGCAACTTCCCGGCCGCCATCAAGGTTACGGCTGAGTATTTCCCGAAAAAAGACCGTGCGTTCGCCACTTCCATCTTCAATTCAGGCGCTTCAGTAGGCGCACTGGCAGCTCCGCTGACAATACCTATCCTCGCCAAGCACTTCGGCTGGGAGATGGCATTCATCATCATCGGTGCAATCGGCTTCATCTGGATGTTCTTCTGGGCACACCTTTATGAGAAGCCGGGAAACACAAAGCGTGTAAACAAGGCCGAACTCATATACATCAACCAGGATGACGAGGAGGCAAGCAAGCCTGCGGAAGGAGCGAAGGAGGAAAAGACAATCCCCTTCTTGCAGTGCTTCAAGTACAAGCAGACATGGTCGTTCGTAGTGGGCAAGTTCTTCACCGACGGCGTATGGTGGTTCTATCTGTTCTGGGCACCTGCATATTTCTCCGACCAGTTCCACTATCCCTCATCGTCACCCATGGGCATGGCGCTCATATTCGTGCTCTATCTTATCGTGACAATACTGTCAATCTACGGCGGTTACCTGCCTAAACTCTTCGTCGAAAAGAAGGGCATGGGTCCCTATTCAGGCCGCATGCTGGCAATGCTCATCTTTGCGTTCTTCCCCCTGTTCGCGCTGTTCGCACAGCCTCTGGGAGGCTACTCGGTATGGTTCCCGGCAATAATCATCGGCCTTGCCGGCGCAGGCCACCAGGCATGGTCGGCCAACCTGTTCTCAACCATCGGTGACATGTTCCCGAAATCAACCATAGCCACCATCACCGGAATAGGCGCAATGGCAGGAGGCATCGGCTCGCTGCTCATCAACCTCGGCGCAGGCGAACTGTTCACATACTCTGAAACCATGGGCGAGGCGTTCACGTTCCTCGGCTTTGAAGGCAAGCCTGCCGGCTACATGATTATCTTCTGCATCTGTGCCGTTGCCTACCTGCTGGCATGGATAATAATGAAGAGCCTCGTTCCGAAGTACAAGCCCATCGTAGTAGAATAAAATTCAACCGCATCTTATATCAAGAATGGAAGCCCGACAGTTGCGCTTCCATTCTTTTTTTGTACCTTTGCCACGATTAACCTACAAGAAAGGAGCAACGACAATGAGCACCGTAATCTATCCATCGCCCATATTCGGGCCTGTACACAGCCGCCGCCTTGGCATATCGCTCGGCATAAACCTGATGCCGGCAGACGGCAAAGTGTGTACGTTTGACTGCATATACTGCGAATGCGGCTTCAACGCCGACCACCGCCCACGGCTGAAAAGGCCAACGCGCGAAGAGGTGGCGGCGGCTCTTGAGCGGAAACTGAACGAGATGCAGGCCGACGGCCAGCTGCCCGACGTGCTGACATTCGCCGGCAACGGCGAGCCTACGGCGCATCCGCAGTTCGCCGGGATAATAGACGACACCATCCGCCTGCGCAACCGTTATTGCCCCGAAGCAAAAGTTTCGGTACTTAGCAACGCGACGATGGCCATGCGCCCGGATGTACACGCCGCACTTGAACGCGTGGACAACAACATACTGAAGCTTGACACCGTAAGCAAGGAATACATCGACAAAGTGAACCGACCAACCTACCCCACCTACGACGTGCAGGAAATCATCGAGACAATACGCTCGTTCAACGGCAACGCCATAGTGCAGACAATGTTCATGCGCGGCACAATGGACGGCAAAAGCGTTGACAACACCGGCGAAGAATACGTCGGCCCGTGGCTCGAAGCCATAAAACACATCCGGCCGAAGCAGGTCATGATATACACCATCGACCGCGAAACGCCCGACCACGAACTGCTCAAAGCCTCACCTGACGTGCTTAACGCCATCCGTGACCGCGTCATGGCGGCCGGCATTCCGTGCTCGGCCGCATACTGATTGAGCAGATAACGAAAAGCATTGAAGCAAGAAATAAAGTCCGTGCCCCATTTGCCAAGGCACGGATTTTTTGTTTCCAAATAAAAAAACTACAGTCCGTTACCATGCGAACAACAAACGTATTCCGCCCCAAAAACATCATACTTCCACACGAACAGCTATCGGCATGACAACAGCCGACAACATGCGTGAATGCAAAAGGCCGTCTTTTAGACTGCAAAACGTGGCCTTTTACCATGCAAAAGACGACCTTTTACACGCCAAAACATGACCTTTTGCAAAGACATATGCCAGCATCCATGCCGTCAGCAGCTGCTGACGGCATGCCTACGGGCATGACATACACGTCAAGAACCGGCCGGCAGAGGCGAAAATGCTTGTTTTTTGACTTAAATATGGAAAAAGGCGGCCAAAAGTTTGGCCGTTTCACAATAAGTATGTACTTTTGCACTCGCTTATGGAACGGGATGTAGCGCAGTTGGTTAGCGCACGCGTCTGGGGGGCGTGAGGTCGCTGGTTCGAGTCCAGTCATCCCGACTGAAAGCAATAACGCAAAAAGGCGGTATCCATACGGATGCCGCCTTTTTGCGTACTATTGTGTTTTGCAGACGTCATCAGGAATGGACTTGAGCCATAAAAAGCGGCTCACCGCAATCCTACAACGGCAGAACTTCACGACATTAATGCCGAAAAGCAACACTACCGCGCTACCTTGGCAATCCATGCGGCAATGTCCTGCATCACTTCGGGCGACACGGTCTCCTCTATCTGGCCATATTCCGTTGTCAGGCCGGTGGTGCAGTGCTGGAACAGATGGTTAAGGCCGGGATACTCCTTGATAAGGTTCAGGCTGTTTTCGGGCAGCAGGCGACGTATTGCCGCAAGGTTGTCGGCGGCTACTACCTGCACGTCCTTCGAGCCGTTGACGGCCATCACGGGACACTTTGCGCCACGGATGTCGGCTGACGGGTCGTAGCCGATGAAGTATTTTAACCACGGCGTGCATATCTCCATCGACTTTGCGAAGTTCTGCACAAGCGGTTCGGGCAGGCTTACGCCCGTTTCTTTCGCTATCTCACGCACCTTGGCCGCAGGGTCGGCGACGGTGCCCGGCTGCGCCATTACGGCGAACATCTTGGCGAGCACCTTGCAATAGTCGTCAGCCATGTCGGCCGGCACGCCGCCTTGCATCATTCCGCGGCGGTTCTGCGCCAAGAGGATGCTGTCGCCTCTCAAGCCCGGCCCGGCCATGCTCACAATGAAGTCGGCCTTGCCACGCGCCGCAAGCATGAACGCTATTGCGCCTCCTTCGCTGTGGCCGAGCACTCCCGTGCGGCCGAACTTGCCCGTGCCGCGCGCATAGTCAACGGCGGCCAGCGCGTCCTTCATGTTGTTCTCAGTCGTTCCGTTTGCCGCGTCACCGGTTGACTTGCCCGCTCCGCGGTCGTCATAGCGCAGCGTCGCTATGCCGTTACGCGCAAGGAAGTCGGCTATGACGAGGAAAGGCTTGTGGTCGAAAAGCTCCTCGTCGCGGTTTTGCCGTCCGCTGCCGGTCACCATTATCACCACGGGCACAGTGCCTTTCTTCATACCCTCGAAGCCAACGGGATATGTCAGCGTGCCGCTCAGCGTGGCGTTGTCGGCAGTGTTGGTGAATGTCACCTCCTCCGTGGTGTACGGATAAGGTTCTTTCGGCGTCTGCGGACGACGGCGTTCAACCGTTCCGGGCTTCATGTCGAGCGCGAACGACATGCCGCTTTGCGTAAAGGTGCCTTTCATCATGCCGTCTTTCAGCTCGCCCTCATACGCCGCCATGAGCGCCGGCATGCTGATTTTCACCTTCACCCCGTCAGTCACGGTGATTTCCGCAGGTATGCCTTTTGCGCCTTGGTCGGGGCTGTCCATTGTGCAGGCGAACGCCCCGTCAGCGCCTTTCGTTATGTTGAACACAAGGTTAAGCTGCGTTCCCATAACGTCGAGTTTGCCAGTCCAGCTGCCTTCCACGGTTTGAGCCGTGACAGAAAGCGCCGCAACAAGCGTGAATAAGATAAGGATTGTTTTCTTCATAAATGGCAATCATTTTTAAGATTAGTGTTGCAAATATAGTAATTTAACGGCAAAACGGTTGTCAGACGGCATAAAAAACATCCCCTTGCAACCAAGAAATGGCCGCAAGGGGATGTTCCTTATATACTTATTATGTGTGTCAGAAATTGCCGTTCTGCCGGATTACCGGAATGCTCTTATGTCGAGCAATGACCTGTTGTAGTCGTCCGGATTTGACATTGTGCCGTCATATATCCTCTGAATTTCGCTATCACCCTCGAAGAACGCTCCCACGAAGATTGGCACCTGTATGCCTTCAAAAGTGCCCGACATGCTCCATGAGCCTGCTGACGGAATCAAGAAAGCTATTGTCACGTCATGTGTGCCGCCGTCATAGCTAAGGTCGTTCAGAGTCAGCGATGTGGGATAGAAATACAGGTAAGAGCCGTAGTTCATTACGTTTGCAATGAGAACCTTGCCCCTTATTGACTGGTTGGGAAGCTCCTCTATGGCATCTCTCAGGCCATTGAACTTCACGCTGTCAATTTCTTTTGCCAAAACCCTGCTTGGAACACCGCTGATGAGGAACGAAGAGTCACGTGCAGAAATAGAGATTACAACGTTACTGCTAATCGAGTCAATCTTGTTTGAGTTGTTGCTGTCGGTGATTGTGTCGTTGTAGAAGTAAATCCTGTTCTGGTATGTTTCGCTCCCATAATATGTTCCAGACATCTGCTGGAGGTATTTTGCATAAGTTTCAGGGTCAATACCGTTGTCGTCGTCATTCAGGCAAGACGTTAATGACATGGTGCTTACACAGCACATGAGGATGAAAAACAGTTTGTTAAATCTTTTCATTGTTTTATTTGTTTATTAATGTTTTTGCTACCTATAAAACATCCCATAGGCAAAAAACTTGCATCCGTTGGCAAAAATTTTGCATTTTTATATCATATACGCTTGCTTTCTCCGCGCAAAAGGTTCATAAACTCCTCGCGGGTCTTGGCCTGGTTGAACGCCCCCGAGAAGTCGCTCGTCGTCGTTATGGCGTTCTGCTTCTCCACTCCGCGCATCTGCATGCACATGTGTTTCGCCTCTACAACCACCATAACGCCGAGCGGTTTGAGCGTTTCCTGTATGCAGTCCTTTATTTGCAGGGTCATGCGTTCCTGCACCTGGAGTCGGTGACTGTATATGTCTACCACTCGTGCAATCTTGCTCAAGCCGGTAATATACCCGTTAGGAATGTATGCTACGTGCACCTTTCCGTAAAAAGGAAGCATGTGATGCTCGCAAAGCGAGAAGAAGTCAATGTCCTTGACTATTACCATCTGGCTGTATTTTTCCTCGAACAGCGCGTCAAGAAGCACCTTATGGGCGTCCTGGCTGTAGCCGCGCGTAAGCACTTGCATGGCCTTCGCCACACGCATAGGTGTCTTCAGCAAGCCTTCACGGCTGACGTCCTCGCCTAAAAGTCCGATTATACTCTTATAGTGTGATGCAAGGTCTTCAAGACCTTCACGGAATTCCGTTTCAGGATTCATCTTTATTTAGTGTTATGAACAAGTCTTTTATGCCGCCAGGCGCACGCTTTCCAGGCATCCGGCGGCAACGACATTATATGTAAATGATTTAATAAGCCACAGTGATTTTGCCTTTCACGATGCAGGCCTGGCGGTAACCCATATCCTTTATTTCCGCCAGAACCTCGTTGGCTTCCTGATAAGTGCGGAAGTTTCCTACACGGCATATCCACCGTGGAGAGTAGAAATGCACGTAGACAGGAAGGTCGGGAAACCTCTGCTTTATGGCGTTGCCTATGCTTTCGGCCTTCTGCCGGTCGGCCCTTGAGTTTCCACCTGAATACGCCTGCACACGGTAGCCGGTGATTTTCTTGCC
Organism: uncultured Prevotella sp.; assembly: GCA_900554545.1. Classification (GTDB taxonomy): domain Bacteria; phylum Bacteroidota; class Bacteroidia; order Bacteroidales; family Bacteroidaceae; genus Prevotella. The sequence goes on along the minus strand of USHW01000008.1, from coordinate 42,322 downwards.
CCCGCGCATCACCTTCTTTGACGTGTCAACTACCGGAAGCTCATCAGTCGCGCTTCCGGCAGGCTCCGCCTTGTGCTCCGCATGTGTTCTGGCCACAGGCGTTTTTTCCGCCTCAGCCTTATGTGCGGCATTGTCCTGCACTGGCTGTATGGGTCTCTTTACAGTCTCTTTCTTAGGTGTTGCGGGCTGTGTCCTCAAAAGCCGGGCGTTGTTTACCAATTCGTCGATTTCCGGGCTTTGCGTAACTGTCACGGTTCCTTGCCCCATGTTCTTCGCCCTTAATCCGTCAAGAAACGACTGGGCGCCGGCATTCAGGGCGCAACCTGACGCCAAAAGTAATATCACGGCGAATTGTCTCATGCTTTGTTGGTATTATTTCTTAATGAAAAACAATGGGAAAAAGACGGGCGGAACCGGCTTCTTGCAAGGCTCTCCGCCGTCTTTTTCCTTTCAGTTGGTATTATTTCCAAGCGTTGATGATGCCCATGAAGTCGGCAGCTTTCAATGAAGCACCGCCGATAAGGCCACCGTCGATGTCAGGTTTTGCAAACAGCTCGGGAGCGTTGCTTGCCTTGCAGCTGCCGCCATAGAGTATTGTGGTGTCGTCAGCCACGGCCTTTCCGTACCTGTCGGCTATGATGCTGCGGATGTAGGCGTGTATTTCCTCTGCCTGTTCAGCCGTAGCAGTCTTGCCTGTTCCGATAGCCCAGATAGGCTCGTAAGCAATGATTATGTTCTTGAACTCTTCCTCGGTGAGGTTGAACACGCTGCCTTCAAGCTCTGCCTTTACCACCTCGTTCTGCTTGCCGGCTTCCCTTTCCTCAAGACTTTCGCCGATGCAGAAGATTACCTTAAGGCCGTTCTTCAGTGCGAGGAGCACCTTTTCTTTCAGTATTTCAGGAGTTTCTGCGTAGTAGCCGCGACGCTCCGAGTGGCCGAGTATTACGTATTGTGCGCCTGTGCTCTTAACCATTTCGGCCGAAACCTCGCCCGTATATGCGCCCTTTTCCTTGTCGGCGCAGTTCTCTGCGCCAAGTCCTATCACGTCCTGGTTAAGGAACTGTGCAATGCTTGCAAGATGAATGAAAGGAGTGCAGATTACAACTCCGCAATTGGGTTTCTCGTTTGTAAGTGTCTCGTTGAGTTCCTTTGCAAGAGCGATGCCGTCTTGCAGGTTCATGTTCATTTTCCAGTTACCTGCTACAATTTTCTTTCTCATTTTCTTTTTGCCTTTTAATAGTTTATATATTCGGTTTGAATGTTCTTTCTTCCTGAGCCAGCGGGTGAACTTCCACGTGCGGTCGGCGAATGTAAGAAGCACCAACGGAAGTATGTACCACAGCAAAATCTTGGAAACCCTGCCCGTAACGGTATGCTCGGGCAGATGCCCGTATTCGGTGTTTTCAAGCAATTCCGACTTGTAGTCGAGCTTCGGCAGGTCGTTGTGGCTCCATTTTCCTATGACGACTCCGTCCTTCAGCAGCAGCAGTCCGGGGTTGCTGCGTATGACGGTCTTCAGCGTTATGTCGTCGGTAATGTAGAAGTTGTATTCCGCCCCAGTAATGTCGCGCCAGTGCGCCACGGCATCTTCAGTGCTGGCAGTCAGCGCATAGAACGGGTAGCCGTGGTCTGCGCTGTATTCATATATTGCGTCTATCTCGCCGAAATTGGAGTCGCTGGCATATTCCAGATGTGGCGCTACCAGCAGGAAGACGTACCCCTTCTGGCCGATTACGCTGTCGGTGATGTCCTCTCCGCCGTCCATGGTCTGTATGGAGAAGTCGTGGATGGGCGGCACATAGCCCTCGGCGGTCTGCACGGTCTTGCTGTCTATGAACGTCCAGGTGGAGTCCGGATAATTCTCAAGCGTGAACTCCTTGCGCTGTCCGTCCTTTTCCATGATGAAAGTGGTCTCGAACTGCGGCTGCGGCGCACCTTCGGGTATTTCCATTCCCTTGCGTATGTCAGCACCGATGTGGTACGGGCGGAAGTCGAAGGGCGGCAATGTGTACAGGCTCATGCTGCTTGACACGAGTATGAACAGCACGGTATATGTGGTGACTATCCACTGGTTTGAGCGGCTTATGAACCTCGGCATCATCAGCGGACGCCAGAACAACACCACCGTAGCGGCCAGGAGGATGACATTTTTGCAAAAAGTCTCCCAGTTGGTAAGCACCACCGCGTCGCCGAAGCATCCGCAGTCCTTGATGGGGTTGTCGACGGCGAGCCACAGCGTGACCGGCGTCATCACCGCCATGAACAGCAACAGCAGGCGCGTTACAAGCCTGCGCCTTATCGCGAACAGCAGCAGCACGCCGAGGCAGAACTCCAAACCGCCCAACACGACACTGGCCGCCAGCGTCACACTGTCGGGCACATAGGCATACAGGCCGATTACTTCAAGATAGTCTTGCAGCTTGTATTGCGTGCCTAACGGGTCGATGGCCTTGACGTATCCAGAAAAGATGAACGTCAGCGCAACCGCAAAGCGGCACAAGTTGACGGCTACCGCAGTTATGACCTTACTTCTGCTCATTCTCCGTAAGTAAGCTTGATGACCCCGAACACGGCGTAGTTGATGATGTCCATATAGTTGGCGTCGATGCCTTCAGATACGAGCGTGGCTCCGCCAAGGTCTTCAATCTCCTTCACGCGCTGTATTTTCGTCAGTATGAAGTCTGTATAGCTGCTTACGCGCATCGACCTCCAAGCCTCGTCATAGTCATGGTTCTTCTTCAGCATCAGCTGCAACGCAGCCTCCGCCCGTTCGTCATAAAGGCGCAAAGCCTCGTCGGCCGACATGTCGGGAGCGTCGGCAAAACCCTTGTCAAGCTGTATCAGGCCTACTATGCCGTAGTTAATCAACGCCACGAACTCGGGCTTTATGCCCTCGCCTACGAGCGACTCTTTCTTCACTTCAAGACTGCGTATGCGCTTGGCCTTGATAAACAGCTGGTCGGTCAACGACGACGGACGCAGTATCCGCCACGACGGGCCGTAGTCGTGCAGTTTCTTTGCGAACAGCGAACGGCACTCGGCCATCACTACCCTGAACTGTTCTTCGGTAGTTGAAGTGTCTTTTGACATGTGTTATTATATTACGAGTGCAAAGGTAGTGATATTTAAGGAGTTGAGGAAGTTAAAGGAGTTAAAGAAGTTAAAGGAGTTAAAGACAATAGTTTTGCCAATTGGCTGCAAAAAACTTATTCCGTTTTCACGCCACACCTTATCTTATTTTCACAATCAAGGCATTTGTCTTTAGCTTCTTTAACTCCTTTGACTCCCTTAACTCCTTGAAAATCACTCTTCCATCTTTTTCTTTATGTACTTGATTTTAGCGCACTCCACGTCGAAAATGGTCTTCAGCGAGTCGCGCGTCACGCGCATCAGGTTGACCGAACGCAGCTGCTGCTCCGTAGCCGCGCTCTTTTCACGAAGCGCGTCAACGGTCTTTTTCATTTCCTGATATTCGCGTTCTACGCGCTGCAGCACGGTGTCCACGCCCTCTACGGCAAGCTGTGCCCTCTTCAGTTCCACTTCCTGATACAGTTTCAGGGCCTGCTTGCGCGCCTCGATGGCCTCCGGGCAGTTCTTGCGCAGCGTGTCGATGGTAGCCAAAGCCTTGGCGTAGTCGCCCTCTTTGAACTCCGTCCGCGCCTGCTCAAGCAGTTCGCCGGCCTTCTTCTCAATATCGTTTCCGCCGCAGCCTGTCGCCAACAGCACGGCACACACGGCCAAAGCCGCGGTAAAAAGTCTTGCTTTCATAATTGAATTGAAGTTTGATGCAAAGATAATGCAAACCGAGCGCAATGCAAAAGAAAAGTGAGAGAAACAAACTTTTCTTTTCATTGCCGAGGCGCAGCTTATCTTATCTAAAGATAATGCAAACCGAGCGCAATGCAAAAGAAAAGTGAGAGAAACGAACTTTTCTTTTCATTGCCGAGGCACCGCTTATCTTATCTAAAGGTACAAAAACATCTGAAAACAAACAAATCGGCGCATACTTTTCAGCCGGAAAAGCCTTCCAACACAACGTTTCCAAACCACCTGCATAACACATTGGTACTCAACGTGTTACAAAAGGCCGTCTTTTAGGCTGCAAAACGTGGCCTTTTACACGCTAAAAGGTGGCCTTTTAGAATGTAAAAGGCCATCAATTAACGACCCACCCCAACCCTCCCCAAGGGAGGAAGCTTGATTACCTATATTTATTTTGGTACAAGTGAGGCGCTCGGTAGCCGTCATGCCGCACGCCGACGCGGCATTTATTGTATGCAACCAACGCCGTTTGACATTACAAGAGCAATCAGGATGCCTCTTCTACGGCCAAAAGCGATTTTCTTAACTCTTAATTCTTAATTCTTAATTAATTAACGTAAATTTGCAGCCGCTTTACAAACTTGAACGACATGAGGATGCTTTCAGACGCCGAACTGGCGCAACTTCTTGATAAATACATATTCCATAACATCTCCGACGCTGCCGACACGCTCGGCCTTGAATGCTATGTAGTGGGCGGATACGTGCGCGACCTGTTCCTCGAACGTCCGTCAAACGACATCGACGTCGTTGTAGTTGGCAGTGGAATAAGCATCGCCGAAGCACTGAAACAACGGCTCGGCAAGCGCGCACGGTTGTCGGTGTTCCGTAATTTCGGCACTGCGCAGGTCAAGTTCGGAGGTCTTGAGGTGGAGTTTGTGGGCGCCCGCAAAGAGAGCTACAGCCACGATTCGCGCAAGCCTATAGTAGAAGACGGCACATTGGAAGACGACCAGAACCGCCGCGACTTCACGATAAACGCTCTCGCGGTGTGCCTCAACAAGGCGCGCTTCGGTGAATTAGTTGACCCGTTCGACGGCCTTGCCGACCTTGAAGACGGCATAATACGCACGCCGTTAGACCCCGACATAACCTTCTCCGACGACCCTCTGCGCATGCTGCGGTGCGTCCGCTTTGCCGCACAGCTTAACTTCTTCATTGAAGACGAGACGTTTGACGCACTGACGCGCAACGCCGACCGCATACAGATAATCAGCGGAGAGCGCATACAGGAGGAGCTTAACAAGATAATGATGACCGCCGCGCCGAGCAAGGGTTTTGTCGACCTGTACCGCTGCGGACTGCTGCCGCGGTTGCTGCCGGAGCTTACCGCCCTCGACATCGTTGAAAAGCGCAATGGCCGGGCGCACAAAAACAACTTCTACCACACGCTTGAAGTGCTTGACAACGTAAGCCGCCAGAGCGACAACCTGTGGCTGCGCTGGGCGGCATTGCTGCACGACATCGGCAAACCGAAGACCAAACGGTGGAACAACGCGCAGGGATGGACGTTCCACAACCACAACTTCGTGGGTTCGAAAATGGTGCCCGACATCTTCAGGAGGCTAAAGCTGCCGATGGACGCGAAGATGAAATACGTGGCGAAACTCGTTGACCTGCACATGCGCCCGATAGTAATAGCCGACGATGTGGTGACCGACAGCGCCGTACGACGCCTGCTCAACGACGCCGGAGACGACATTGACGACCTGATGACGCTGTGCGAAGCCGACATAACCAGCAAGAACGAAGGCCGCAAAAAGCATTTTCTCGAGAACTTCCGCATAGTCCGCTCGAAGCTGCATGACCTGAAGGAGAAGGACTACAAGCGACTGCTTCAGCCCTGCATCGACGGCACCGAGATAATGGCCATGTTCAACTTGCAGCCTTCGCGCGAAGTGGGCGAGCTGAAAAAGGCGCTCAAAGACGCCGTGCTCGACAACCGCGTGCCCAACGAACGCGAGCCGCTGATGGAGCTGCTCATGGAAAAAGCCAAGGAAATGGGATTGGTAAAAGAATAACAACAACAAACGGAAGCCACGTGCGTGGCTTCCGTTCTTATTTTGAAAGACGTTCAATCAAGCTCCTTGTCAAGCGTTTCGTAAAACTCGTCGGCCTCTCCCCTGAAGCATTTTATCACCTTTCCTTTCGGCGAAATAAGCACTTTATATGGATAGCCCGTTACGCCGTAACGTTCTTCCGTTATGCCGTCAGGCGAGAAAACGTGCAGCCAGGGAACGTCATTCTTTACCACCGCCGCCTTCCATTTGTCTTCCTTGTCGTAGCAGGCAATGCCGACAATCTCCAATTTGTCCCTGTATTTATTGTAGTATTCTTTCATCTTGGGAAATCCCTTGATGCACCATGAGCACCAAGAACCCCAGAAGTCCACGACAATGTACTTTCCCTTGCCAAACAAGGAGGCAAGGTTGAAGTCGTTGCCGTTGATGTCTTTCAGTGTAAAGTCGGGCGCACACTTGCCCTCTTTCAATTCGAGTTCCGCCTGTTTCGCCGCCGCAATCTCTTTCAGCACACGTGTGAAAAGCTCTTCTATGCCGTCAAGATAGTCCTTGAAGCGGCCGTTACGCACATCGGGCGACATCCTGTTGATAACCTGCGGTATTTCTTTGTAGTCGAGCGAGAACAGCATCGTGGCCGTAACCTCGTCGTCAAGATGCTGCATTATGTACGGACGCAGGGCTTCGCGCTTCCTGTCGTTTATGTCTCTCTGCGCCGAGTTCCTTGCGGCTTTCAGTTGGTTTTCGTCCTGTCCTTGTGCGATGCCGTTGCGGTATTTGTCCGACGCGGCCTTCGACTCCATCAAAAAAGGCAGCTCCATGAGCCTTATGCTGTCAAGTTTTTGGTAGAACGCCGTTCCCTTGAGCGCCCATCCGGCCTCAAAATCGGACGCTCCCACGACCTCGACGCTCTCATTTGGCACGAAGAAGAAAAACGACTCGTTGCCATTTGATTGTACCTTCAGCGACGCTTCCACGGCATAGTCGATACTACATGAGTACGTAAAGCCGCCGTTGCCATCAACGGGCACCTTCGCTTCGGTTATCTTACGCTCCGGGATATGGCACACATATTCAATCTGTAGCGTGTCGTTCGCCACGTCGGTAAGACGTCCGCTGATTGTGAAATTGTCGGCAAAAGCACCCATACAGAACACGGCAAAGAGCGCGGAAATGATTGTTTTCTTCATGTTTTCAGTCTTATAAGGTTATCGTCGGCACAGAGTCATGCCAAGGCGACAGTCCGCCGCCAGGCCAACTTCCATTCTTATAACTAACAAAGTTAGGTATTTATCACTGAAAAACAAAGCCGGCGTTGCACGTTTAACAAACCTTTAACATATCCGCAGGCCACACCGCGCACCATAACAAAACGTTAGCGCAACGGCAGTTGTTGCTTACTTATTGGTTTTCCTTGACGCATTGAGACCGCGTTATTCCGAAAAATAAAAATCAGAGGACGAAATATCGCATTCTCATGCGTGCAAAAATAAAATGTTCAATATCAGCAGTTTATGCCTAAAAAGTCGCTTGGTGTGCAATGATTGACGGCAGAAAACAGCCCTGAAAAGCCTTGTTTAGGGTGAAAAAGACCGTAAAAACAATGGTTTTTGACGGCAAAAAGCAATATAAAAGACGACCTTTCGGGATGCAAAAGGTAGTCTCTTGCATCCCGAAAGGCCGTCAATGGCGTTGCGTCAGGTCATGTTCCAATGCGCAACAGGCCGTTTCCGACTCACCGTTTCATCTATTCCGGCCGTTCAAGCGGACATTTTACATTTGACGTTTTGCTATCAAACAAACGCCATCTGTAAAATATTGAAACTCTGCAATGTCACTTTTTGTCCGATACGGAAATCCTTTTCCCATCATAACGGAACGCCGCTATGCCCATGTCGTTAAGCGCTTCTACGACCTGTTGCAGCGTTATCGAGCGCGGAATGTTGAAGTGTACGCGCACGTCCAACGGCTTGCGCGACAGGAAACTGACGCTTACGTTATACCATGCGCCTATTTCCGCCATCACGTCTTCAAGCCTTGCGTCGTCGAAACTGAACATGCCGTTGCTCCATCCGGCTGCGGCCTGCATGTCAACAGCCGTCACTTTCAGTCCCTGCTTGCCGTCGAGCATTGCCCGTTGGCCGGGCTTCAGCGTCTCCGAACGGTCTCCATTACCGGCACTCACCTGCACTTTGCCGCTGTAAAGCGTCACAGAGCCGTGTGTGCCGGGATAGGTACTGACATCAAAAACAGTGCCGAGCACGCGCGCATCAAGGCCGTCGGCATGGACGATGAACGGCTTTGCGACGTCATGTTTCACCTCGAAGCGTGCCTTGCCGGTGAGCTTCACCTCCCTTGCCTGTAGTCCGTCAAAGCTCCGGGGATACTCAATGCGCGAGCTTGCGCCGAGCAACACGCGCGTGCCGTCGGGCAAAACGGCCTGCAAGGTGGTGGCGGCAGGGGTGCTGATGACGGTGTTTCCGCCCTTCATAGTCTGCTCAACGTGCTGCGGAACGTCCATTGCCGTAAACGTTTCAAGGCCCTCTGTCACGTCCCTAAGCCGCTGCCAAGGCATCACAAGCACTACTATCGCCACGGCGGCAGCCGCTGCCAGTGCCCATATTGCGGCCTTGCGGCTGCGCTGTCGGCGGCTATCCGCGCGGTGCTTGGCCTCGAACGCCGCCCATGCCGACTGCGTTTCGTCGGCCGACGGCAAGTCGCCTGTGGCCTCGCCGAGGGCGTAGAGCAGCCTCATGTCGTCCTCGCTGAAGTCTGTATCTTGATGTTTCCTGTTGTCGTCCATGGTCAATCCTCCTGTATTTTTATTTCTTCGCGCATCATGCGCAGTGCTTTCCGTATATGCTTTTTCACTGTTTCGGGGCTTATTCCGAGGCGTGCGGCGGTCTGGCTGTACGTGTTGTGCTCGTAGTAACACAAGCGTATGATTGTCCGCGTAGGTTCTTCCAACCGTCCGGCAACGGCCTCCACCTGCCTCAACAGCCGTTCGCGCTCCCTGCTGTCGGCACCTGTGGCTGTGCGCCCAGCCTCCGCTATCAGTGCCGCATGGCGGCTTTCCACGCCCCGGTGCTTCAATCTGTTCAGGCAAGCGTTGTACACACAGGTGCGCAACCATGTGCCCTGGCGTGCCGTGTCGATGCCGCCGAAGTTGCGCCATGCTGTCTCCATCACGTCGGAAACCACGTCGCGCCCCTCCTCATCGTCGCCTGTCAGCTGCACGGCAAGCCTCACCATGCGTGGATAATGCTCGCAGAACATGCGGCGGAACAGCTCTATCTTGTTTTCTTCGTTGTCCATTCGTTTGTTTTTGGCTAATTCTTCACTGCAAAATTAGCCATTATCCGCGTAACGGCGGCACTACATTCGCTGTTTCTCGCTTTGTCCGGCGCCTTTTCCGCGGTACTTGCTCTTCGTGGCGTTGAACGTGTACGTAAGGCTTAGTTCAATCCGCTGGTAGTCGCGGTAGTTGTCGCTCGACGAGTAAGTGCGGTCGCCGTATGCCGTGAAAGGATAAACGCGGGTGTCGAAAACGTCCTTGACATCAAGCGCAACCTTCAACGACTTGTCCTTCAGGAACGTCTTTGCCACGAGGAAATCGACGTAGCCCACAGGGCGTGTAACGGCGTAGCTCTGCCTTGAATAGAACGTGTAAGTGCCGTACAACTTGACAAACCAGCTGTGGTTGAACGTGAAGTAGTTGGCAAGTTCCAAGGTTATGTCAGGCTCGTTCCAGTGTTTCGTTATGCCGATTGACGTTGCATCGGCGTCATACCAGCTGATGTCAGCCTCGAAGTTGGGCTGCCAGAAACCTATTTTCGGCGTAAGCGACAGTGCAACCCCATACTGCTGCGTGTGCGGAATGCTTGCCATCGTCTGCAACATCACGCCCGGATAGGTCTCGTCATTGTACGGCTTGTAGTACGTTGTGTACATGTTTTTCGTATAATCGTAGAACAGACTTAAGTTAATCCACTTCCATCCGCCGAACAGCGAGACGTAGTTGTGCTTCTGTGGGACGAGGTTCGGGTCGCCGTTCGCGTACATGTACTTGCTTGAATAGCTTGTTGCGCTTGACAACATGCGGTAAGACGGGCTCAACTTCATCAGCCTGTAAGCCAGCGAAAGGACAAAGTCGCCATGCTGGTAATCGACCGACAGGGACGGCAGAAGGTCGTCGTAAGTGGGGCTTTGTTCGCTGTTGAGCACGCCAGCCTCGAAGTATTTGGTGCGCTGATGCTCGTAACGGAGGCCCGCCAGGAAGCTGAACCGCCCGAGGGAGATGCCGTAATCGGCAAAGGCCGAGTAGTAAGACTGGCGCAGATGGTCGTCGGCATCGGCCGAGAAGCCGCTCTGCGTGAAGCGGTCGTGCCTGTCGGTAAAGGTCTCTTCGGTGCCGACAGACAGCTGTCCCTTGCCTATCTGGCGCGACAGCACGAGCTTTACGGCGTACAGCCGGTTGCTTACGTCGTTTACTGACGCGGCATCAACCACGCCGTCATACATGACTTTCTGCCCCGTATGCCGGTCAGACGTATAATAGTCGGCGTTGAAGTCGACGCCCCAGGAACCGAACGTGGCGTTGTAATATGCGTTGACGGAGTGGCTCCAATCGGCCGTCATGTCAGAGGACGACACAGAGTTAAGCTCTTCAACGAGACTGCCGTCGCGGCATACCACGGTATTGCCCGTGCGCCGCGAACGTGCCTTGCCGAACAGTTTGCCGGGAACGTATCGCACGCCGAACGACTGGTGCGCGTCAGGCTCATAGTTGAAGCCTATTTCGCCGCGGAAGTTAGCACTGCGGTCAGTGCCCGAGTTGTGTATGGAGGTGCGCCACGTGGAGCGCGTCCACATGGCGGTAGTGGTTGACGAGGAGCTGTAATCGTTGTCCTCGAAGAAGTATCCGCGCATGAAGATGTCAAGTCCGCCGGTGCGGTAGTTAAGCGACACGCCTTGATTGCCATGCCCGTTGCGCCCCTGCGACCACAGTGCTGTGGCCTGTCCGCTAAGTCCGTAGCCCTGCCTCCGCTTCGTCTTGAGGCGTATTACCGCGCCGGTTTCCGACGAATAACGCGCTCCGGGATTCATGATTATCTCTGCGGAAAGTATCTCGTCGGCCTGAAGTTGCTTCAGTTCTGCGGCATCGCGCACCTTACGGCTGTTGATATAAACCTCCGCCGAGCCGCGGCCGATGACGCTGTAGCTGCCGTCCTCGCCGTTGACAAGGGGCAGGCTGGCAATCATTTCGTCAGCCGAACCCATCTGCGCAAGCGGCGAACCGGCCACGTTTGCCACCAAAGTAGAGCCGCGCCGCTCAACCATCGGGCGGCTGTTTGTAACGGTTACGCCCTTGAGCAGCCGCGAGTCGCTGTACAACACGACGTTGTTAACCGTCCGGCAGTCCGTAAGAACCGTCTTGAAGCCAACGAACGACACCTTCAGCAGGCACCGCTCGCGCGGCATGGAGGGAAAGGCGAACGAGCCGTCGGCCTCGGTCACGCAGCCTGATATATAGGAAGAATCGCGCGCGGAAAGCATGACAACGTTGGCGAAGCCCATCGGACGGCCCTTGTCATCGGTCACACGGCCCGTCACACCTGTGTTTTTCGCGCCGTCACGGCTGTACTGCACCACGAAGTAAGCCTGCCGCTCGATAAACGAGAAAGGCTTTCCGGCAAGCACGGCGGCTATGGCTTCGGCCTGCGTCTTGTCCTTTATCGTGGCCGTTACACGGTAACGCCCGGTCTCGCTGTAAGTAAAGAGGATGCTCTTGCCGCCTGCCTGCTCTATCTTTTTCAGGACTTCGGGCAGCGGCTCGTCGGCCAGTGTCAGCGTAACAAGGCCGTTGCCGCCTGCCGCATAAACGGTTGCGGCGAAACTGAACAGCATGACAAACGCCGCTGCAAGATGTTTGATGTAAGTTGAAAGATAGTTCATTGATATGTTGTTTGTTTCTGCTTATTATACAATTTGACCTTGAAATCGGGTACGGCGCCAGCCGATTTTTGTCGTTTTTTAACGTTTCGGCGATGCCTTCAGCCAGCATTAAAGCGACAGACAAAGCCTACCGAATTTAATATACGTTAACTAAAAACACGCCTTAGAATGTTAATTAACAATAGCTAAAACGCCTTTCGCAGCGGCACAAACAGACTTTGCCACGAAAAAAGTCGCAAAACAACTGATTTGGTATATGCCTGCAAGCCAACGGGTTACGGCCGGGCGCACGCAATCCGGCATTTTTCGGCCATGCAAAAGGCCATGAATTATGCTGCAAAAGATGGCCTTTTACAACGCAAAAGACCGCTTCCCGCATTGCAAAACATAGCTTTTTGCGGCGCAAATGGCGATATTTCAAGGTTTGACAGGACGTTTTCCGCCACACGACTGACGGTTTTTTTACTCTGTGAACGGGCACAACAGGCATGGAAATTTACCGTTTGACAGAATTTGAATGTTAAACCGAAAGGCCGAAACACTAAATATCCTTAACACGCCGTCACTGCATTCTGCCATACCGCAAGGCATGCTCCGCCAGCCGGCATGACACTTGCCGGCTTCACGCAGGAAGCCCTCCGAAGCCTTTTACGGCAGGCAATTCCCGAACAAAATAAAGTTAAAACACGATAATTATCATTTAGACCTGCTACAAAATACAATTATAATATGTACATTTGCACTCCGAAAACCGGACGGACAAAAATAGTTTTCACCGTTCCGGGCGTTCATGACGTCGGCATTTAATAAGAAAATCTCAAAATAGTTTCAATAAATAGGTATGAAAAAGAACAATTTTCTATTGCTCGCAATGGCTGCCGTGATGCTTGCATCGTGCGGCGGCCAGCAAGGTGGAAGCGGCGACAACGAGTACGCCGTGAGGACAATCGAAACCCAAAACGCCGAACTGCAAACCACTTACCCGGCCACAATCCGTGGTGTGCAGGACGTTGAGATTCGTCCGATGGTTTCAGGATTTATCACGAAGATGTATGTCAAGGAAGGACAGACAGTAAAGAAAGGACAGGTACTGTTCGAAATCAACAAGGTAACTTATGAAGCGGCTGTGCGCCAGGCAAAGGCTGCCGTCAACTCTGCCGAAGCTCAGCTCAACACATCAAAGCTGACTTACGAGAACAACCAGAAGCTGTTTGCCAACAACGTAATCGGTACTTACGAGCTGCAATCGTCGAAAAACAGCTACGAGAACGCGCAGGCCGCGCTGGCACAGGCCAAAGCCAACTACGTGTCGGCAAAGCAGAACTTGGACTTCTGCTATGTAACCAGCCCGTCTGACGGCGTTGTGGGCGACCTGCCCTACCGCGTGGGAGCACTCGTAAGCGCGTCGAGCGCACAGGCGCTGACTACCGTGTCGGACATCAACACAATGCAGGTGTACTTCTCAATGACAGAGAAAGACATGCTCGACATGACAAAAGAAAAGGGTGGACTGCACGCAGCAATAAGCGAATACCCGGCAGTAAAGCTGCAGCTGGCCGACGGAACAACGTATAACCACGACGGAAAAGTGGCTGCCGTCAGCGGTGTAATCGACCAGTCTACAGGCTCTGTATCAATGCGCGCGGACTTCCCCAACCCCGAACACCTGCTCAAGAGCGGCGGCTCGGGCTACATCGTCGTGCCCCACGTAAGCACAGGGGTTGTCGTTGTGCCGCAAGACGCGGTGGTACAGGTACAGGACCGTTACTTCGTTTACATAGTAGGAAAAGACAACAAGGTGAAATATAGCCCCGTAACGGTGAACCCCAACAATGACGGCAAGAGCTACATTATAGAAAGCGGACTGAAGGCCGGCGACCGTATCGTAGTGAAGGGCGTTACAACACTGAAGGACGGAATGCAGATAACGCCTATCACCGAAGCGCAGTATCAGGAAAAGCTGAAGAAGACCAGCCAGATGGGCGCAAGCCAGAACGACCTGAACAAGCTCAAGGAAAACTTGACAAAATAAATGTTGGGTTTTAAGGTCTTACGGTTTTAAGGTCTTACGGTGTGCAATGTTGTCATTTCCGGATGAACCTTACAACCTTATGACCCCATAACCTCATAACCGACAAAATAGAATAAAATGAGATTAGACAACTTCATAAAGCGCCCGGTGCTGTCAACGGTCATCTCAATCCTGACAGTCATCCTGGGTCTTATCGGATTGGTTTCGCTGCCTATGGAGCAGTACCCTGACGTTGCGCCGCCTACGGTTCGTGTGAGCGCATACTATACGGGAGCCAACGCGCAGACCGTGTTGAACTCGGTCATCGTGCCTTTGGAAGAGCAAATCAACGGTGTTGAGGGCATGACGTACATGACCTCTACCGCATCAAACGAAGGTTCGGCCAACATCCAGGTGTTCTTCAAACAAGGAATGAACGCCGACATGTGCCAGGTGAACGTGCAGAACCGCGTGTCGCAGGCATCGGCTCTTCTGCCTGCCGAGGTTACGCAGGCAGGTGTCACCGTGCAGAAGCGACAGACCTCTACGGTGCTCCTTATGTCTATCGTCGGCGACCCTGAGCGTTACGACGAGAAATTCTTGCAGAACTACGCCGACATCAACATCATCCCGGCACTGAAACGTGTCAACGGTGTGGGCGACTGCGAGGTGATGGGTGCCAAGACGTACTCAATGCGTATATGGCTCGACCCCATCAAGATGAAGAACTACGGCCTCATGCCGTCTGACATCGCCGGCATCCTTGCCGAGCAGAATATCGAGGCCGCTCCGGGTAAGTTCGGAGAGCAGAGCGACAACCAGTACGAGTACACCATAAAGTACCGTGGCCGCCTGCAGACTCCTACGGAGTTCGAGAACATGGTAATATCAAGCGACGCCAACGGCAACACCATCCGCGTGAAGGACGTCGCACGAGTGGAGCTTGGCGGACTTTATTACAGCGTTACGTCAAAGGTTGACGGCAGGCCCGCCGTCATGATGATGGTGACACAGACCGCAGGTTCTAACGCTACGCAGATTGTCAACGACATTAAGAAAGTTATCGACCAACAGCGTGAACTGTTGCCTCCGGGCGTGGAAATCAAGTACATGCAGGACGTGACGGAGTTCCTTTACGCGTCAATCGACAACCTTATACACACCCTCATAGAGGCGTTCGTGCTGGTGTTCATCGTCGTGTTCCTCTTCTTGCAGGACTTCCGCTCGACGCTCATACCGCTTATCGCGGTGCCGGTGTCACTTGTCGGTACGTTCTTCTTCCTCTATGTGTTCGGCTTCTCGCTCAACCTGCTTACGCTCTCGGCGTTAGTCTTGGCCATAGCGATAGTCGTCGACGATGCCATCGTCGTCGTCGAGGCCGTCCAT
The DNA here is from genome assembly GCA_900554545.1 of uncultured Prevotella sp. Classification (GTDB taxonomy): domain Bacteria; phylum Bacteroidota; class Bacteroidia; order Bacteroidales; family Bacteroidaceae; genus Prevotella. The sequence goes on along the minus strand of USHW01000008.1, from coordinate 27,130 downwards.
GCGAAGCTCGACTTGGGCTATAAGTCGGCACGCCAGGCCTCAATCGACGCGATGAATGAAATCTCCGGAGCCATCATCTCCATCACGCTTGTGATGTCGGCCGTGTTCATCCCTGTGTCGTTCATCGGCGGAACGTCGGGAACATTCTACAAGGAGTTCGGTATTACGATGGCTATCTCAATTGTCATCTCGGCTATCAACGCGTTGACGCTGTCTCCTGCGTTGTGTGCAATCCTCCTGAAACCTAAGAACGAGGACGGCTCTGAGCGCAAGATGTCGCTGCTCGACCGCTTCAGCGCCGCATTCAACGGTGCTTACGGCAAGGTGCAGGACAAATACACAAAGAGCGTCCGCAAGATTGTTGAGAAGCCGGCTATCCCTATCGTTTCCGTACTTGTCGGCATCGCAGCCCTCGTGCTTACGGCAATGAATACCAAGACAGGTCTTGTTCCTGACGAGGATACAGGTACGGTGTTCTGTACGGTTTCAACCGCTCCAGGTACATCTCTTACCAAGACCAATGAAGTTATGGACCAAGTAGACTCCATGCTTGCCACCAACCCGGCAATCGAAAACCGTCTGCGCATCACCGGTTACAACTTCATCTCCGGCCAAGGTACCAACCAAGGAACGTTCGTCATCAAGCTCAAGTCGTTTGAGGCGCGTGACAAGGAAGAAGGATTCATGAAGTATTTTGACGTACACAGCATGGGTTCGAAGATGGTGCTCGCCATGATTTACAAGCAGACGGCTGCCATCAAGGGCGCACAGATACTGGCGTTCCAGCCGCCTATGGTGCAAGGTTTCTCGGCAACCAACGGTCTGACATTCTCAATGCTTGACCGTACCGGTGGCGATGTCAACAACTTCTTCAACATAACACAGAACTTCCTGGCAGAGCTGAACAAGCGTCCCGAGATTGCAACGGCCATGACTTCGTACAACTCACAGTACCCGCAGTACCAAATCGACGTAAATGTCGAGAAGTGCAAGCAGAGCGGCATCGACCCGAGCACCGTGCTTACGGCAATGCAGGGATATTATGGCGGTCTGTATGCGTCGAACTTCAACTCGTTCGGTAAGCTCTACCGTGTCATGATTCAGGCTGACCCGAAGATGCGAGAGAACCTGAACAGCATGAACAACATTTATGTAAGGACAAGCAGCGGCATGGCTCCAATCAACGAGTTCGTGACGATGACAAAGGTCTACGGCCCACAGGAAATCGCACGTTTCAACCTGTTCACGTCAATCGACATCAACGCCACCGCAGCCGACGGTTATTCGTCAGGTGACGCCATACGCGCCGTTGAGGAAGTGGCAAGCACCACATTGCCGACAGGCTTCGGTTACGAGTTCTCCGGTCTGACACGTTCAGAGCAGGAATCAAGCAGCTCAACGATGATTATCTTCGTGCTCTGCCTTACCTTCGTGTACCTGATTTTGAGCGCACAGTATGAGAGTTATCTCGTGCCTCTGTCAGTCATATTGTCAATTCCGTTCGGTATCGCCGGCGCGTTCATCTTCACCGACCTGTTCGGAAAGCAGAACGACATCTACATGCAGATTGCGCTCATCATGCTTATCGGACTTTTGGCCAAGAACGCCATCCTTATCGTGCAGTTCGCCCTCGAACGAAGAAGAACAGGTATGGCACTCTCATGGGCGTCAGTGCTCGGTGCCCAAGCCCGTCTGCGACCGATTTTGATGACTTCTTTGGCGATGATTATCGGCCTTATGCCGTTGCTCCGGCCTACAGGTGTGGGATACAACGGTAACATGACCCTCGGCGCAGCCGCAATCGGCGGTATGCTCATAGGTATGATTTGCCAGCTTCTGATAGTTCCGGCGCTCTTCTACATATTCCAATATTTGCAGGAGAAGGTTAAGCCGCTTGAGTTCGACGACGACAACGCAACCGTTGACACCGAGCTGTTGCAGTACACCCGTCCGGTAGAAAACAAGAAAAATGACAAATAAGATGAAAAGAAATAATATTTTGATACTCGTTTCCGCCGCTGCCATCATGAGCAGCTGCGGAATCTACAACAAGTACGAGCGCCCGGAGGTGAACGCCACAGGGTTGGTGCGCGACGTGACATCAACCACCGACACGCTGGCAGTAACCGACACGACGAGCTTCGGCAACCTGCCTTGGCGCAGCGTTTTCACCGACCCGCAACTGCAGGCACTCATCGAACAGGGACTTGAGCACAACACCGACCTGCTCAACGCGGCACTCAACGTGAAGATGGTGGAGGCTCAGCTCATGGCGGCCAAACTGGCATTCGTACCTTCATTCACGTTCTCTCCACAAGGAACCATCTCCTCATGGGACGGAAGCAAGGCGACAAAGACTTATTCCCTGCCCATTAACGCAAGCTGGAGCATCGACCTCTTCGGCAACCTGCTGAACCAGAAGCGCAGCGCGCAGATGGCTCTGCTGGCAACAAAGGACTACCAGCTTGTTGTAAAGACCAACCTCATCGCAAACATAGCGAACGCCTATTACACGCTGCTGATGCTCGACAAGCAGCTTGAAATAGTAGACAACATGACCCAGCTGACCAAGGACACATGGGACATGATGAAGTTGCAGAAGGAACTCAACAACGCAAAAGAAACCAGCGTGCAAAGCGCCGAGGCCAATTACTACTCTGTATTGGCACAGGCTGCCGACCTGAAACGCCAAATCCGCGAGACCGAGAACTCGCTCTCGCTGCTCTTGGGACAGCAGGCACAGACCATTGCACGCGGAAAAATAGAGAACCAGTCGCTGCCTACGGAATTCAGCACGGGCATCGGCATACAGATGCTCAACAACCGTCCTGACGTACACTACGCAGAGATGACCCTCGCACAGTGCTTCTACGACACGCAGGCTGCACGCTCGAAGTTCTATCCGAACATAACCATCAGCGGCTCCGGCGCGTTCACCAACAGTTCAGGCATGGGCATTGTGAACCCCGGCAAGTGGCTGTTGCAGGCAATAGGAAGCCTCGTTCAGCCTATCTTCCAGAACGGACAGCTCGTAGCGCAGCTCAAAGTTGCCAAGGCAACACAGGAGCAAGCCTACAACACTTGGCAGAACGCAGTGCTTGCAGCAGGCTCTGAAGTGAGCAACGCGCTCGTGCTCTACAACTCGTCCGACGAGAAGAGCAAGCTTGAGGCAAAGCAGGTTGAAAGCCTGACGAAGAACGTCGAGTACACCAAAGACCTCTTCAATATGGGCGGCAGCACATATCTTGAGGTAATAACTGCGCAGCAGTCGCTGCTCAACGCCGAGCTGTCAAAGGTACAGGACGACTTCTACAAGATGCAGGCTGTTGTCAACCTCTACTACGCCCTTGGCGGAGGAAGAGAGTAAAGTGTAGGGTTGTGCGGTTATGAGGTCATAAGGTTATACGGTAAAAGCCGGAAAACCTTTATGGCCTCACAACAACTCAAACCGTATAACCGTAAAACCCACAACCTTATAACCGATTAAAATTAAACAATATGATAAGTCCAAAAGCAGAAATAGACCCGAAGGCGAAAATAGGAAAGAACGTCACCATCTATCCTTTCGCATACATCGAGGGCGACGTTGAGATTGGCGACGACTGCGTCATCTATCCCTACGTCAGCATAATGAACGGCACACGCATGGGACGCGGCAACACTGTGTACCAGAACACCGTGCTCGCTGCCATTCCGCAAGACTTCAACTTCAAGGGCGACAACTCCACGCTTATTATCGGCGACAACAACATCATACGTGAGAACGTGGTCATCAACCGCGCCACCTTCAGCGACGGACAAACCGTAATAGGCAACCGCAACGTGTTGATGGAAGGCGTACACGTATCGCACGACACAAAGATTTCCGACAACTGCGTGTTCGGCTACGGAACAAAAATAGCCGGCGACTGCGACATTGAGAACGATGTGATTTTCTCGTCGAACGTTATCGCCAACGCAGGCGTGCGTGTGGGCCGCGGCTCGATGATACAGGGAGGCTGCCGCTTAAGCCGCGACGTTCCGCCGTATATCATCGCCGCCGACAACCCCGTCAAGTACGGAGGCGTCAACGCCACAATACTTGACATCCACAATGTCAGCAAGAAAGTGCAGGACCACATCGCAAACGCCTACCGTCTTGTGTTCCACGGACAGACAAGCGTGTTCGACGCCGTGCGCCAGATACGCGAGCAGGTGCCCGACGGCCCGGAAGTGCGCCACATAATCGAGTTTATCGACGCGACAAAGCTCGGTCTGATAAGCAAGATGTGGTAATCACAATAACAAAAATCCGTTTCCTCTTTGGAAGCGGATTTTTTGTTTTTGTTATTTTCTTGCTCTATTCAGGATGAATAGGACAAATGTGACAGATAAGACTAATATACCTAATCAGCAAAAGCATACCAAGCTCCCTCCCTTCGGAAGGGCTGGGGTGGACCTGTTTTTTAATTAAGAATGAAAAATTAAAAATGAACAATTATGATTGCCTTTAAGGCTGCTTACCAACAAGGCAAATCATAATTATCCATTCCCAATTATCAACTCTCAATTTAAAAGACGGCAAATTGGAAGGCAAAAGGCCATCTTTTACCTCCTAAAAGGCCACCTTTTGCGCCGTAAAAGACGGTCTTTTACAACGCATTGAATATCAACACGTTACGCCATAGGCCACAAAGCACGCTCCAAGTGCCTTGCAAGCACGGCACTTTTACCGTCGTCAGATTTGCCGCCTTGCCCTAAATTGAGTAATTTTGCCACAAAAACAACAGCCTATGGAAAAACCACGCTCAGAAAGAAACCATACAATCATACTGACAGAAGCCGACAAAGCCGCACTCCAACCCTGCCTGAGCAAGATTGACGCAGCCTGCACCGCAAGCGACATTGTTGGCAAAACTATCAACCAAGACTTGTTCGACATCATCGACTTCCTGCCCGAAGGCTTCGCCGACCTGCTCGTGGTAGACCCTCCCTACAACCTTTCAAAAGATTTTGCAGGCATGAAGTTCAAGGCCACCAGCAACGACAGCTACACTGAATACATACGCAGCTGGCTTCCTAAGATTGTAAGATGCCTGAAGCCCGGCGGCAGCCTGTACGTATGTTGTGACTGGAAAAGCTCAAGTGCGGTGTTCCAGGTGCTCGACTCGGTAGCAACCATAAAGAACCGCATCACCTGGCAGCGCGAGAAAGGACGCGGAGCGAAGACTAACTGGAAAAACGCCATGGAGGATATATGGTTCGCCGTGATGGACGACGGCAACTATTACTTCGACGTTGAAGCGGTGAAGATGAAGCGGCGCGTCATCGCCCCCTATAAGGTTGACGGCAAGCCGAAAGACTGGGAAGAGACCGAAGACGGCAATTTCCGCCTCACCCACCCCTCTAACTTTTGGGACGACATCAGCATTCCGTACTGGTCGATGCCCGAAAACACCGAGCATCCCACACAGAAACCTGAGAAACTTATAGCCAAACTAATCCTCGCCTCCTGCCCCGAAGGCGGCGTAGTGTTCGACCCTTTCCTTGGCAGCGGCACGACATCGGTCGTCGCCAAGAAACTCGGCAGGCAGTACTGCGGCATCGAAATAAACCGTGACTACGCCCTGCTCGCCGCCAAACGCCTCGCCATGGCCGACAAAGACAAGAGCATACAGGGCTATAGCGGCGGCGTGTTTTGGGAAAGGAACACGCTGAACCTTCAAAACAGGGCTGACAGCAAAAAGCGGAAAAGTGAAAAATCCATCACCTTATAAAGCATTGGGATTTTTCACTTTTCCGCTTTTTGCTGTCAGTTCTCACTCTTCAAATTCCCTTATCACCAGCTCTCTCGGCAGCGTTATCAGTTTAAGCCGCTTGAACCATACGCGCATCGAGCTGTTGAAGTGGCGCGTGGTGTGGCTGCTTATCATGTAATAATTCAGCGTGTATTCATCCATAAGGCAGGCAAATGCGGCCTTGATGCGCGAACATTTCTCGTTGATTGCATTGTCGGTAGGGTCTGTCAGCCGGCTTACCGACTCGTCAATCTTGGCCGAGTCAGAGCTTGGCGACACGAGTTTGTACAGCCTGCGCAGTTCTTCCGCATAATCAGACAAGTCCTTAAACTCTATGCCTTCCTCGTGGTTGAGGAACAATATGTATAAAGCCTTGTGAACAGGGGTAAGCACCACCTCCTTGTTATAGTCATGCAAGATGAAGCGGAAGTCGCGCGTTATCACCAGCCGGCTCAGCTTTGCGCGTGCGGCCTCTATACGCAGACGCTCCACCACGGGCACGCTTATGGCACGAAGCATAAGGTCATAACGCCCCGTCTGCTCCATCCTTGCCACCAACACGCGCAGTTCCTTTGCCAGTTCTTCCGCGTTTCCCATGCCGTTTCCCGCTGTTTCCATGATGCAAAAATACTCCATTATTTCATTAAAACAGCCCTACCTTGTAAGGTTTTTTCATCTGCAAGCCTTGCAGCCACATTGTCTTTATATGAAAGATAGCTATCTTTGCGGCATAAAACTGTAACATCATGCCAGAGACAAGACATAGCATAGTTGACTACGGCGAACCCGTAGACATGACGAAAAACATAATCAAGGTTATCGGCGTTGGCGGCGGAGGCTGCAACGCGGTGAGAAACATGTTTGAGGAAGGCATCAGCGACGTGTCGTTTGCAGTGTGCAACACCGACAGCAAGTCGCTTTCCCACTCGCCGGTGCCTGTCAGAGTGCTGCTCGGAAAGACCGGCCTGGGCGTCGGCGGAGTGCCCGAAAGGGGACGGGATGAGGCGGAAGAGAGCATCGACGAGATAAAGAAGCTGTTTTCAGACGAGACAAAGATGGTGTTCATCACTGCCGGAATGGGCGGCGGCACGGGCACGGGCGCAGGCCCGGTGGTGGCCTCCGTAGCCAAGGAAATGGGCATGCTGACTATCGGAGTGGTAACAATCCCGTTCTATTTCGAGAAGGAAAAGAAGATAATCAAGGCCCTGAAGGGGGTAGAAGAGATGCGCAAGAGCGTCGACGCACTGCTCATTGTGAACAACGAACGCCTGTGTGAAGTATATTCAGACACGCGCATTTCGGTAAAAGACGCTTTCAAGTATGCCGACAACGTGCTTGGAAACGCAGTAAAGAGCATATCCGAACTAATAACCATCGAGGGCGACATAAACCTTGACTTCCGTGACGTCGAGACCACGATGAAGGGCGGCGGAGGCGCAATAATGGCCATAGGGCGCGCCGGAGGCGAGCATCGTGTGGAGAAAGCGATTGTCAACGCCCTTGACTCTCCCCTGCTCTACGGCTGCGACGTGAGCAAGGCCAAGCGCATACTGTTCAACATCTACACCAACCCCGACTATCCTTTGTTCGTTGACGAGCTACAGGAAATCGACGCGTTCATGGACGAACTGTCGCCGCAAATTGAGGTAATATGGGGTGTATCCGACGACGATACCATAGGCGAAGATGCCAAGATAGCCATCCTTGCCACAGGACTTGACGACGAGGACAAGGACTTTGACTCAAACAATGACTACCAAAGCAACAACGACGACAGCCATTACCGCGAACTGATAAACAAGCTTTACTCGCCGGGCAACGGCAAAGGCGACACCACTCAGCAAAATCATGACGACATTCCGGTAATAGTCACAAACCCCGACGGCGGCGAAACACCTGACGACAATAAACCATCCGACGGTAGCGGCACCACCGGAACCGGCACGGAAGCCAACAATACGGGCGGAAACGGCACGCCTTACGGCGGAGGCGGAACAACCGGCGAGCCTGACATTCCCCAAAAACCGCAACCGGCAATGACATTCGTCGAGCGCCTGAAGAAGCTCCTTCACGACGCCTTAAAGGAATGACGGCATACCGATAAACCAACGCTTGACAAGCATATATCAACCCCTTACGCCAAGGGCGTTATCCGCCCGTTTTGCAAAAGGTGGCCTTTCGCATTGTGAAAGGCCACCTTTTGCGTTCCAATATGCCACCTTTTGCAGGCTAAAAGGCCACCTTTTGGAAACTCGCTCCTGACAAGCCTCACAACTACTCCTGCCAAACCTGACACCCACCCCAACCCTCCCGAAGGGAGGGAGCTTAGATACCGTTGTTTGCTTAGCGACAATATGTGTGCCAAGTAGCTTCAAACGAGGCACTCGGTAACCGTCATTCCGCGCACCGACGCGGAATCCAGTGAATTCAACCTGTGTTATTTGTTGTCATTGATGTTTTCTGGATTCCGCGTCGGTGCGCGGAATGACGGTTACCGAATGCCTCGTTTGAAAGCCATTGTGTGCTATAAAAACAGGTTAAAGAATAAAAAAAACAACCGCACATACCGCCGTTTGGATTTTTTATTGTAAGTTTGCATTAAAATCACTCAACAGCGTGAAAACTGCATCCATTGTCAACAATACAGTCAAAATACTGCTTCCGCTCTTGTTCGGAGGTGTCATCCTGTATTGGATGTACCGCGACTTCGACTTCCGCAGTGTTGACGACATACTGCTGCACGGCATGGACTGGACGTGGATGCTGCTGTCTTTCCCTTTCGGCATACTGGCACAGATGTTCCGCGGATGGCGCTGGCGGCAGACGCTTGAGCCTATAGGCGAACGTCCGAGAACGGCGACGGCCGTCCATGCGGTGTTCCTCTCATACGCGGCCAGCCTCGTAGTGCCGCGCATCGGCGAGTTCACGCGGTGCGGAGTGCTCAAGCGATACGACGACGTTTCGTTCCCCAAAGCCCTCGGAACGGTAGTTACCGAACGTGCCATAGACATGCTGCTCATGGCCGCCGTGTGCGTGCTGACGCTCTTCATGCAGATGAGGGTGTTCTCCACGTTCTTCAACAAGACAGGCACGAGCATGGACTCAATCCTCGGCAAGTTCTCCACTACGGGCTACATCGTCACCGCAGCCTGCGCCGTGGCCGCGTTGCTGCTGCTCCACATACTGCTGAAAAAGCTCTCAATCTATAATAAGGTAAAGGACACCGTCGGCGGAATATGGCAGGGAGTGATGTCGCTCAAAGGCGTAAAGAACGCCCCCCTGTTCATAATCTACACCCTCGCCATCTGGGTTTGCTACTTCCTGCACTATTACCTGACGTTCTTCTGCTTCGACTTCACAGCCCACCTCGGCCTCCAGTGCGCCTTGGTAACGTTCGTAGTAGGCAGCATCGCCGTAATAGTTCCCACCCCCAACGGAGCCGGGCCGTGGCATTTCGCCGTAAAGACCATGCTCATACTCTACGGCGTGGCCGACAACAACGCCCTCTACTTCGTGCTGATAGTCCACTCCGTGCAGACCCTGCTCGTCGTGGCACTCGGCATATACAGCTGGGTTGCGCTGGCGTTCACGAAACAAAAAGTGAAAAGGTGAGAGGGTGAAAAGGTGAGAAAATACCGCGTCAGCGCACGTCTCACCTTCCCACCGTCCCACCTTCTCAACCCCAAACAATACGAACCTTTAAATATTTAGTTACTATGAGTGAAATCAAAAACCTGAAACCGGAGTGCATTTGGAGAAACTTCTACGCACTGACACAAGTTCCGCGCCCGTCGGGACACCTTGAGAAAGTACAGCAATTCCTGCTCGACTTCGCCAAGAACATTGGCGTAGAAGCATTCAAGGACGAAGCTGAAAACATCGTTATGCGCAAACCTGCCACACCGGGCATGGAGAACCGCAAAACCACCATACTGCAAGCACACATGGACATGGTGCCGCAGAAGGAGAAAGACAGCACACACAACTTCGAGACCGACCCCATACAGACCTACATCGACGGTGACTGGGTGAAGGCAAAGGGCACCACTCTCGGTGCTGACGACGGCCTCGGAGTGGCTGCAATCATGGCCGTAATGGAGGCTAAAGACCTGAAGCACGGCCCCATCGAGGCGCTTATCACCGCCGACGAGGAAACCGGTATGTACGGCGCTAACGCCCTTCCGGCAGGCGAACTGGAAGGAGAAATACTGCTGAACCTCGACACCGAGGAAGAAGGCGAACTCATTATAGGCAGCGCCGGAGGCGTTGACATAACCGCGACGATGGAATACAAGGAAGAGGAAAGCGACAAGGAAGACACCGCCGTGCGCATAACCTTGAAGGGATTGAAGGGCGGACACTCCGGACTTGAAATCTCAGCAGGCCGCGGAAACGCAAACAAGATGCTCGTGCGCATCATCCGCGAGGCCATAGCCGACGACGAGGCGCGCCTCGCTTCATGGCACGGAGGCAACATGCGCAACGCCATTCCGCGCGAAGCCGAGGCTGTTCTTACCCTGCCGAAGGAGAACAAGGCCGACCTTGAAGAGCTTGTAAACAACTACCGCGAGACGTTCAACGACGAGTACAAGGACATCGAGGGCAACATCGAAGTAGTCATTGAAGACGTTGAACTGCCTGCAAACGTTGTGCCGCAGGAGATACAGGACAACCTCGTTGACGCCATCTACGCGGCGCACGACGGCGTATGGCGTTACATCCCGTCAATACCCGGCATCGTGGAGACATCATCAAACCTCGCAATCGTTGACATCGAGGGCGGCAAGGCGGCAGTGAAAATACTGGCGCGCAGCTCAAGCGAGACAAAGAAGGACGAGCTGGCCACATCGCTCGAAAGCTGTTTCAACATGGCAGGAATGAAAGTTGAGTTCAGCGGAGCTTACGGAGGATGGGACCCGAACACAAAGAGCGAACTTATAAAGCGCATGCGCAAGATATACAACGACCTCTTCGGCAACGAGCCTAAGGTGCAAGTCGTACACGCAGGACTGGAGTGCAGCATCATACTTTCAAAGTATCCGGGACTTGACATCTGCTCGTTCGGCCCGACGCTGCAGTCGCCCCACACCCCGAGCGAACGCGCCCACTGGCCTTCAACGACAAAGTTCTGGGACTTGCTGGTTAAGACTTTGGAAGAGATACCAGAGAAATGACATTGAGGCTCATGCCTAAACGTTTTGCAAAAGGCCGTCTTTCGCGATGCGAAAGGCGGCCTTTTAGCGTATAAAAGACCATGTTTTGCACGCTAAAAGACGGCCTTTTGCATGGTGTTTGATAACACACTGATTTTCAAGTGGTTACAAATCAATACAGAAACAGCCGCCAAGCGATGCAAACAAAACATAAAACAACTCTCTCTGTAGGGACATAATTCATTATGTCCGAACGTTCTGAAAGAACGTATCCAATTGCTTTGCTTGATGAATACGCCTCTTCGCGGCGTTCGGACATAATAAATTATGTCCCTACAAAGGATGTTTTAATTCATAGCCACGTGTCAAAATAACGGAAAACCGTTATTGCTATTCTTGGAAAAGGTGTTTTATTTGCAAAAAGAAAATACCGACAAATAAAAACACATACAGTTATGAAGAAATTAAGAAGATTGCCATTGATGGCAGCCGGCCTGTTTGCCATGCTGGCATTCACCGCATGCAGCGACGACGAAGGCGGCGGCACAGAGCCTGACCCTACGCCTCCGCCCGTGGACGAAGACGTGTTCCAACTGTCGTCTGACGGCGAACAGAAGGCCGTAACCGTACCTATAGCCGAGCCGTGGGAAGCCACATCGAGCGCCGACTGGCTGCAACTGTCGCAGATGGGCGGCAAAGGCGGCGAGAGCGTGCAGGTTATCGCGGCGAAAAACCTTACCGACAAGGAGCGCATAGGCTACATCCGCTTCGGCGAAGCACCCGGAACAAGGGCCTCGGCCGACTCCATGCAAATCGTAGTGCGCCAGCCTGCGAACACCAAGGACGAAGCACCCGGAGTTGTGCTCACGGCGGCATACTACAAGGAAGGCGGCGTGTATGTAGAGATTTACAACGGTCGCGAGTCTACAAGCTCGATGCAAGAGCTTACAATCATAGGCTCGGCGTTCTCTTTCACAGACCCCGACGCCACCGTACCGGTAAAAGACCCTCCCAGATATGTTGACAAAGGCAAGCATTATACGTTCAATCCATACGTGATATTTGACGCCGACGGCGTGGCCGAAGGCAAGTTCGCCATAGGCGGAGAGCGGTCGGTCAACACGCTCAGGGTGAAGCAGAACGTCGTGTTCAGCGACCTCGGACAGCTCGGCAACGAGGGTTCGGCCGGCCTGCACTTCACCGACGGCGATGTGATTTACTACGGAGGCGGCATTATCAAGCAGACAGACACAGGCTACCAGCAGACCACACCGAGCTACGAGTTCCGCTCTTACAACACCGCTACGGGTGAAGAGACGGCCTACGCCGACATTCCCGAAAGCGGCGCAGGCGCGATATGGGACGGCAAGCCCGTGATAGTCGGCGCGGAAGGTGTATACATTCTCGACGGCGGACAGTGGCTCACGGCAGCTCTACGCACGGCACCGGCTGTGGCGGCGGCCGTTGAGGGCAACACGCTCTACGCCGTTACAGGCTCTGCCATAGAAACTTACGCCCTCGACATAGACTCCGACGGCAACCCCACAGCAACCCTTGAAGGCAGCAACGAGCACGGCGAATACTTCGGTGACGTGGCCGTTACGCACGACGGCGACGGCACAACATGGCTCATGGACGACCTTTTCCACACGGCATACGCCGTGAAAGGCGGCGCGCTTGAGGCCACAAACTGCGCCCCGGCAGACTCTCTCAACCCACAACTAAGCTTCATCGGCGTGGCCGACGGTTGCATATACGCCTTCAACGGCACAACTGTGACGCGCTATACCGCAGGCAACGGCACTCCCGAACCGCTGCGCATGCTGGGAACATTCACCTGGTATGGCGCGACCGAATGCGTGGGCGGACGGTTCTACAACTTCGGAGGCACGACACGTTTCAGCACAACTGCAACGGCTTCACGCGGCCTGCGCCGCTTCAGTCCGGGAGACTATGCGCCGGTGTCAGTAGCCATTCTGCCCGACTGAGAACAGCAACCATTCACCTAAATCATGCCAAAGCGACGAAGCACGGCACGCCTTTGCCATAAGGCTTATAAGGCGTTCAAGGCCAATTAACACAAGACTTGCTACGGGTTGATTTCAGGTGGTTTTCCAAAAGGTGGCCTTTTACCGTGTAAAAGGCCACCTTTCAGCGTGTAAAAGACGGCCTTTTGGAACGCAAAAGGCCGTCTTTTGCAAAGCCGCACAAAAACAGCCGTCATGCATTTTACGTAAAATATCATTAAAAACGGCAGCTTAACGCTCCGCATAACATGCAAAAGCATTAACTTTGCATCGACGAAACGCAGGATATTCACGCCCAACGGCAGAAGTTAACGACAAATAACAAGCTGACAAACACCATGAAAAACCGCGTAAAAGAAATAGACTACCTGAAGTGTGTGTTCATCGTCCTGATGGTGATTTTCCATTTAGTGTATGTCGGCGACAAATATCCTTATGCAAAACAGGTGGTCTACACGTTCCACATGCCTGTCTTCCTGCTCATCTCCGGCTATCTTGCCAACATGGACAAAGGCATGGGCGACATGCTGTCAAAGCTGAAATGGCTGTTTATTCCGTATGCCGTGATGGAGGCAGGCTACGTCGTTTCGGCATCAGTCCTGCCCATACGAGAACACATCGACAACCTTACCGCCGCCCTGTTCGCCGAAAAGATGCTGCTGCATCCGCTCGGCCCTTACTGGTATTTGCACACTCTCATGGTGAGCTACATTATATATTACGCCGTCAACCGCCTGCGGCCGCGCCTCGGCGTGGTGTCGTTCGTGTGCCTCCTGGGCTTGTGCTTCTACGCGGCCGCGCGCCTGCTGCACATCGTCGAGATGGCAAACGTCATCTATTTCCTCGGCGGCGTGCTTATAAGACAAGCCGGACTGAAGTTTCTGCAAGTGTTCCGCCCGTCGCTGCTGGCCGCCCTGCCCTTCGCGTTGCTGTGCATCGTAAGTCCCGAGGAAATGCACCGTGACACGCTGACGGGCGTCGCAATGGTTTATTTGGCCGTAAGCATCGCGCTCGAAATATACGGCCTGCTGCATGACAAGGTGAAACGCGCCGCCTGCTTCATCGGCTCTAACACGCTCGCAATACTCCTATTCTCGCCCATGTTCACAATCGTCGCCAAGCAGTTTGTCCCCGTCTTCGCCTTCGACGGTAGCGCAACGCTCTACACTTTGTTCTCCGTCGCGTTCGTACTGGCAGGCAGTCTTGCCGTGGCTTACGTCATGGACAGGCTGAAACTGTCGCGTTGGTTCAGCGGAAAAGAGCTGTACAACCGTCCTTAAATGCCCGGCATACTTGCCGTTTTGCCGGAAAACACTTACCTTTGCACATCATTTAAGATATTAAGGAACGCGCGCATGAGCACCATGCACGCAACTGTAACACGACAATACACAACATCAAGGCCATGGGAAAAGCATCATTCTTACGTCAGCTCGTCGTCGCAGCCGCACTGGCTGTCGGCCTTGCGGCATACAGCGCGCCGCAAAACGGCGGCACGTTCACCACAGGCAACGGTACATTCCTGCTCGACGGCAAGCCCTTTATAGTAAAAGCCGCCGAGCTGCATTACCCCAGAATACCGCGCGAATACTGGGAACACCGCATCAGGATGTGCCGTGCGTTGGGTATGAACACCATCTGCATGTATGTGTTCTGGAACCTGCACGAGCAGCGCGAAGGCGTTTTCGACTTCACGGGGCAGAACGACATCGCCGAGTTTTGCCGCCTTGCGCAGAAAAACGGGATGTATGTCATCGTGCGTCCCGGCCCATACGTCTGCGCCGAATGGGAAATGGGCGGCCTTCCCTGGTGGCTTCTCAAGAAAAAAGACATACGCCTGCGCGAGCAAGACTCTTACTTCATGGAGCGCGTCAGTCTGTTCATGAACGAAGTAGGGAAGCAACTTGCACCGCTGACGATACAGAACGGCGGCCCGATAATTATGGTTCAGGTTGAAAACGAGTATGGTTCTTACGGCGAGGACAAGGCTTACGTCAGCGCGATACGCGACATTGTACGCCGCGCCGGGTTCGGAGATGTCACGCTGTTCCAGTGTGACTGGGCGAGCAACTTCACCAAAAACGGCCTTGACGACCTTGTTTGGACGATGAACTTCGGCACCGGCTCCAACATCGACGACCAGTTCAGCCGCCTCCGCGAGCTGCGACCCACATCGCCCCTGATGTGTTCCGAGTTCTGGAGTGGTTGGTTTGACAAGTGGGGGGCACGGCATGAGACGCGCCCGGCAGACGACATGGTGGCCGGAATTGACGAGATGTTGTCTAAAGGAATATCGTTCTCTCTGTACATGACTCACGGCGGAACGTCGTTCGGACACTGGGCCGGAGCAAACTCACCGGGCTTCGCTCCCGACGTGACTTCATACGACTATGACGCTCCAATCAATGAATACGGCCAGCCTACGGAGAAGTTTTACAAGCTGAGGGACGTCATGCGGAAATACGCCGACAGTCCCCTGCCCGACGTTCCGCAGCCAGCCGCACCGCTTATAACCATACCCGAGGTGACGCTCAGCGAGCACGCGCAGCTCATGTTGGGCACTGACAGCATATATGTTGGCGGCCTGCGCACGTTTGAAAACATGGACATGGGCTGGGGACAGATGCTATACTGCGCCTCGTTGCCCGAAACCCACGCGCCAAGCACGCTCCTGTTGGACGGCTGCCATGACTATGGCAGGGTGTTCGTAAACGGCAAATACGCCGGAACGGTGAACCGCCTGAAAGGCGAAAAGTCGATAACACTGCCGCCGATACCCAAACATTCCACACTGGCTGTACTGGTAGAAGGCATGGGAAGGATTAACTTCGGACGCGCGATAAAGGACAGCAAGGGACTGACGGGAGAGGTTACGCTCACCGAAAAGACAGACAAATGCGAAGCGATACACACCTTTGACCGCTGGGCGCACTTCCGCATACCCGACGACTACGCCCGTGCGGAAGCGGCGTTCATGCTGCAAAGCCGTCACGACTCGCTCGAACGCGGACACGCCAAGACGCCTGAAAAAGAGCAGATGACGATATGCGGCACGGAGATGCCAGCCTATACTGACGACGACATGAAGACTGCCGGATATTACCGCGGCTACTTCAACCTTGACAAAACCGGCGACACGTTCCTCAACATGGAGTCATGGGGCAAGGGACAGGTGTACGTCAACGGACACGCCATAGGCCGTTTCTGGAGCATAGGACCGCAACAGACGCTCTACGTGCCGGGCTGCTGGCTGAAGAAAGGGCGCAACGAGATAGTAGTACTCGACGTTATCGGGCCGCGGCGTGCCGTTGTCCGGGGACAGGACAAGCCCGAATTAGACAAGCTACAGCTTGAGAACGACCTGCGCAACGGCACTTCCGGCAGCCGTCCCGACCTGAAAAAGGCGGTCATAGCGGCGTCGGGCAGGATGGCGGACAAGCGCGGATGGCAGACAATAGGGTTCGGCTCGCCTGCCAAAGGACGGTATATTGCCATTGAATGCCTCAACGCACACGGCGGCGGAAACGCCGTGTCAATAGCCGAAGTACATGCAAAAGGCTCTGACGGAACGCGCATCGACCGCAGCAACTGGAGCACATCATACGCCGACAGCGAAGACATTGACGGAGGAAACCACACCGGCGACAAGGCGTTCGACCTGCAAGAATCAACCTATTGGAGCACCGCGCCGGGCAAGGCCGCGCCCCACCTGCTCGTTATCGACATGGGAACGGAACACGAAATAAGCGCACTTGAATACCTGCCCTGCACCGTAAACGGCGGCGCAGGCGGCATAAACGAATACAGGATATACGTATATTGACAAGCATCTGCATACGTTTCGGATACCGCAGCAGCACCAATGCGACCCCATACGTAACCTCCTGACTGTCAATACATTGCAAACACGCCTGCAAAAGACCACGTTTTGCACGCCAAAAGGCCGCCTATTACACGCTAAAAGGCGGCCTTTTGCAATGCGATTTGCGGCATATTGCAAAGTCGTTGGTTTCAGGACGGTTTCCGACCGCAAACATTCCAACGTGAGGAGCATACTCAATCAAACGCCGGGAAAAAAATAAATCACGAATATCTTGTTGCTTTGGCAACTTTAAATTACCTTTGCAAGAACGTTCAATCATGTACAACAGTAAAACAAGACATACATTCATCGACCTTTTTTCCGGGTGCGGCGGACTGTCATTAGGGTTTGAAATGGCAGGCTACGAGAGTCTTTTGGCCATTGACAACTGGCAGGACGCGCTGTCAACATACACCTTCAACCGCCCCGGAGCAAGAACCTTATGCGCCGACATTTCGGCATTAAATCCGTCAGAGATAAAAAAACAGTACGACATACATAATGTAGACGTCATCATCGGCGGCCCTCCATGCCAAGGATTTTCCGTCGCGGGGAAACGCGATGTCAACGACACGCGCAACCGCCTATACAAAAGCTTTGTGGAATTTGTCAAGACATTCTCACCCAAAGCGTTTGTCATGGAGAACGTACCCAACATATTAAGTATAGGAAACGGCGTTATAAGAGACGCCATTGTCAGCGACTTTGAAGGGTTAGGCTACAAAGTCGTCCACAAAGTGCTAATCTCCTCAGACTACGGAGTGCCCCAAAACCGCCGCAGGGCGGTGTTTGTCGGGATGAAAGACGGTAAGGAATACATCTTTCCCGACAAGCTGCAAAGCCCCAAAGTGACATCATGGGAGGCCCTTTCTGACCTGCCCGAACATTCATTGGCAGACGGAGAGGACTATACGTCGGCTCCGAAAAGCGTGTATCAGGAATTCATGCGAGCCGGAAGCCTTGGCATATACAACCATGACGTGACCGAACATGAGCAGAAAACAAAAGACATCATCGCCCTCGTACCTGACGGGGGAAACTATAAAGACCTGCCGCAAGACCTGCAACAAACAAGGAAAGTGCACATTGCCTGGACGCGCATAAACAGCAAAAAGCCCAGCATGACCATAGACACAGGGCACAGGCACCATTTCCATTACCAATACAACCGCATCCCTACGGTAAGGGAGTCGGCACGGATACAGTCGTTCCCTGACAGTTTCATATTCAAATGCAGCAAAACAAGCCAGTACAAGCAGGTTGGGAACGCCGTTCCGCCACTGTTGGCAAAAGCCATTGCAACAAGACTTGCAGAACATTTAGACAATAAGACAATAACCGCCACACCCGACAGAAACGTGCAAAAAGACACCTACGAAGTGCCTGAAGAATATTATTTCAGGCTCCATCATGTGCGTCCAAGGTTCAAGAACGATGTTGAGAACGTTCTGTTCTACATGGCGAACGTATGCAACAACATTGGCGAAGCACCGATAAAAGAATATAATAAGAGTGTATCGGAGGCGATAAGGATTTATCCCGGAAACGAAACCGCTACTGACAAGACAATACAAAACTGGCGGACAGAAATAGCGGCGCTGTTCGGTTTCTACATTGAAGACAAGGCAAAAGGCACCACAAAGACAGGAAACATTGCGGAATTTCTGGCTTCAAGCGGAGACCTTATACAGTTCTTCAAGTTCTTCTTGCTGAAATTCCAATATCCGGGAGGGCACATCAAGGCCAAATATGCAAAAGAAATGATCGATGCCGGGATAAGATTCAAGCCGGCACAATACATTCTGAAACTGCTGCATGAAGCCGACGAATACACCGGCAAACCGCTCGGCATAAGCAAGGCCGAGGCCACGCATTGCATATTCAACGATTTAAGGGTGACGAGAGACAACAGAAATGTAAGAGAAGTCATTGACCTCATCGTGAGCAACCGCCAGCAGAAGATGCGATATCAGTCGGCCGGAGACATCATAAGGTACGCCGGCGACATTCTCGACTACATGGTGTTGGCCAACCTTTTGAGGGAAAGCCACAACTATTATTATCTCAACAGAGCCGAGAACGAAACGATATTGGCAATCATAAACAGCAAAGAGAGCTTTCATGAATACGACAATGCCTATGGCAGAAATGCCGACATTAAAGCCATCGCTTCAATTGAGCCGCAATGGTTTGAATACGTAAACACAGGACTTGACTCTAAATTATTCAATACGGACATTGGCAACTACGTCCAAGAAGAATGGAGCGAGCCAGACTATCTGCAACTTATAACAAAGAAGATAGAGGAAGTCATCAACTCGTCGAGCACGAAAGAAATCGGCGACTTAGGCGAGACATTAATAATCGGGCACGAGAAAGTACGTGTAAAAGAAGGCGGACGCGAAGACTTGCTGCACCTTATAAAGAAAATACCGACAGCACTTGCCGTAGGATACGACATCCAAAGCGTAGAGCTTGACCAAAGGAAAAGATATATCGAGGTAAAAACAACCGTCAGCAACAAGCCTATCAACTTTTACTCTTTCCACATGACACCCAATGAATGGGATACGGCAAGCACGCTTAACGACCGTTATTTTGTTTACAGACTTATGATTTCAAGGAAAGAGATGGTTGTTTACGTTCTCCAGAACCCGGTCGGGATGTATAAAAAAGACAAGATAAGCATGACACCGAGGAACGGCGCGGAGATAAGTTTCAACGTGTCCGAATGTGAAAAAACAAAGCTTTTGATATGGCAAGAATGAAAGTCGTTTCACTGTTTTGCGGCTGCGGAGGCATGGATTATGGCATGACCGGCGGTTTCAGTTATTTGGGAAGCCAATACCCGGAACTGCCGTTCGACATTGTATATGCCGTTGACAACGACCCATATTGCACTAAAATATACAACAGCAACTTCAGACACAAGTGCGAAATAAAAGATGTACGCACAATAGACATTGACAGCTTGCCAGATTTCGACATCCTGACTGGAGGCTTCCCCTGCCAGTCTTTCTCCATATCGGCACAAAACCCTCCCCGTCTTGGCTATAAAGACGAGAGGGGAATGCTATTTTTCGAAATGGTGAAAATACTCAAGGCAAAAAAGCCGAGGGCTTTCATAGCTGAGAATGTAAAAGGACTGTTGTCAGCAAACAAAAGAAAAGCATTCCCATTGATAATAAAAGAGTTCGGCAATGCTGGATACAATGTCAAGTTCAAGCTGTTCAACACGTCAGACTATGGTGTGCCACAGAAGCGTGAGCGCGTAATTATCGTTGGCTTCAGAGATGCCGGCGACTATGAAAGATTTGATTTCCCGACACCTGTCACAGCAAAGACAAAGGTTTCATTGAAGGAAGTCCTTGACCCCGATGCAGACAAAAACGACAAGTGGTTCTTCAGCGACAAGGCCGTGAAAGGTATGCTTTTGGTGAAAGAAAAAATGAATAAGGGACGTGCCCAGAACGTAAACGAACCCTGCAACACGATAAGCGCGCACCTCGCAAAGGTCAGCCTGAACTCTACCGACCCCGTATTGAAGATACACGAAAGGTACAGGAGGCTAACTCCTGATGAATGCGCAAGAATACAATCGTTTCCAGACACGTTCGATTTCTCATCCGTAAGCGATTGCAGAAAATACCGGGCGATAGGCAACGCCGTGCCTCCTGTATTCATGTGGCACATTGCAAGGTCGGTCGCCGACATCACCGACCCTGACAACAAATATGCAATTGAAGGGGAACTCAGTTCTTGCGATACGCCGAAAAACGAAAAACTACAAGTCCATCCAACACAATTGGAACTGTTTGACAGGTTGTACGTGTAACCGCTTGATACACAACGCAATACAAAAGGCCATCTTTTATCATGCAAAAGATGGCCTTTTAACGTGCAATTGATGGCCTTTTGGCATGTAAAAGACTACCTTTTACAAAACAGCCAGCCATAACCCTTCTGAAAAAGGCTGCAATACTGCTATCCAGAAAATGCAAAATTAAAACTATTTTCAACCGTTTTATTTTGCATTTCACTCGGTTTTAATAAATTTCTCACACTCATGAAAGTGAAAAAGTTTCCCTTTCACTTCGCTTAACCGAAATTTTGCACTATCTTTGCAGCGCAAAACGGAAATTCAAAACTTATATGGACGACTATCACGCGGAAAAGATGAACCTGTAAAGTGAGGAGGCATGTCTCTCAGGAGCGGTCTTCCCACCAAGCATAACATTTTCGGAGGATTAGCAAATGAGAACATACTGGAACACCAACAAGGGTTTGAAGCAGATTGGCCAGTGGGAGCCGAACTGCTGGATACAAGTGACATGTCCGACCGAAGACGACCAGCGTCTTCTTGAAGAAGAATTCAAGATTCCCGATTATTTCCTTTCCGACATCAGCGACAACGACGAGCGTGCCCGCTACGAGTATGACGACGGCTGGATGCTGATAATCCTGCGTATACCGTTTGTCAAGGAAATACGCTCGCGCACGCCGTACACCACTGTGCCGCTCGGCATCATACACAAGCGCGACGTAACCATCACGGTGTGTTTCCACGAGACAAACATGATGATTGACTTCGTAAGCTACCAGCAGAAGCGCGGCGAAGGCTTCACCGACTACGTGGACATGATATTCCGCCTGTTCCTGTCGTCGGCCGTATGGTATCTGAAACGGCTGAAACAAATCAACAACCTCATAGAGAAAGCCAAGCGCAACCTCGACCGCGAAGTGAACAACGAGTCGCTTATCGGCCTGTCGAGGCTGCAAGACTCGCTGACTTACTTCATCACGTCAATACGCGGCAACGAGAATCTTCTTGCCAAACTGAAGTTCAAGTTGCAAGTGGACGAGCTTGACGCCGACCTAATCGAAGACGTGAACATCGAGATGAGCCAGGCACGGGAGACAACGAACATATACTCTGACATTCTCGAATCGACGATGGACACGTATTCGAGCATCATCAACAACAACATGAACACCGTAATGCGTACGCTCACCTCGGTGTCGATTATACTGATGTTCCCCACGCTGATATCAAGCATATTCGGAATGAACCTGGTAAACGGCATGGAAACCAACAGGTTCGGCTTCCTCATCGCGATAGTTGTGTCAGTACTGATTTCAGGCATTTCATGGTGGATTTTCCGCCACAAGCGGCTCATTTAGACACGAAAAGGCAAGTTTTTCAAAAATATTTTAGGCGTTTACAATAATTTTATTTAAGTTTGCACACCTATAAAGGAACATGGAAAACCGATTCATTAACTAATAAAAAAGTTAGAATGATGGACTCTCAAGAAAACACTCTCGGTCAAGAGAAAACAGAAGAACTGAACCTGGCTCCGGCCGAAAACAGTGTAAAGACGGATACCGACAGCACTAACATCACCAACGGCGAAGCCGCCGAAGCTCCTGTTGAAACTGCTGCCGAGGCTACCGGCACGGCAGCCGAAGAAGCACCAGAGCCCAAGAAGGTGTACAAGACCAAGAAAGAGGTGATAGAAAGGCTGAAGGAAATAGCCAACAACGACGACGACCCGCAAAAAGACGAAGTGGAATACCTCAAGACGACGTTCTACAAACTGCACTTCGCCGAGAGGGAAGCCGACATGAAAGCATACATCGAAGCCGGCGGCGACCCCGAAGGATACAAGGTTACGCCCGACGAAGACGAAAACGAATTCAAGGCGGAGATGAGCGTCATCAAGGAAAAACGCGCAAAAATATTCCTTGAACAGGAACGGCTGAAGCAGGAAAACCTCAAGAAAAAGCTCGACATAATAGAGAAAATCAAGGCCATGGCGACATCGCCCGAAGAGGCGAACAAGTCATACCAGGACTTCAAGAAGCTCCAGCAGGAATGGAAGGACATAAAACTCGTTCCGGCGGAAAAAGCCAACGAGCTGTGGCGCAACTACCAGTTGTACGTTGAACAATACTACGACCTGCTAAAACTGAACAACGAGGCACGCGAATACGACTTCAAGAAGAACCTCGAAATAAAGACACACCTTTGCGAGGCAGCCGAAAAACTGGCCGACGAAAGCGACGTAATAAGCGCTTTCCACCAGCTGCAGAAACTGCATCAGGAATACCGCGAGACCGGTCCCGTTGCGAAAGAGCTGCGCGAAGAGATGTGGACACGCTTCAAAGCGGCCTCTACTGTAATAAACAAACGCCACCAGCAACACTTTGAAGAACTGCGTTCAAAGGAGGAAGACAACCTCGCCAAGAAGACCGCACTATGTGAAAAGGTGGAGGAAATAGCAAAGGAGGAAGTCAAGAACGCCGGTGACTGGGACAAGAAGACCAAGGAAATAATCGCCATTCAGGCAGAATGGAAGACCATCGGCTTCGCTCCCCAGAAGATGAACGTCAAGATTTTTGAACGCTTCCGCTCCGCATGCGACGACTTCTTTGGCCGTAAGGCTGAGTTCTTCAAGGATTTGAAGCAGAAGTTTTCGGAAAATGCCGAGAAGAAAAAAGCCCTCGTTGAACAGGCACAGGCACTTCAGGACAGCACCGACTGGAAAGCCACAAGCGACAAGCTCGTAGCACTTCAGAAAGAATGGAAGACCATTGGCATGGTGCCCAAGAAACTTGGCGACAAGCTGTGGAACGATTTTCTCACCGCATGCAACCACTTCTTCGATGCCCGTAACAGCGCCAATGCCGGTACACGCACGGAAGAACGCGCCAACCTTGAAAAGAAACGCGACATCATCGCACAGCTGAAAAAACTGGCAGACGACGCCGCAGACGACATACAGGAAAAGGTACGCGAACTCGTTGACCAGTACAACGCCATCGGACACGTGCCCTTCAAAGAGAAGGACAACGTCTACAAGGAATACCACGACATTCTCGACCGTCTCTACAAAGAGCTGAATGTGACAACAGCACGCCGCCGCTTGGACAAGTTCAGAAACAACCTGAAGAACGTGGCAGAGAAAGGTGTCGATGCACTTGACAACGAACGCGCACGCCTTATGCGCCGCTACGAACAGCTGAAGCAGGAAATCCAGACTTACGAAAACAACATGGGATTCCTCAATGCATCAAGCAAGAAAGGCAATTCGCTCATTGACGAAATGAACCGCAAGGTACAAAAGCTGAAAGACGACATGAACCTTGTGCGCGAAAAAATCAAGGCCATTGACGCTGAAAACAACGAATAACAGTTAGTTCCACACAAAATAAAAGAGTTAAGGAAGCCATACGCACAGGCGTATTCACGCCGCACGTACTTCCTTAACTCTTAATTTTTATACTACCAGATAAGATACAAGGCAGTGCAAGCATACCTGAAACAAACAGTTTTGCTGGCAGCGGTACTGGCAATGACGGCCGGAACCGCCGCAGCACAGTCGCTCAAGCAATGGCGCGACTCATTGGAAGTTGTGAACAAACAGCTGAAACTTGAACCCAACTCAATCCGCCTGCTGCTAAGCAAGGCAGCTGTAAACCTGCAACTGCTTGAATGGAAAGACGCCATAGATGTATGCGGACAGGTTTTGGAGAAAGACAAGAACAACTTGTCCGCCCTGTATTACCGGGCATACGCCAACAACAACCTGCGCCGTTACGAACTTGCCAAGAACGATTACGAGAGGTTTCTAAGCCTGTCACCCGACAATGCGGAGGCCAGGTTAGGATTAGCCTATACTTATATAAAGTTAGAAAGCCCCAACAAAGCACTCGACCAGCTGAACAACCTGATTGAAATCCACCCGGACAATGCAGTCGCCTATGCCGCAAGAGCAGAATTAGAGAAGGACATGAAGATGTATGACACTGCGCTCTTCGACTTTGACGAAGCCCTGAAACGCGACCCGGGGAACAAGGACTACACTGTGTCAAAGGTGGAAATCCTAATCCAGCAAGGACGCAGAAGCGAGGCAAAGAAAGCCCTCGACGCAGCTGTCAGCAACGGAGTGCCGCGCGGTCTGCTGCTCGAATGGTACGACCAGTGCAAGAAACGTTAAGCCGACACAATAACAAACAAAAGCAAAAAGTACAGACATTCAGACTGTCCACTGTGACAGTCTGGAACAGTGACAGCACCCATTGCCCTTTGACAGCCTGCCACCTGATGCTTGAATGACCGGAAAGTGGGCTTACCTGTTCAGCTTACCTTCAAGAACCACAATATTTTACGAACCTGACCTTTATACCAAACGGCAGCCTTCACCTATCAATTGAAGGCTGTTTGAATGGACACACACGCCTATACGCAAAGGCTTAAGCCGTTGCTGTACACATCTGTGCACACCTTTGAAACATCAATGCACACGCAGCAACACAAGCACCACCATCCTTTTACATTTGTACACATGCCAAAACGGAATATTGAATAACTTTGCAAAAGTGGAAAAACGCACCCCGTAAGCATCATGAACAACCTTAACATATACGCTTTATGAAAAAAATACTATCTTTTATTGCCGCATTATGCTGCACCGTAGTAGGCATGGCGGCCACAGGTTACAGCAATCCCGTAATCAAAGGGTTCCATCCTGACCCGAGCATTTGCCGTGCAGGCGAAGACTATTACCTTGTAAACAGCTCGTTCGAGTATTATCCCGGCGTGCCCATCTTCCACAGCCGCGACCTTGTACACTGGGAACAGATAGGGCATGTGCTCACCAGCAAGTCGCAGCTCGACATCAAGGGCGGCAACATCTGGGGCGGCATCTATGCGCCGACAATACGCTATGACAACGGCACTTTCTACATGATAACCACCAACAACTCAGGCAAGGGCAACTTCCTTGTGTACACCGACGACCCAAGAGGCAAGTGGTCAGAGCCGGTATGGTTCAAGCAGGGCGGCATCGACCCGTCGCTCTACTTCGAGAACGGCAAGTGCTACATGGTGAGCAACCCCGACGGAGCCATCTGGCTGTGTGAAATCAGCCCCAAAACAGGCGAACAGCTGACCGAGTCGCGCCGCATCTGGGGCGGCACAGGAGGCCGTTTTCCCGAAGGACCGCACGTGTACAAGCGCGACGGATGGTACTACCTGATGATTAGCGAAGGCGGAACGGAGTACGGCCACAAGGTAACCATAGCGCGCAGCCGCAGCATAGAAGGCCCTTACGAGGGGTGTCCTGACAACCCCATCCTGACCCACATCAACCACAACGCCGAGCTTAACCCCATCCAGGGAGTAGGACATGCCGACATGGTTGAGGCGCACGACGGCTCGTGGTGGCTGGTTTGCCTCGGTTTCCGCACGCAGAGCGGCAGCCACCACGTTCTGGGACGCGAGACGTTCCTTGCCCCGGTGAAGTGGAACAGTGAAGGATGGCCGGTAGTAAACGGCGACGGAACCATAGACCTTGACATGAAAGACGTGCCCACATTGCCGCAAGTGCCACTGAAAAACACGGCAGACTGGGATTTCAACAACGCGCAGTTAGGCGTCGAATGGAACTGGATAGGCCGCCCCGTGAGCGCAAACTACTCGCTGACCGAGCGCAAAGGTTTCCTCCGTATCACAGGAAGCGGCACGCGCCTTGACGACTACGGCCAGCCGTCGTTCGTCGGACGCCGCCAGGAAGACATCCAGTTCCAGGCCGGCACATCGATGCAGGCCACGGGCAAGGGCAACGCCGGCATCACAGTATATTACTGCACATGGGCGCATTACGACCTGTACGTAAGCGGAGGCAGGCTGAAAGTGCGCTACCGCGTGGGCGAACTGTGCCACGAGAAGGACGTATGCGAGGTGGGCGACGCTACGGTCTACCTGCGCGTGAAGGGCGACGCCGACATCTACTCGCTGCAATACTCCACCGACGGGACACACTACACCGAGGCCGGACGCATGAACACGCGCTACCTAAGCTCTGAAACCAACGGCGGCTTCACCGGCGTTTACATCGGACTCTTTGCCGAAGGCGACGCCCGGGCATACTTCGACTACTTCAAGTACATGCCTATAGTGCCCGAAGTGTCGCCGAAGCTGGCGCAAGGGCACGGCAACCCTTTGCTTGACTTCACATTTACCGCAGACCCAACGGCCGTCGAATACGACGGCCGTTTGTATGTCTACGCAACCAACGACCAGCAGCAATACGAGGCCGTAGGCCGTGACGGACGCAACACATACGAGAAAATCAAGTCGATAGCGATGATGTCTACCGACGACATGGTTAACTGGACATACCACGGATTGATACGAACCGACAGCATAGCCCCGTGGATAATAGCCTCGTGGGCGCCGTCGGTGGTGAAGCGCGAGGAAACCGACGGCAAGACACATTTTTACCTTTACTTCTCAAACAGCGGTTT
>USHW01000007.1 GCA_900554545.1 uncultured Prevotella sp. | reverse complement strand
ACATACAAGATAATACAAATACTTGAATATCAGCATCTTATCTTTATCCAACAGATTTGCGGATGAATTTCAATTGATGGCCTTTTGCCTTCCAAAAGGCCGTGAATTGCACGCCAAAAGGGCACCTTTTGCAGGCTAAAAGGTGGCCTTTTGCAACGTGTCTGATTATCAGGCGGTTACAAGTTGGTGTCTGCCAAATGTGGCATGTGTGGCATGACATGGCGCGTTGGCACTGTTTTTGCTGTTCGGATGGTAGAATATTCACTTAAAAAAGATAGGATTATGCTTAACAAGAAGATTGAAGAGGCTCTTAACGAGCAAATCAACGCCGAGATGTGGTCGGCTTATTTGTATCTCTCGATGGCTGCTTATTGCCACTCTGTAGGCCAGCCCGGCATGGCAAACTGGTTTGAGGTGCAGTTCCAGGAGGAGCAGGATCATGCCAAGATTCTGTTCAACTACGTCAACTCGCGTGACGGCCGCGTGACGCTGAAGCCCATCGATGCCGTGCCGACGGAGTGGGACGGCATCCTCGACGTGTTCAAGAGCACGCTCAAGCACGAGCAGAAGGTTACCGCGCTCATCAACAAGCTGTACGCGCTGACGCACGAGGAGAACGACTTTGCCACGCAGAGCATGCTGAAGTGGTTTATCGACGAGCAGGTAGAGGAGGAAGAGAACGCCAAGACTATCATCGACAACATCAAGATGATAAAGGACAATGGCTACGGCATCTACATGCTCGACAAGGAGCTTGGAGCACGCACGTACACGCAGGCAAGCCCGCTTAGCGGCTCAGGCGAGTGATTTTCCCTTTAAGGGAGAATTGAAAAATGAGAATGGAGAATTATGATTACACTTGCAGGTTGTCATTGCCTTGCAAGGGGAAAAGGTAATCATAATTCTCCATTCTCATTTTTCAATTCTCAATTATGTCACATTCCTATCCCCGCTTCCTTAAACTTCTCGAAGTCTTTTTCGCTCCGCAGCAGCTTGCTTGTGGGCACAGCGTTGTTATGGTCGTCAAGGTAGAGGCAGGGAGTGACGGTGAACTGTGGACTGGCCGTTGACAGGCTGTCGCGCCGCAGGGGCGTTTCTATGCCGGCGATGGTGAGCATCGTGTGGAACACCGATGCGCTGGTGGCTATGCGCTTGCCGCTGTTCGCCCTGAGGGCGGTCTCTATCTGGGAGTATGCCTGCCGGTAGCTGTCAGACATCCAGACGACGAGCGGCACGTGAAGCTCGTAGTATGACGGCACGGGCGACGCGTGCAGGAAGAGGCGGCGGCTGTCGTCGAAGATGTTTTCGCCGTGGTCTGATGTGTAGAGCAGTGCCGACTGCGCGCCAGTCTTGCCGAGCATCGCCGAGAGTTCGGCAATAAAACTGTCGGTGAAGCGTATCGTGTTGTCATACGCGTTGACAAGCTGTTCGCGGTTCTTGGCCTTCGCTTCGGTGGCGTCGTCAGGTTTGAAGAAGGCCGCCTGGCGCGGATAACGCTCGCGGTAGTTGAAGTGCGAGCCGTACATGTGGAGCACAATAAACTCCTTCTGGCGCCCTTTGGCAAGCGTCTTTGCCACTTCAGGCAGCATGGCTTCGTCGCCGATGGCCGCCGCTTCGGGGTTGCGCTCCTTAATAAATGTCCACTCGTCGGCCTCTTCTCCGAAGAAGTCGATGAACGAGCGGTTGGGTCTTTGGTTGGATATGAACACCGTATGGAAGCCGGCTTCCTTGAAGGCGGTGATTATTCCCTTCTGAGTGTATATGCTGTTGAAGTCCTCAGCCGACACGGCCGACAGCAGCATGGGCACGCTCTTGTGAGTGGTGTTCGACTGAGTGACGGCCTTCGGGAACGCCACAATCCCCTTCATGCCTGCCATTCGCGGCGTTGTCTCGCGTCCGTAGCCGAACAGGCTGAAGTTGCATGCACGCGCCGTTTCTCCTATTACGAGCACATACACCTCGCGTTCGTCGGCCGCGTGGGTGGCCTTTGCGTTGAAGGTGAAGTGCGCCGAGGTCTCGGCGTAGGCGTTGGTGTCGGCAGTACGCTCTACGGCCAGCCCCAAGTTGTAGAACACGTTGGCAGGATACAGGTCGAGTTCGGCGCGGTATTCCCTGTCAGTGGCATACGTTACGCCGAGCGACAGCAGGCCTGCGGCTGCCGTTATGGCGGCATAGCGACGCTGCTTGAGCAAGAAACCGTGCTCCAGCCACTGCCTTCTGCGTATGGAAACGACGGCCATTATGAGCAGCGGGACGTAGACTATCACCACGCCGAACACTGCCGGAATGAGGTTGTCAAGCAGCTCGAAAGCCTCTCCCGGATTGGTTGTCACCACGTTGAGGAACATGTCCACGGCGATGATTGAGTGCCCGAAGAGGTATAGCAGCACAAGCTGGAAGGCGGCGAAGAACACCAATATGAACAGCCACCACACCATTTTGCCCGGACAGCGGTTGAGAGTCATCAGCAGCCACACCGCAGCCGTGGGCAGCACTACGTTCGTAATGTCGGCCATAAGGCTCATCCTTTCGGTGAAGCAGAGCGCAATGTTGGGCAGGGCGAGCACCGCGATGGTTGCAAAAAACAGGCTGCGCGCTGAGGCGCAGCCATGAAGTATGGTTTTAAGTTGTTTCATTTCAAGTTGTTTTTGGGTGGACAGGGAGGGATGGGAGAGCTGGGATGGGCTAAAACGCCTCGTTGATGTTGAACACGAAGCCCTGCATTCCCCTTTTGCCGAAGCCGTAGTCCAGGCGCACGTTGCCGTTTTTCTTGAACTCCCAGCGGTAGCCTATGCCCCAGTTTGGCAGCAAACGCTCGCCCCGTATGGCGCTGAACTTATGGAATACCGTGCCCAGTCCGCCCCAGATTACCACTCCGTTCCTTTTCCAGATGTGCTGGCGCAGCTCCACCTGGGTCTGCAGTATGTGCTTGTCGCGGTATCTTCCCTTGTAATATCCGCGCATGGTCGACGAGTTGCCGAGCAGCGCCATCGTCGCCCACGACGGGTTGCCGAAGTTCAGCGTGCCGCGAAGGTCGCCTCCGATGACGGCTCCTCGCCACAGCTTTCCGTATGTGTTGAAGCGGAAGTCGGTAGTGGTGTATGCGTAGCCGCTGCTCAGGAACTTCGGGTGGAACAGTTGTTTCAGATTGATGTAGACGCCGCGTGAGGGGCGTGTCATGACGTCGCGTGTGTCGTATGCGAACGAGAAGCCTATGCCTATGTTCCATACGTGCTTGTCCTGGCCTGCCAGCAGCTCCGGCCGGTCAATCTCGATGATGTCGGCGAAGTCGTATGTCAGCGACGGGCCGATGAATACGTTGCGCGCCACTTGCCACAGGAAGTCGGCCTTCGCGCCTATTTTCCATCGTTTCATCGTGCCCTCGTTGTCGTCGTTGTTGGCCATTTCGTAGCCTATTCCCCAGAAACTTTCCTTGAAGTAGTTGGCCGCCACCTCGTAGTCAATGCGTCCCCTGTCGTATGGGAAGACGTGGGTGCCGAATATGCCGACGGTGTATGAGCTTTTCGTTGTGATGTCTCCGAATATTGAGACGTTCGACGGCTGCGAGATGGTGTCGCGCCTGTCTTGCCGGTAAAGGCCCATGCCGATGATGCCGAGGCCCAGTCCCGTGTCGCTGCTGAAGTGCGGGCCGGGCAACACGCTGAAGTCGAATTTCTTGTTGCTTTTGTTCTTGTTGGTGTTGTTGAGGTAGTTCAGCACCCAGTTTATCAGTCCTTTTTTCTTTTTAACCGAGTCTGCCGGCGTTCCGTTCTGTACTGTTGCGGTGTCCGGTAGTTCGTAAGTTGGCGCGGCGGCCTCTGCCTTGACGGTGCAAAGCATCAGTAAGGCGGCGAGTAGCAGTCGTGTCATTGTTTGTAGTCTTGTTGTTCTCAATATACTAATCTGATGTTGTCAACCCACAGGGTGTTGCCCGGCGAGCCGATGTATGCTCCGCCGTGGCTCGACGAGAATTGCAGCATGAGGTGTGTGGGGGTCTCGTTCGCCGAGGCCCATCCCGTCTCTTTTACCAGCACGCTCTTGCCTTTGCTGTTGCGCGCGTAGTCGGTCGAGCGCAGCCCCATTGTCGCGGCGTTGTAGTGCGGGTTGTTGCGTATGTCTCCGTATAGGATTTCGTATGTCGCCCCGTTCACCCATCCGCCGGTGCTCTTGCCGTATCTTACCACCATCGTGCCAACGCGTTTTGCGGTGATGTTGCCCTCGGCGTCTTCGGTACGCTTCTGGAGGAAGAGCACGCATACGGCGTAGTCGCGTCCGGCCACGGTCTTTCCGCTGCTGAAACCGTTTTGTTTCACCCTGTTTGCCGTGCCGGCGGCCTTGAACATATAGTCGAACTTCAGGGCCTTCGGCCTTTTTGTGAAGTGTATTCCGTTGTTCATGGCCTTCGGGCCGTCCTTCGTTCCGGTGATAGGTTCTTTCATGTCGCCGAGGAACAGCGAGCCTGCGGCCAGCACTTTCATGTTCATCAGGCCGAGCACGCGCACCTTCTCGATGTGCGTTTCAAGCTTGGCGCAGTAGCCCGAACCGTGCTTGTCGCGGTACACGGAGTTGTTGGTCTTGACTACGCCCATCACCTTCGCCATCACGTTAGACGTGCCCCAGGGCGAGCCTCCGCCGTTGGTGTAGGGCGTGTTGCCCGTGATTGTGCGGTTGGGACCTACTTCGTAGAGGGTCTTCGTGTCGCCGCCTATTACGCCGGACTCCTTTATTTTCCTGATTGTCCAGCTGTTCATATTACCGTAAGGCAGGTATTCTTCCTTGTCGGTTGCCATGGCGTCCGCCGTTGCGAGGCATGTTGCGAGCGCCAACAGGATTTTGCAACAATGTTTCATTACGGTTATGATAATGGTAAAATACAGGTACAAAGGTATGAAAACTTTTCATATTAAAATAGTTTTTCGCTCCTTTTTTTGTGTAAAAAGGTTAAGTCGGACACTTTTGCAGACAAAAGTGACAATATTGTCTTTGCCTGACGTTTTTTTAAAAGGCCGTCTTTCGCCTTCCGAAAGGCCGTGTATTGCAATGCGAAAGGCCACCTTTTAGCGTGTAAAAGGTGGCCTTTTGTAAAACGCCTGCAGGCCTGCGGCTGTGCAGAGGGTGCTACATGGGGCTGCTTGCGGACGTAAGCCTCTGTCAGCCAGGCGGTTGCCTACGCCTCCTTCTGCCTTGTGCCCATGCGCGCCTCGACAACGTTGATTACATAGTCGCCCAGCTTCTCGCATTCCGAAACGATGTCCATGTACATTGTCCCGATGGCGTAGGTATATTCGTGGGCGTTCACGTCGTTGATGTTCTGGCTGCGCAGCTGGTTGCGGTAGTTGTTAATCTCGTTCTCGATGTTGAACGAGCGGTTGGCGTCAAGCTTGTCCTTGCGGCCCGCGAGCATCACGTTCATCTGCGTGAGGCTGTCGTCCGTAAGCTCAAACATCTGGTGCAGGTGCTCGTACTGGCGCTCGGTGAAGTCCTCCTTGCCCCTCGCCTTACGGCTGATTGTGCGTGCAATGTTGTAGCAGCTGTCGCCGATGCTCTCTATTTCGGATATTTCGCGCAGCATGGCGCGTATCTTGGCCTTGGTCTCGTCGCTAAGGTGCGCGTCGCTTACGCGGTCGAGATACTTGGCTATTTCAATCTCCATGTTGTCGCTGATGCCCTCGTATTTCTCGATGCGGCTGAACAGTTTGTTGAAGTCGGCATCGTTCTTCGTGCCCAGCAGCTCGCGCACGAAGCCGAACATCCTCTGCGTCCTCTCGGCGAACAGCTGTATTTCCTTCTGCGCCTCGAGCACAGACAGCTCAGGGGTCTTCATTATCGTGTCGCCGCCGATGTAGCGCAGGCGGAACTCGTCCTCGCTGTCCTTCGATTTGGGCTTGATGAGCCAGCAAACAGTTTTCTCAATCTGGGGTATGAACCATACGAGGACGGTGGTGTTGCAGATGTTGAACGCCGTGTGGAAAGCAGCCAGCACAACCGCCAGGCGTGCCGGGTCGAGCGTGTCGGTCATGGGGTCGTAGTTGACGAACGAGCACACCGTGTTGACGAAAGGATAGAACACGCACAGCACCCAGATTACTCCGAACACGTTGAACACCAGGTGGGCCAGCGCGGCACGCCGCGCCTGGGTGTTAGCTCCGAGTGCGGCAAGGTTGGCGGTGGCCGTAGTTCCGATGTTCTCTCCCATCACGAGGGCTATTCCGAGATACAGAGGCAGCACGCCGCTCGAGCAGAGCATCATCGTGATGGCCATCAGTGCGGCCGACGATTGCAGGATGCACGTAAGCAGTGTGCCTATGAGCAGGAACACGATAATCGTGGCATAGTTGCCCGTGTCGAACGTGCTGAAGAAGTGGATTAGCTGCTTGTTGTGCCCAAGGTCCATCTCGTTGCCCGTCTGGCTCAGCAGTGCGAGCGAGAAAAACATGAACGCTATGCCGAAAAGGAAGTCGCCTATGTAGCGGTGGCGGCGCGTGTAGATGAGCAGGATGCCGACGATGAATGCCGGGAACACCGCGTCCATGAAGTTAAACGAAAAGCCCAGGCTCATTATCCAGGCGGTAAGGGTGGTGCCGATGTT
Organism: uncultured Prevotella sp.; assembly: GCA_900554545.1. GTDB lineage: Bacteria > Bacteroidota > Bacteroidia > Bacteroidales > Bacteroidaceae > Prevotella. The sequence continues at coordinate 65,614 of USHW01000007.1, read as the reverse complement.
GGCTCCCATGATGACGGATATGGCTTGGGCGAGTGTAAGAAGTCCGGCGTTGACAAACGAGACGGTCATCACCGTTGTGGCCGACGACGACTGGACGGCGGCCGTTACGAACATGCCGGTGAATATACCGGTAAACCTGTTTTTGGTCATTGTGCCTAAGATGTGGCGCAACTGCGAACCGGCCATCTTCTGCAAGGCTTCGCTCATCACCTTCATTCCGTAGATAAGGAGAGCCAATGATCCGATAATCTTAAAAAAAATCCAAATCGACATATTTTAATTTAATTTGTTGTCGAACGTTGTGCGGTGTCGGGAAAACGGCGTATCTTTACCAACGTATAACCTAAAACCGCTATGGACATGAAACAAGTAATACAAATCCGTTGCAAAAATAATCAAAAAACTTTAAACGTCCCAATAGGAAGCACTCTTTCTGAGGTTTTCCGTGAATTAAACCTTAAGATGGACTACGGCCCCATCAGCGTGAAAGTAAACAACAAGGTGGAGGGACTTCACTACCGCGTTTATCACAACAAAGACGTGGAATACCTTGACATCAGGTCGTCGTCGGGTGTCAGGGCCTACACGAGGACGCTCTTCTTCGTGTTGTGCAAGGCCGTACACGACCTGTGGCCGGGGGCTGACGTGGTGATTGACATTCCCGTGTCCAACGGTTATTACTGCAACATCAACATAGGGCGGCCCGTCACTCACTTTGACGCCGACGCCGTAAGGCGGCGCATGCAGGAGATAATCGACGCGGCCTTGCCCATCTGCCGGCATGAAAGCACTACCGAAGAGGTTATCAGGATGTTCTCCGGCATGGGCATGGAGTCGAAGGCCAAGCTGCTGAGAAGCGTCGGACGGCTCTATACCACCTATTATGAAATAGACGGATACAAGGACTATTACTACGGCACCCTGCTCACAAACACGCGCCAGCTTTACCTCTTCGGCCTTGAGAAGTATTATGACGGCATGCTGCTGCGCATCCCCTCGCGTGACGACCCCTCGCGTCTGGGCGAGCTGGTAAGGCAGGACAAGATGTTCGACATCTTCCAGGAGCACCACCGCTGGCAGCATATCCTCGGCATGTCAACCGTCGGCGACTTCAACGAGGCTGTGCAGCAGGGCCGTTCCACCGACCTTATCAACGTGTCGGAGGCGCTCCAGGAGAAGAAGATATCGCAGATAGCCGACATGATTTCGACACGGCGCGGCGTGCGCATGGTGCTTATCTCAGGCCCGTCGTCAAGCGGAAAGACCACCTTCTGCAAGCGTCTTTCCATCCAGCTGCTCACCTGCGGCGTGAAGCCTGTGCCCGTTTCGCTCGACGATTACTTTGTGAACCGCGAGGAAACGCCCAAGGACGACAGCGGCGAATATGATTACGAGAGCCTTTACGCGCTTGACATAGAGCTGCTTAACAGGCAGCTCAACGCTCTGTTTGCAGGCGAGGAGGTGGAGCTGCCGCGGTATAACTTCCAGACGGGACGCAGCGAACGTAGCGGCCGCCGCCTGCGGCTGGCCGCCGACGAGGTGCTTGTCGTTGAGGGAATACACGCCCTCAATCCCGAGCTTACCGCCCAGATACCCGAAGAACAGAAGTTCCGCGTCTACGCATCGGCCCTTACCACCATACTGCTTGACGCCCACAACTACATACCTACGACGGACAACCGGCTGCTGCGCCGCATCATCCGCGACTACAAGTACCGCGGAGTTAGCGCGCAGGAAACCATCCACCGCTGGCCGAGTGTGCGCGCCGGAGAGAACAAGTGGATATTCCCTTATCAGGAGAACGCCGACGTTATGTTCAACACCGCCCTGCTCTTCGAGCTTGCGGTGATAAAAAGCCAGGCCGAGCCGCTGCTTGAACTCGTGCCCGAAAACGCCGACGAGTATGCCGAGGCGTACCGCCTGTTGAAGTTCCTGAAGTACATTTCGCCCATTCCCAACCGCCAGCTGCCGCCCACATCGCTGCTGCGCGAGTTCCTCGGGGGCAGCTCCTTCAAGTACTGACGCCGATTTAGAGCTTGCTCTTTAATTGAGAATTGAGAATTGGGAATGGATAATTATGATTTGCTTTGTTGGCAGACAACCTTTTAAGGTAATCATAATTATCCATTCCCAATTCTCAATTCTCAATTAAAATGACATTGATTGCATACACTGGATGCCGCATCGGCGTGCGGCATGACGGTTACCGAGCGCCTCATTTGTATTCAAATGAGTGCAGGTAATCAAGCTCCCTCCCTTCGGGAGGGGCGGGGTGGGTTGTCGGTTTGGTTGCTGTGGATTTTCAATACACCACCTTTTACCATCCAAAAGGCCACCTTTTAGCTTGTAAAAGGTGGCCTTTTGCAGTGTAAAACACGGTCTTTTGCAAACCTCTTTGTAACGTGCTGTGTGTCAACGGGTTTGCCGTTGGCGGTAGAGGCGTGTGAAATTAGGGTCTTAGTCATTGTGTTATGATTGAAAATAGTTATCTTTGCGGAGTGACATAATATAAAAAAGGTATTGCCTATGGCTGCTTATCATGCTGGAGATTGGATTTGGGCTGAAGACGAGTTCGCAATGGTTGAGTGCGTCCAGAAGATTTATTATGAGGAGTTTGACGACGAGGTGGCTTACGGCGAGCGCAAGGTGGGCGATTACAAGGAGACGGTTGTGGCTTATCGCGGCTTCTGCGGACGGCGCGGCGGACTGAAGAAAAACCGGGCGCGGGCGGCCTTTGACGGTGCCGACTGGCTGCGTCCGGTGACCGATGAGGAGCTGGCTGTCATAAACAAGGTCATCGACAATGATGTTGAGGCTTACCGGAGGTGGCTTGAACGCAAGGCTGCCGTGAGGGATTATGTGGATGTCGATGTGCCAGTGAAGGAGGGAACGGGGCGTGCGGAGCTGGCTAAGCTGAAGAAAGCCGTCAAGCGTTTGCCGCCGAAGTTCACTTTTGACGAACTCTTGGAACAAGCCAAGGCCGAGGGCTTTGACATGAAGCCGGCCGAGGGCGGGCAACCCGACGACCCACGGGTAAGCTTCACTTTGCGTTGCAACGTTGGTGAGAGCCGCGGTTGCCGCAGGCTGTTCTGCGGCGTGAAGGACATCGACTGCACCGAGCCTGATGAAGACGAGGCCGCTTTCGACAGGCAGATTACCTTTGAAGGCGTGTTCATCCTGCTCGGACAGACTGTAAAATTTTATGACAACCAGCATCCTTCGGATGACAACAAGGCCCTGCTTGAGCGGCTTGGCCATGTGTTCACTGCGCTGCTAAACCACGACTGGAAGGGCTGTCCGATGGCAAAGGACTATTTCAAACACGCCCCGAAGCTGTTTACTTTCTCGCGTGAACAGGTGTGGGAGATAATTACCGGCTTTCTTGAACGTAACGCCGAAGAGCTTGGCGCACAGGCTTTCCTCGCGGCAATTGACGGCGGCGACGAGGTGAAAAGCATCTGTTTCAGCATTTACGACGCATCGGTAGGAGCGTGACAGGCCGTCTTTGCGCTGCGTTTCAACCGTGTCTCGCGGTTGGAAACATCGTCGGAGGCAACGGAAAAAGCCGTGTTTCATCGTGTGAAATACGGCTTTTTTATGTGTTGTCGTCAGTGAAGTGTCTGATTATTCACTCTTCACTCTTCGTTCTTCACTCTTATCTTCTCAGCCAAGTCTCGGGGTTCAGCTTCGCCGTGCCGCGCCTTAGCTGGAACTGGAGTATGTTTTCAGGGCCGAGAGAGCCTATGGCCTGGCCTGTGCTTATCTGCTGGCCGCGGCTCACCCTTACGCTGCCGAGGTTGCAGTACACGGAGATGTAGTTGCCGTGGCGCACCATAACGATGATGCTTCCGTCGAAGTTGAACACGGCGCTTACCTCGCCGTTGAACACGGCTCGCACCGTAGCGCCGGGCTGTCCCTTGATGTTGATGCCCTTGTTGTCGAGCCTTACGTTGCGCAGTCCGGGAACGTTGTACTGTCCGAAGTGGCTCACTATGCTGCATTGTCCGGCAAGCGGCATGGGCAGCCGTCCGCGGTTGCGCTCGAAGCTGCCGCTGAGCTTGCGGTCGTTGCTGTCCATTTCCGATGCGGCGGCAGCCCTCTTGCGCGCCCGTTCCACCTCGCGCTCGCCGCGTTCCTTGTCAGCTTGCGCCTTGCGTTCTGCCGCAATGCGGTCGGCTTCGGCCTCGCGTGCCTTGCGGTCGGCCTTCTCGCGTGCCGCTTCGTCTTTCTTGGCGGCCTCGCGCGCCGCGGCTTTCAGCTTCTCTTCACGCTCGCGTGCCTCGGCTATGCGGCGCGCGTTCTCGCGCTCCCGGGCCTCAGCCTCGGCCTTTTTGCGTGCCAGTTCGGCGGCCTTCCGCTTCGCTTCGGCCTCTAATTTGGCCTTGCGCCTTGCCTCGGCTTCGGCTCTTGCCTTCGCCTTGGCTATCTCTTCGGCAACGAGGCGGTCAATCCTGGCGTTCAGCTCGGCGTCTTTCTTGCGCTGTTCGTCAATTATCCGTTGTATCGTTTTCTGCTGGCGTTGCAGCGTGTTCACCATCTTCTGCTGTTCGTTCTGCTTGCCTTGCAGTGCCTCGTGCTCGCGTTTGTCCTTGTCCAAGAGAGTGTTCTTGTGCCGGCGCACACGTTCAAGCTCTGTCCGCTTTTCTTCTATTTGCCGCTGCTTTGCCTTCACCATTTCGCCCTGCGACCGCTGGAATGCGGCGTATTCGCGCACGAAGCGCATGCGGCGGTACATCTGTGCGAAGTTTTTTGCGCTGAAGATGAACATCAGCTTGTCCTGCACCGTGCGCCGCGCGGCCAAGTAGCGCATTGATTTCACATACTTCGCCTTGCGCTCGTCGAGCTGTTTCTCAAGCGTGGCGAGCTGGCTTTCAAGCATCTTTATGTTGCTGTCGATGTGGGTTATCTCGTTTTGTATGGTGTCGATTGACTTCTTGTGGCGGTCAATCTCGGTGCCGATGGCAACCAGGTCGCCAAGACGCTTCTTCACGTCGGCCTTGTTTGCACGCAGCAGTCGCTCCTGTTCCTTGATTTTGCGCTGCACACCGGCACGCTGGTTGCGCAGCCCCTTGATGGAGTTGCTTTGGTATTTGGCGGTTTTCTTTTTCTTTGTCGAGGTGCTTTTCTTTGTCACACGGGTTGTCTTGGCCTTCTTCCGCGTTGTCTGTTTCTTGTTTTGTGCGGAGAAGGGGAAGGCTATCGCCAGTGCGAAAAACAAAATGAGAAGTCGTTTCATTTACATTTTCAAAAGTCGGTTCATAACATCCTGCACGCTGACCTGCTTGTATTTGCTTGATATTGAGGTGAATGTGTCCCAGTCGCCGTCGGTGTCAGGGTTGTTGATTGATATGTTCACTGACAGGTTTTCGGCCTTTTTTACCGCGTCGCTCTTCATCTTCAGTGTGATGTCTGTCGGAAAGAGCTTGGTGCCGAGGGGCTTGAATGCGCCGTAGGAACACGTTACGGTAGTAGAGCCCGACGCTTTCCCGTCATACGTTATGTCAACGCTTTTTATCAGGGCGGTGGTTCCGTCGGCCGTCCAGAGGTATGACATGTCGCCTCGTTTGTGGGAAATTACTGTTTCTGACGGCTTGTTGTTGAACGCTACGGTGAAGTTCTTGAGCGATGAATCGGTTATGCTCTGTGTTCCTGGGACGAAGAGCTTGTTCCAGAAGATGGCTTGCAGGGCGTAGAAGTCAAGCCCGTTTTTCCGTAAGAAGTCAACGTCGGAGTAGCTGGCCTTGACATATTCCTTGTTCATACGGTCCATAAGGAGGACATAGTCCTTGGTGAATTCAAGGCGTCCTACCTCCATCAGGCCGAACGGCGTAAGCTGGATGCGTATCACCTGGTCCTTTTTCATGTTCAGTGAACCTGACACCGAGATGTCCTTTGAACCGTTGTTGATGGTGAACTTGATTTTTGATTTTATGCTGTTGGCATACACTTCGTTGTCATAAACTTTCCTGAGAAGGTCACGTGCTGCTGTTTCTGCGTTTTCAGCGGTGACCTTTGGGGCTTTGTCTGATTTTATATTGTCAACCATTGACTTGCTGCTGCCACACGAAACTACGGTCAGCAACAGTGTCATGAAAGCCGTTCCCCATGCTAGTCTGCACTTATTCTTCCACATATTTCTTTAGTTTTATTTTTCGTCTGATGGCCTTGTCGTTCTCCGAACCGGCTTCCAAAGCCTGCTGCCAGAACTTTATCGCGCCCTCGATGTCGCCGTTCACGGCGTGAATGTCGCCCGCATGCTCTGTTATCACCGCGCTTTTCGTCGTGTCGTTGTCCACCGCCATGTTGATGTATTGCATGGCTTCGGCGTACTTCTTGCGCTTGAACAGTATCCAGGCGTAGGTGTCAAGGAAGGTGGGATTGTCCGGTTCGGCCTGCACCGTACGGTAACTCATCTGCTCGGCCTTGGCCAGTTCGCGGTTCTCTTCTGACAGGTAGTAGGCGTAGTTGTTAAGACATCCGTAGTTGTCGTCCTTCCATTGCAGGCAAGAGTCATACGCGGCGTAGGCCTCTTCGTCAAGTTTCTTGTCGTGGAGGATGTCCCCCATGATGGCGTAAAAGTCTGAAACGAGGTCTTTGTTGCTTTGGCTGTTAATCTGGCTTACGCCCCGCCGCAGCGCCTCCAGCGCGCTGTCATCGTCGTCTTTCTGGACGTATGCCAGCCCGAGGAAGTAATAAAACGCCATTTCATCGGGGTTGTAGTCGATTGCCTGGCGTGAAAGCTCCGCCACGCGGTCGAAGTCTTGCCTGTTCCATTCGGTCTGTATAAGCTGCAGCCGGGCGCCGGCGTTGTCGGGAGAGATGGCGAGCACCATTTCAAGGACTTTCGAGATGGAGTCTTGCGGCATGTTTTTCAGCGTCATGTATGCGGCGCAAAGCTCCGCCATGTCCGATGTTTCCTGCGGCTCGGCGAGTATTTTCCTGAACAGGTTGAGCACCTTCGTGCTGTCGCCTCCCTGCTGTTCGCTTTCCGATACGGCCTGCCTTATCAGTATAATCTTGCTGTCTTTTGGCGTTTTCGGGCTTAGCAGCAGCGCCTCTTGCAGTGAGTCGGCCTTCAAGTCAAGCCCGGTGGTCCTGTAATAGTCTATCAGCGACATCCGTGCGTCGGTGTTTCCCGGCTCGGCTTGCAGCACTTCTTCGTACTGCCTGTATGCTTCGTCGGCCTTGCCGTTCTGCAACAGCCAGTTGCCCATCATCACACGGTAGTTCATGTCGTTGGGATATTTGGCCGCCATTGACTTCAGTTCGTTGAACTCTTCCTGTTTCTTGCCTTGCAGGGAGTAAACCCTCATCTTTGCGAGGGTGAGGTCTTCGTTCGCACCTTCAAGCGTTTCCATGCGCTGGAGCACGTCGAGCATCTTGTCATAGTCCTTCTGCCGCCCGTAGAGTTGTGCCAGGATGTCGAGCACGTCGGAGCGTTCGGGGCTGTTTTCGGCCAGTTTCTCGTATGCCTTTGTGGCTTCTTCAAGGTCGTTCATGCTGAAATATCCGGCTCCGAGGCGTTCCAGATAGGCGTTGTTGCCCGGACTCAGTTCCGACGCTTTCTTGACGTCGGCCACCGCAGTGGAGTCGTTTTTCAGTATTCCGTCATAGAAAGAGAGCATGAAGTAGGCTTCTGCGGCGTTGGGATTGATGTCGAGGCAGTGCCTGAGCAGGTCGTAGGCGGCATCGAAGTTGCCGCTTGACTGTTGCTTGATGGCCTCGAAATAATAGATTTTGAAGCGCAGGCTGTCGCTGTGGCTGATGGCAGGCAGGCTGACGGCGGTGGTTTTCGCCGGTGTGCCGCTTGTCCCGACGTTCCGTGTTCCGCCGCAACTTGCGGCGAGCAATGCCGCCGACAGGCAAATCAGCAGGTGCAAAATGTTCCTTGTCATGTATGTTCCTTTATAAAAGGCTGTTGCTTATTTCACTCCCGTATGTCCGTAACCGCCGGCTCCGCGTTCGGTGTCGTCAAGGCGGTCGGTCTCCTCGAATACTGCGGTTTCGTGCCGCGCGACAACCATCTGTGCGATGCGCTCGCCGTCGTTCACGGTGAAATCTTCGCCCGAAAGGTTCACCAAGAGCACCATTACCTCGCCGCGGTAGTCGGAGTCGATAGTCCCCGGCGAGTTGAGCACGGTCAGTCCGTGCTTCAGTGCGAGGCCGCTGCGCGGACGAACCTGCGCCTCGTAGCCTTCGGGCAGTGCCATGTAAAGCCCCGTGGGTATGAGCTTCCGTTCAAGCGGACGCAGCGTTACGGGCGCGTCGATGTTGGCTCTAAGGTCCATGCCGGCGCTTTGCGGCGTGGCGTATGCAGGCAAGGGCTGGTGACCCTTGTTGATGATTTTCACTTTAACCATGGTGCTTGCTATATTATTATTAAGGTGCAAAAGTAACGAATAATATTCACATAAAGGCTGTTTTGCCGCTAAAAAGAAAGAATTTAGCCATTTTTAGATTACTTTTGTGGCGATAACAAGGAGTAAATAGAGAAGGAGTAAGGAGGGGAGAAGTAAAGGAGTAAGGAGTAAGCGGCCGTTGCCGGCCGCGGTGAGTTTGTCTGGCAGGTTGTCTGCCGATAAGCTCCGTTGTTTGAAATATCGGCGGGCAAGGCATTGCTGCTTGTTCCTTTACTCCTCCTCTCCTTGCTCCTGACAAATTGAAAAGATTATGTATTGGGAAAAACTTATATCCGACAAGCGGCTCGGACAGGAGCACCGGCACACGATGCGCCATGACGACCGCTCAGAGTTCAAGCGCGATTACGACCGGCTAATCTTCTCCGCGCCGTTCCGCAGAATGCAGAACAAGACCCAGGTGTTCCCCTTGCCGGGCAGCGTCTTTGTTCACAACCGCCTCACTCACAGTCTTGAGGTTGCCAGCGTGGGGATGTCGTTGGGCAGCGACGTGGCTCACGCTGTGATGAAAACGCGCCCGGAGCTGTCCGGAACGCTGTTCCCACAGATTGGGACGGTGGTGAGCACGGCCTGTCTGGCGCACGACATGGGCAACCCTCCGTTCGGACATTCGGGCGAAAAGGCCATACAGACGTTCTTCACCGAGGGCGCCGGCAAGTCGTTGAAAGACAAGATAAGCCCCGGCTTCTGGGCGGACATAACCCACTTTGAGGGCAACGCCAACGCCTTCCGCTTGCTTGCCCACCGCTTTAAGGGGCGGCGCGACGGCGGCTTCGTGATGACCTATACCACGCTTGCGTCCATAGTGAAGTATCCCTTCGCGTCAACCATCGCCGAACGGGGGCACGGAAAGTTCGGTTTTTTCATGTCGGAGAGTGGAATTTACGAACGGATTGCCGATGAATTGGGCATAATCCGCAAGTCGGCCGACGGTCTGCCGGTAGAATACGCGCGCCATCCTTTAGTGTATCTGGTCGAGGCCGCCGACGACATCTGTTACGAAATAATGGACATCGAGGACGCGCACAAGCTGAAGATAGTGACCTTCGATGAAACCGAACATCTTTTTCTCGACTTCTTCGATGAAATGGCGCAAAACAGCATAAGGCAAAGGATTGCTGACGAGGGCATAACCGACGAGAACGAACGCGTGGTTTACATGCGCGCCTGCGTAATAGGCGCGCTCGAACGGGCGTGCGTTGACGCATTCATGCGCCATGAGGAGGACATCATGAACGGTACGATGAAGGGCTGCCTGGTAGACAACATCGAGCCGCGCCTTGCCGAAGCGTACCGCAAGTGTACCCGGCTGTCGAAGGAGAAAATCTACAAGAGCAAGCCCGTGCTTGACGTAGAGCTTAGCGGTTACAAGATTATGGCGACGCTGATGGAGGCAATGGTCGACGCGGTGTCGAACCCGTCGCGCTTCTACTCGCGCCAGCTTATCAGCCGCGTGAGCAGCCAGTACGACATCAACGCCGACGACTTGGAAACGCGCCTCATGGCAGTCATCGACTATATCAGCGGCATGACCGACGTGTATGCACTCGACGTGTACCAGAAAATCAACGGCATCAGCCTGCCGATAGTGTAAACCTGCGGTGCGAGTCGTGACGGTACGCGATATGAAAGGCCACCTTTTACACGCTAAAAGGTGGCCTTTTGCATTGCAATATGCCGCCTTTTACAATGTAAAAGACGGCATATTGGAAACGCGTTGATAGTCAGGTGGTTATAAAAGGGTGCTGAGGCGGCGTCAGCCGAACAGCTCTTTGAGCACCGGAAGCGACTTGAGCGCAGGGAAATCGGGCACGTGCAGTTGGTAATACCTTAATATAACGTCGGCCATGCGGCCGCGTTCCGTGCGCGACATCCTGTACAGGTGCATCGTGGGATAGCTCATGCGCAGCAGCAGTTTCATCTTCTCCGACTCGTCGGGAGGCAGGCAGTCGGCATGCGCCGGAACGTCAGTGCGGAAGCAGCTGGCGCGCAGGTCGAAGCGGCAACCTGGCGTATAGCCGTCGAGGTTGGGGTAGAAGCCGAGGAACAAGGCCAGCCGCATCATGAATACAAGGTGGAAGTTGGCGAAGCTTCCTTCGCATCCGTCAAGCCAGCGGATGCTGTTCTCCACGTAGGCGAACAGCGTGTCGTCGGCCGTCTCGCCGCGCGTGGCGCAGCGCAGGAACTCCGCCGTGAACATGGCAATAGCTAATTTTGACGGGCTGAAGGGTATCGACGTGAACGGAACGGCCACGCGCGCCTCCTTGAGCGCTTGCAGGTTGGCCTTCTGCCTTACGTCGATTACGGCCTCGATGATGAAAAGCGGTTGGAAGTATTGCTTCTTCAGCTTCGCTTTCGGGCTTTTTGAAAGCGTGGCGATGCACGGCATACGGCCGTGGGTGGCGGTAAGAAGCTCTATGACGGCCTTCGTCTCGCCGTACCTGAAAGAATGAAGCACTATGGCTTTGGTTTTTACCAACATTGCGATGAAATTCGGTATAATAGTGGCAAAAATACTCATTTTTTAGCTATAAAGTAGAATTTTCTTGAAAAAAGTTTGGCCGTTTGAAATAAAACATCTACCTTTGCACCGCAAAAATAGCGACAACGGTCCCTTCGTCTATCGGTTAGGACGAGAGATTTTCATTCTCTAAAGAGGAGTTCGACTCTCCTAGGGACTACAATAAAACAACAAGGAAAAGGAATAAAGCAAAGATGGCAAATCACAAATCATCAGTTAAGAGAATCCGTCAGGACAAGAAACGTACATTGCACAATAAATATTATGCAAAGACGATGCGTAACGCTGTACGTAAGTTGCGCGCAATTACTGACAAGGAAGAGGCTTTGAAGCTCTATCCGAGCGTGCAGAGGATGCTTGACAGGCTGGCCAAGACCAACATCATCCACAAGAACAAGGCTGCCAACCTGAAGTCGAGCTTGTCTTGCTACATTAACAAGCTGGGATAAAGTAAATTATAAATAAGAGACAATTTTCAGCAGGCCGCAATGTCCGTGACGGATGTTTGCGGTCTGCTTTCGTTTCCGTATGCCTGCCTTCCGCCGCCGTTCATGTCCGGCTGGGTGGGCAGCTGTGGCGCCGCCGGCGTGGCTCGTCCGCGCAGGTGGTGATTTTTTTGCGTGGAATGTCGCTGAATTTTTTGTCCGTAAGGCAGAAAATTATTACCTTTGCTTTGTTTGGTTATTATTGAAAGTCCATGGAATGCATTTCGAAAGTGCCCCGTGCGTTGCGGTGGCTGGTGTCCGTGCTTCTTCTTTTTGCCGCCATGCCTGTGTCGTCGGCCGCCGATGACACAGCCGCCCTGCTTGATACGCTCGACAACGTGTTGCGCAACAGCCGCCGGTATGTGGACGCGCGCCGTGCAGTGATATCCAAACTGAAGGCAAGCCTGGCGTCTGCTGCCGACGACGAGGAGCGATACAGGCTGACAGGCCGCCTGCGCGAGGAGTACAGGTCGTTCGACATCGACTCCGCACTTTACTATGCCAACGAGAAGATGGCTGTGGCCAGGCGCATAGGCAACGGCTCGTACATCAACGACGCGCGTATGAACATAGCCGAGATGAACGGCGTGTACGGAATGTACAAGGAGGCTTTGGACTATATCGACAGGGTAGACAAGAGCGTGCTTGACGTTTATCAGATGGAGTATTATTACCATGTCTACCGCAACATATACGGACTCATGGCCGACAACAGCAGCAACGCCGACATGAGGAAACTTTATCTGGACCGGACTGACAAGTACCGCGATTCCATTTTGCTTGTAAACACTCCGGGGTCGTTCAATTATATAATAGTAAAGGCCGACAAGGACAATGTCCACGGACTGTATGACGAGGCCGTAAAGGCCCTGAAGGAGGCTTCTTCAAAGTGCGACAACATACATGACAACGCCCTGATTGACTATACGCTGGCCATGTCATACCTTGGCATGGGCGACATGGAGAACTTCAAGCGGCACCTTATCCTATCGGCAATCAACGACATCAAGTCGGGAATACGCGAGTACACGTCGCTCCGGATGCTTGCAACGCAGCTTTATAACGACGGCGATGTTGACCGCGCTTACGCCTATATGACACGTTGCATGGACGATGCCGTGGCCTGCAATTCGCTCTGGCGCATCTACGAAGTGCAGAAGTCGTTTCCCATAATCAACAAGGCGTACCATCAGAAGCTTGCCCGGCAGCGTAAGATTATCCTGTGCTCGTTTGCTTTCATCATACTGCTTACGCTCTTCCTCGCCGTCGCCGTCGTGGTGATAAAGAAGCAGAAGGACAAGGTTTCGGCTGCGCGCAGGCTTGCGCAGGAGGCCAATGTAAGGCTGAAAGAGCTTAACCGGGAGCTTAGCGAGAGTTCGCACATCAAGGAGGAGTACATTGCCCACTACATAGACCAGTGCTCGCTGTACATCGACAAGATGGACAAATACCGCAAACACCTGCAGAAGGTGGCGCAGAAAGGCGGCGCGAAGGAGCTTTTCGACGAAATACGTTCAAAGTCGTTCATCGACAACGAGCTGAAGGATTTTTACGCCCACTTCGACGATTCATTCCTAAAGCTGTTTCCGAACTTCGTCGACGACTTCAACAGCCTGCTTGTGCCAGAGCAGCGGATACGGCTGAAGCCGGGCGAGAAGCTCAACACCGAGCTGCGCATCTTCGCCTTGGTGCGCCTCGGTATCAGCAGCAGTACGAAGATTGCGAGCTTCCTGCGCTATTCGGTCACTACCATTTATAATTACAGGGTGAAGCTGCGTAACGCCGCGGCCGGTGACCGCGACAAGTTCGACGACGACGTGATGATGATTGGCCGGTGTGAGGACGGCGACTGACGGAAGGTCGGTAAAGGGCTTGTTTGTGGCGTTCAGTTGTGTATTTTTTATTGTAAAACGTGTCGGGTAGGGTGTTAATGCACCCTACTTTTTTGTTTTCAAGCAGTTTGGCTAATATCTTGTATATCATAGTGTTACGTGTTTCAAGCTGCGTTTTCAGGCTACTTTTTCACTGAAATTCAGGTAATACGTTTGCATTATTGGTTAATTTTGCAGCGTGGGTCAGACCCGCATGAAAACGTTACCATATATTGCGTATGCGACGCAGCCAGAGACTATAACCATAAACAATAAATACAGTAATATGAAAACAGATTGCCTTAAACGATTGAAGACGCTGATGGCGTGTCTTGCGGTGGCTTCGTTGTCGGCCAATGCCGACACAGTGAAGTCTCCCGACGGCAATATCGGCGTGGAATTCAAGGTTGACAACGGAGTTCCGGTTTACAATGTAGCTTACAAGGGGCGTCCTGTCGTTAATGACAGCAGGATGGGTCTTGAGTTGAAGGACGGCAAGCACCTTACCGAAGGGTTTGTGCTCGACGGCACGGAAACGTCTACTTTCGACGAGACATGGCGCCCGGTATGGGGCGAAGTCAAGGAAATCCGCAACCATTATAATGAGTATGTGGCGCGGTTGAGCCAGCCGTCAACCGGCAGGCTGATGAACATCAGGTTCCGCGTGTACGACGACGGCGTGGGCTTCCGTTACGAGTTCCCCCAGCAGAAAAACCTTGTCTACTTCACAATCAAGGAAGAATGCACGCAGTTTGCCATGACCGGAGACCATACGGCGTGGTGGATTCCCGGCGATTACGATACCCAGGAGTATGACTATACGGAGTCAAAGCTGTCGGAAATACGTTCGTTGCACGACGCTGCCGTGACCGACAACGCATCGCAGACGCAGTTCTCGCCCACCGGCGTGCAGACTTCGTTGCAGATGAAGACCGCCGACGGCCTTTACATCAACATCCACGAGGCCGCCCTTGTTGACTATTCGTGCATGCACCTCAACCTCGACGACAAGACGATGGTGTTCCAATCGTGGCTCACCCCCGATGCAGTGGGCGACAAAGGCAGCATGCAGACGCCCTGCAAGTCGCCCTGGCGAACCATCGAAGTGTCTGACGACGCATGCCGGATACTCGCCTCAAAGCTGACGCTCAACCTCAACGAGCCGTGCAAACTGGAAGATACGTCATGGATACACCCCGTGAAATACATGGGCGTATGGTGGGAGATGATAACCGGCAAAAGCTCCTGGAGCTATACGAACGAGCTGCCTTCGGTGAAGCTCGACAGCATAGACTACACCAAGATGAAGCCCAACGGCACGCACGGGGCGAACAACGACAATGTGAAACGCTACATCGACTTCGCTGCAAAGCACGGTTTCGACCAGCTGCTGATTGAAGGCTGGAACGTGGGATGGGAAGACTGGTTCGGCCATCAGAAAGACTATGTGTTCGACTTCGTAACCCCTTATCCCGACTTCGACATAAAGATGCTCAACGACTACGCCCACTCGAAGGGCATGAAGCTCATGATGCACCACGAGACTTCAGGCTCGACGCGCAACTACGAGCGCCACATGGAGGCGGCATACACGCTGATGAACAAGTACGGTTACGACGCCGTGAAGAGCGGATACGTAGGCGACATGCTGCCGAAGGGCGAGCATCACTACGGCCAGTGGATGAACAACCACTACCTGTACGCTGTGAAGGAAGCCGCCAGGCACCACATCATGGTGAACGGACACGAGGCGGTGCGTCCCACCGGGCTGTGCCGCACATACCCGAACCTCGTCGGCAACGAGTCGGCACGAGGCACGGAGTATCAGGCTTTCGGAGGAACGAAGACGATGCACGTCACCGTGCTGCCCTTCACGCGCCTGAAGGGAGGCCCCATGGACTATACTCCGGGCATCTTCGAGATGGACATCGAGAAGATAAACCCCGACAACCACTCTCATTGCAATGCTACCATCGCCAACCAGCTGGCACTCTATTGCACGATGTACAGCCCGTTGCAGATGGCGGCCGACCTGCCCGAGAACTACGAGAAGCATCTGGACGCCTTCCAGTTCATCAAGGACGTGGCCGTTGACTGGGACGACTCGAAGTATCTTGAAGCCGAGCCGGGCTATTATGTCACCGTGGCGCGCAAGGCCAAGGGCACCGGCAACTGGTTCGTTGGCTGCGTGGCCGGACAGAAGGAACACACGTCGAAGCTGTCGCTTGACTTCCTCGACAAGGGCAAGAAGTACATTGCAACAGTCTATGCCGACGGCAAGGACGCCGACTATAAGACCAATCCGGCATCATATACCATAACGAAAGGCATTGTGACGTCGAAGACCAAGCTGACGCTCCGCGCCGTAGAAGGCGGCGGATACGCCATAAGCCTGTTCGAGGTGAAGGACAACGCCGAGACAAAAGGACTGAAGAAATTAAGCATAAAGTGAAAAGTCTGGGGTGAAAAGCTCTGTTGTCTTGCCGGCGGCGCATACGGCTTATCAGGCCGATTCGGCCTATCCGACAGTCCAAAACCGGCCGGACACTTTGCGAAAGGCCACCTTTTAGCCTGCAAAAGGCCATCTTTTAGCCTGCAAAAGGCCATCTTTTAGCGTGTAAAAGACCACGTTTTGCAGCCTGAAAGACGGCCTTTTGCAAACCCTCTGACAATCAACGGGTTACGAGGAGACGAAAAGCGCAGGCGGAAAAACGCGGACAGGCCCGTGCTTCCGCGTCTCCCTGACAAGTCGGAATACCTTGAAAACAATACCATAAATTACCAACCTTAAAACAAAAAATGCACATGAAAGGATTTAGCAGAACATTTGCACTGACGCTGCTTGCCGTCCTCGCGGGAATGTTTTTCCCGTTGCAGGCACTGGCGCAGCAGCTGAAAGTGAGCGGCACGGTGACCGACCAGAACGGCGAGACCGTCATCGGGGCTACCGTGAAAGTGAAAGGCGGTGCCGACGCAGCGGCCACCATCACCGACATGGACGGCCGCTACACCGTCAACGCGCCGTCCGACGGCACGCTCGTGGTGAGCTACATAGGCTTCGCCATGCAGGAAGTGGCTGTTGGCGGACGCCAACAGGTGGACATCGTGATGAAGGAAGACGACGAGATGCTTGAAGAACTCGTTGTCGTAGGTTACGGCACGATGAAGAAGAAAGACCTTACCGGCTCGGTGGCCTCGCTCGGAAGCAAGGACATCAACAACAACTCGGTGAACAATATAGGCTCGGCCATACAGGGAAAAATCTCCGGCGTGCAGATTGTAGACGCCGGAAAGCCGGGCGACAATGTGAACATCAAGATACGCGGACTCGGCTCCATCAACAACTGCGACCCTCTCGTGGTTATCGACGGAGTGCCTACCGACCTCGGCCTGAACGCCATCAACATGGCCGACGTTGACCGCTTGGACGTGCTCAAGGACGCTTCGGCAACGGCAATATACGGTTCGCGCGGCGCCAACGGCGTGGTGATGATTACCACAAAGCGCGGTGCCGACGGCAAGAGCAAACTCTCCGTGTCGGCCAACGTTTCGATACAGAACGCCGCCAACGTGCCCGACCTGCTCAATGCGTCGCAGTATGCCGCCCTGAGCAACGAGATGATGATAAACAGCGGACGCACGCCCAACCCCGAGTTTGCCGACCCGTCAGCCCTCGGAAAGGGAACAGACTGGATGGACGAGCTGCTGCGCACCGGCGTGATGCAGAACTATACGGTAAGCTATTCGGGCGGAAACGACAAGTCGCACTACTACATTTCGGGCGGCTTCCTCGACCAGTCGGGCATCGTCCGCAGCGTGAACTACCGCCGCTTCACCTTCCAGGCCAACACCGACGCCCAGGTTACGAAGTGGCTCAAGTTCTCGAACAACATCACGTTCAGCGCCGACGAGAAGAAACAGGGCACTTACAGCATAGGCGACGCAATGAAGGCGCTGCCCGTCCAGCCGATGAAGAACGCCGACGGAACGTGGAGCGGCCCCGAGGGCAACGCCGAGTGGTACGGAAGCATACGCAACCCCATAGGTACGACCGAGGTGAACAGCAACAAGACCAACGGCTACAACTTCCTCGCCAACATAACAGGCGAGATAACGTTTGCCAAGTGGCTCAAGTTCCGCAGCACCTTCGGCTATGACGCCAAGTTCTGGTTCGACGACAACTACACGCCGAAATACGACTGGAAACCGACTCCCGTTGAGGAAAGTTCGCGCTACAAGAGCACCAACAAGTCGTTCACCTACCTGTGGGACAACTATTTCCTCTTCGATTACACCATCGCCGGCGACCACGACATAAGCCTCATGGCCGGCATGTCGGCGCAGTGGAACGACTATGATTACTACAATGCGCAGAAAAACGTATTCCAGTTTGACAACGTACACGAGTTTGACAACGGCGAAAAGATGTACTCAATACTCGGCAACATGACCGAGTGGGCGCTTCTCTCGTACATGGCGCGCCTCAATTATTCGTACAAGGACCGCTACCTTCTTACCGCTACGGTGCGCCATGACGGCTCAAGCAAGTTCGGCCCGAAGCACCGTTGGGGTACGTTCCCCTCCGTTTCGCTCGCATGGAGAATATCGGAGGAAAAGTGGTTCCCTAAGACCGACTTCATCGACGACCTCAAGATACGCGCCGGCTACGGCGTAACCGGTAGCCAGGCCAGCGTCGGCAGCTACGGCTATCTGGCGCAGTACAACACTGGCAGATACCCGCTTGGCACAGCAGGAAACAACCAGACGGTGCTTTATGCGTCGACTCTTGCCAACCCGTACATCCACTGGGAGGAGGTGGCGCAGACCAACTTCGGCATTGACGCGTCGTTCCTTCGTTCGCGCATAGTCCTCTCTCTCGATGCGTATATCAAGGAAACGCGCGACATGCTCGTGAAAGCCTCAATCCCGATAACCTCCGGCTTCGAGGACACTTCAACCACATACACCAACGCCGGACGTGTAAGCAACAAGGGGTTCGAGTTTAGCCTGCGCACCGTTAATTTTGAAAAGCCGCTCCGCTGGGAGACAACCGTCACGGCGACGTACAACCGCAACAAGATAAAAGACCTCAACAGCGACGTGCCTTACTATATAAACCAGGTCAACAATTCGTATGTAACCATGCTTGCGGACGGCTATCCCATCAACGTTTTCTACGGATATGTGACTGACGGGATATTCCAGAACCAGCAGGAAATCAATAACCACGCCATACAGACTGGCGCGGAGCCGGGCGACATACGCTTCCGCGACCTGAACAACGACGGCGTTATAAACGACGAAGACCGCACCGTGATAGGCAATCCCAATCCTACATGGCTCTTTTCGATGAACAACTCGCTTTCATACAAGGGCTTCGAGCTGTCCGTTTACTTGCAGGGCGTGGCCGGAAACAAGATTTTCAACGCCAACAACATTGACAATACGGGCATGTCTGCGGCATATAACCAGACGACGGACGTGCTCAACCGCTGGACGGGCGAGGGCACAAGCAACTCCATGCCGCGTGCAGTCTATGGCGACCCGAACAACAACAACCGTGTGTCTGACCGCTTTGTGGAAGACGGTTCGTACCTACGACTGAAGAACATAACGCTTGCATACAACTTCCCCGATAAGTGGTTGGCAAAGCTCGGGATAGAAGCCATGCGCCTGTCGTTCTCCTGCGAGAACGTGGCAACAATCACTTCGTACTCCGGTTTCGACCCCGAAGTGGACATCAACGGCATCGACCTGTCACGTTATCCTATTTCAAGGACATACAGTTTCGGCCTGAACTTTAACTTCTAAAACCATCAATGACAATGAAAACAATAAGAAACATCATATTGGCAGGCTTCACGGCGGTGGCTGTTTCGTCGTGTTCCGATTTCCTGGATTTGTCTCCCCACAATACGCTTGACCCTGAAACGGCCATGACCGACGACATAGCCAAGGCGCTGACGCTTGGCTGTTACCGCACATTGCAGTCTTCAAACATGTATAACCAGCGTATATGGACGCTCGACATTGTGGCCGGAAACAGCGAGGTTGGTGCCGGAGGAGGCACTGACGGAATAGAAACCGTGCAGGCGTCGAACTTCATCACGCAGAGCGACAACGCCATGGCGCTGTATCTTTGGCGCTCTCCGTGGGTGGGCATAGGCCAGTGCAACACCACGATACAGAACCTCCTGAATGCTTCCGGAGTGTCTGATGATGTGCGCAGCCAAAGCCTTGGCGAGGCGTATTTCCTCCGTGCGCATTACTATTACATACTTGTGCGCCTCTTCGGCGGCGTGCCTTTGCGCCTCGAACCTTTCAACCCGGGCGACAATACGGCCATAGCGCGTGCCACGAAAGAAGAAGTCTATGCTCAAATCATCAAGGATTGTCAGGAGGGAATTGACCGTTTGCCGGCCAAAGCCGATTATTCTGACGACGACAAGGGCCGTGCCTGCCGCGAAGCCGCTATGGCGATGATGGCCGACATATACCTTACGCTCGCTCCGGACAACAAGGACTATTATGCAAAGGCCGAGCAATTGTGCAAGGACATCACTGCTATGGGCTACGACTTGGCCAACTGCAAGTATGAGGATAACTTCGACGCGACCATCAACAATGGTGCGGAGTCACTTTTCGAGGTGCAGTACAGCGGCGACACCGAGAACGACTTTTGGGGCAACAACCCACAGATGTCGTGGCTGTCTACGTTCATGGGACCGCGCAACTCCGACATGGTGGCCGGCAGTTACGGCTGGAATCTCCCCACACAGGAGTTCGTCGAACAGTATGAAGACGGCGACCTGCGCAAGGACTTGACAGTTTTGTACGAGGGATGTCCGCCTTTCGACGGAATGGATTACAAGAGTTCGTGGTCTAACACGGGCTATAACGTCCGCAAGTTCCTTGTTCCCAAGAGCGTATCTCCAGAGTACAACACCTCTCCGGCCAACTTCGTTATCTACCGTTATGCCGACGTATTGCTGATGGAAGCGGAAGCCCTTAACGAGCAGGGACTTACCGACGAGGCCGCCGCTCCGTTCAACATCGTGCGCAGCAGGGCAGGACTTGCAGCCGTATCGGGGCTTACACAGGAAGAGATGCGTGAGAAGATAATCCACGAACGCCGCATGGAGCTGGCCTTCGAGGGGCACCGTTGGTTTGACATGATACGCCTTGAGCACGGCGACTACGCCATAAACTTCCTGCGAAGCATAGGCAAGGGCAACGTAACCAAAGACCGCCTGCTCTTCCCGATACCGCAGACGGAGATTGACGCGAACCCGCTTTTGACACAAAATCCAGGTTATTAATCTTACAACTAAATACCGACAACATGAAAAGACATATATTGAGACCGGTGCTTCTTATGCTCGGCTGTGCCTTGCTGGGCGCTTGTGCCGACGACGATTACACCGAACTGAACAAAGGCGAGACTGAACTCGCCATCACGGCAAACGCCACCGACATAACGCTTGACGAGGCAAGCCACTCTGACAACGCGCTGACGCTGACATGGACGAGCGGCACCAACCACGGCACGGGCAACCGCATAACCTACAAACTCGAACTGGCCGAGGCCGGAACGAACTTCGCCGAGCCGTATGTGGCGGCCGAGGAAATGACGCAGCAGTATGAATGGTCGGCTACGGTGGAGCAACTTAACTCCATATTGCGTGACAATTTCGGCGTGAAGGCCGACAACCGTTATGCCGTTGAGGCCCGTGTCACGGCCGTTGTGGCCGGTGTTGACGAGGTGCAGACGGCCACAGCGCAGTTGAATGTCACATCATACGAACCCGTAACAACCACCCTTTATGTTACAGGAACGGCCACACCGGGCGGCACCGACCTGTCGAACGCCGAGGAGATGACGCGCACCGACAACGGACAGTTTACCTATACGGGCTACATGAAGGCAGGTACGTACAAGTTCATAACCACTCTCGGCGAGGAACTTCCTTCCTACAACCGCGGCGACGACGGACAACTCGTTTTGCGCACGCAGGCCGACCAGCCCGACAATCTCTTTGAAATAACCGAAGCCCACGACTATACCATCACCCTGAACCTGCTCGACGGCACAATCACTACGGTCAAGTCTGACGGCGTGACGCCGCCATACGACGCGATATGGTTCATCGACGGCATGGACGGCTACAGCTTCAAGCCAATGACGCAGGATGCTCTTGACCCCTTCCTGTTCCGTTACGGAGCCGAATTCAACAACGAAGGCGACTTCAAGTTCGCGACGGCGAGCGGCAGTTGGGAGAACAACTACAAGGCCACACAGCCCGATGCGCCCTATACCGACTCGTCAGTCGAGTTCGTGCCGGGCTTCGACCCCGACAACAAATGGCGCCTGAAGTCCGACGAATTAGGCAAGGCTTACAAGATATGCCTTGACATACGCAGCGGCAACGAGCGCATGCTGATGAGCGTGTTCACGCCATACGAGACGATATGGCTTGTCGGTGACGCAGCGCCGGGCGGCTGGTCGCTCGACGATGCCGTGCCGATGACGAAGGACGAGTCCAACCCATACGTTATGACATGGACGGGAACACTCAACGCCGGAGAACTGAAGTTCACCTGCGACAGGAGCAGCGACTGGAACGGAGCATGGTTCATGTCCGCCGAGAACGGAGCCGCACCTACCGGACAGGAGGAGAAAGCCCTCTTCATAGACAAGAAGAGCGACGCCCTGAAGGCGCAATACCTCACAACGGACATTATGAACGTTGACAACAAATGGAAGATAGCAGAGGCCGGTACGTATAATATTACGCTCAACCAGCTCACCGAAACAATAACAATAGCAAAACAGTAAGTACATGAGAAAACTGATATATTCGGTCGTTGCACTGATGGCAATGTGGGCGTGCAGCGACGATGACAACGTGACAGCAAAGCCCGAAACCGACATTACGGGCGAAGTGACCGACGTGGTGAAGGTGAACGCCAGCCTCACCGTTAGCCTTTCTACCGACAAGGCGTGCTACAAGCCCGGCGAAACGGTGACGTTCACCGCAGTGGGAACAGTCCCGGCTGACGCCAAGGTGCGCTACCGCACGCAGACGGAGGTCGTGGCCGAGCAGGCCGCAAGCGGCCAGACGTGGACGTGGACTGCGCCCGACGCCGACTTCACAGGCTATCTTGTAGACGTTTACCGCACTGAAAGCGACGGCTCGGAGACCGTGCTCGGCACGATAGGCGTTGACGTTTCGAGCGACTGGACGCGCTTCCCGCGCTACGGCTTCGTTGCAACGTTCGACGCATCGAAGACCGCCGACGGCGTGATAGAGCAGGAGATGGCATTCCTCAACCGCTGCCATATCAACGGAGTGCAGTTCCAGGACTGGCACAACAAGCACCACTGGCCGCTCGGCGGCACGCGCGACAAGCTTGACGAGGTGTACAAGGACATTGCGAACCGCGACGTCTACACGTCGGTAATAAAGAAGTACATCGACGTGCAGCACTCTTACGGCATGAAGGCCATGTTCTACAACCTCTGTTTCGGCGCGCTGTCAGACGCCGCGCAGGACGGAGTGAAGGAAGAATGGTATCTGTTCAAGGACACAAAGCACAGCCAGAAGGACAGCCACGACCTGCCCGACTCGTGGAAGAGCGACATCTATCTCGTCAACCCTGCCAACAAGGAGTGGCATCAGTACATAGGCGACAGGAACGACGACGTGTACGCCAACTTCGACTTTGACGGTTACCAAATCGACCAGCTGGGCGACCGTGGCAACCTGTACACCTACGACGGCGGCAAGGCCAACCTGCAGCTGGGCTACGAGTCGTTCGTAAAGGCCATGAAGGAGCGCCGTCCCGACAAGCGCCTCGTCATGAACGCCGTGAGCAGCTACGGCACTTACTCGATAGCCCAGGGCGACGTTGACTTCCTCTACAACGAGCTGTGGGACAGCGAGGCGTCGTTCAGCTCGATACGCGACATCATCCACAACAACGAGCTTTACGGCCGGCATGACCTGCAGACGGTGTTCGCCGCATACATGAACTACACCAAGGCGGACAACCCGGGCGAGTTCAACACGCCCGGAGTGCTGCTCACCGACGCCGTGATGTTCGCCCTCGGAGGCTCTCACCTTGAACTTGGCGACCACATGTTGTGCAAGGAATACTTCCCCAACGACAACCTCACGATGTCGCAGGAGCTTAGGGACGCCATCGTAAGATACTACGACTTTATGACCGCTTACCAGAACCTTCTGCGCGGCGGAGGCACTGAGACAGAGGCTGGAGTAAGCTCGACGTCAGACGTTAAGGTGGCCGCGTGGCCGCCGGTAATAGGCAACGTCACCGCGTTCTCGCGTCAGGTGGGCGACAAGAAGGTGGTACACCTGCTCAACTTCATGGACGCCGACAACCTGAGCTGGCGCGACATGAACGGCACAATGCCCGAACCGCGCCTTGTCGAGGGCCTGCCCTTGCGCATGAAAGCAACGGCGAAGGTCAACAAAATATGGGTGGCTACGCCCGATGCGCTTGGAGGCGCCGTGCAAGAACTGCCGTTCAAGCAGGCCGGTGGCGAGGTGGTGTTCACCCTGCCGTCGCTGAAATACTGGACGATGATAGTCGTTGAATAACCCTGTACTTTTTACCTGTTTTACGAAAGGCCACCTTTTGCATTCCAAAAGGTGGCCTTTTAGCGTGTAAAAGACCGTCTTTTGCAGCCTGAAAGACGGCCTTTTGCAACGCCGCTGATTGTCAAGTAGTTATGGAAAGGTGAAAAGGTGAAGGGGTGAAAAGGTGAAAAGGGGGCTTGTCAACTTGTCCCTCGTTCCTCGTCAACTTGTCCCTCGTTCCTTGTCAACTTGTCCCTTGTTCCTCGTCAACTTGTCCCTTGTTCCTTGTCTGCTTGTCCCTCGTTCCTTGTCAACTTGTAAAATAGTTTTTAAGAATTAAAATTTCGCCATGTTGGTTTTTTTTACTACTTTTGCAAGTCAATATACATTAATTTGAAAATGGCAGAAAATCAAATCAACGAGAACAATTATTCGGCCAGTAACATCCAGGTGCTTGAGGGGCTTGAAGCCGTGCGCAAGCGCCCGGCGATGTACATAGGCGACATCAGCGAGAAAGGTTTGCACCACCTGGTCAACGAGACCGTGGACAACTCTATCGACGAGGCCATGGCCGGGTACTGCACACATATAGAGGTTACAATCAACGAGGACAACTCAATCACCGTTCAGGATAACGGCCGAGGCATACCTGTTGACGAGCACAAGAAGCTGCACAAGTCGGCTCTTGAGGTCGTGATGACAGTGCTCCACGCCGGAGGCAAGTTTGACAAAGGCTCATATAAGGTTTCAGGCGGTCTGCACGGCGTGGGCGTATCGTGCGTCAACGCGCTGTCAACGCACATGCTCTCGCAGGTGTTCCGTGACGGAAAAATCTACCAGCAGGAATACGAGAAGGGCAAGCCGCTGTACCCCGTAAAGGTTGTCGGCGAGACAGAGCTGCGCGGAACGCGTCAGCAGTTCTGGCCGGACCCCACAATCTTCACCACGACTGTTTACAAATACGACATCATAGCCAAGCGCATGCGCGAGCTGGCGTACCTCAACGCCGGTATAAAAATAACGCTTACCGACCTTCGTCCCGACGAGGAGGGAAAGACAAAGCAGGAGGTGTTCCACGCCGTTGACGGCCTCAAGGAGTTCGTCCGCTACATCGACCGCCACCGTACACACCTCTTCGACGACGTAATCTACCTCAAGACCGAGAAGCAGGGCATACCTATCGAGGTGGCGGTGATGTATAACACCGATTACAGCGAGAACATCCACTCTTACGTAAACAACATCAACACCATAGAAGGCGGTACACATCTCGTCGGGTTTCGCATGGCACTGACGTCAACTCTTAAGAAGTATGCCGACGCCGACCCTGCAATCTCCAAGCAGATAGAGAAGGCCAAAATCGAAATCGCTGGCGAAGACTTCCGCGAGGGCTTGACCGCCGTAATATCAATCAAGGTCGCCGAGCCGCAGTTTGAAGGCCAGACGAAGACCAAGTTAGGCAACAGTGAGGTGACGGGAGCCGTGCGCCAGGCCGTGTCTGAGGCCCTTTCATACTACTTGGAGGAGCATCCGAAGGAGGCGAAGCAAATATGTGACAAGGTAATCCTTGCCGCAACGGCGCGCATCGCGGCGCGTAAGGCGCGTGAAAGCGTGCAGAGAAAGAACCCCATGAGCGGCGGCGGACTGCCCGGAAAGCTGGCTGACTGCTCCAACAAAGACCCCAAGGAGTGCGAGATTTTCCTTGTCGAGGGTGACTCGGCGGGCGGTTCGGCCAAGCAGGGACGCAACCGCTTCACGCAGGCCATACTGCCTTTGCGCGGTAAAATCCTCAACGTGGAGAAGGTGATGTGGCACAAGGTGTTCGAGAGCGAGTCGGTAATGAACATCATCCAGAGCATCGGCGTGCGCTTCGGCGTTGACGGCGAGGACGACAAGGAGGCCAATATCGACAAGCTGAGGTACGACAAAATCATCATAATGACCGACGCCGACGTCGATGGTTCACACATCGACACCCTTATAATGACACTCTTCTACCGCTTCATGCCGAAGGTAATACAGGAAGGCCACTTGTATATCGCCACTCCGCCGCTTTACCTCTGCACGTATAAGAACAAGGTCAAGGAGTACTGTTACACCGATCAGCAGCGTCAGGCCTTCCTCGACAAGTACGGAGAGGGCGTAGATGACGGCAAGAGCATCCATACACAGCGTTACAAAGGTCTTGGAGAGATGAACCCGGAACAGCTCTGGGAAACGACCATGAACCCCGAAACGCGTCTCCTGAAGCAGGTAACCATCGAGAATGCGGCCGAGGCCGACGAGATATTCTCAATGCTCATGGGTGACGATGTGGAGCCTCGCCGCCAGTTCATAGAGGAGAACGCCACTTATGCTAATATCGATGCGTGATGTAAAAGGTGAGAAGGTGAAAAAGTGAGAAGGTGAGAAAGAAAAGCCAAATAAAGCAATTCTTTCTCACCTTCTCACTTTTTCACCTTCTCACCTTTTCTTTGTTGCTTTTATAAAGTAAGTGATTAGCAGCACGTATGCCACGAGTGCGCATACCTGCGACAGCGGATTGGCAAGCCATTCGGCGTTGACAAGGTTGATGTCGGCGAAGCGCAGCAGCGCGCTTACTACTCCCATGAGCGCTCCTCCGGCGATGAAGCCGCTGGCGATGAGCGTGCCTTTCTCTCCGCGAGCCTTGTTTACGGCTGCGTCTTTGGAACGGGATGTGACATACCAGTTGACTGCTCCGCCCACGAGCAGCGGAATGTTAAGCTCTATCGGGATGAACATGCCGAGGGCGAAGGCCAGTGCAGGGATTTTGAACAGTGTCAGGATGATGGCTATGAGTGCGCCTATGCCGTATAAAATCCACGGGGCGCCCACGCCGTTCATCAGCGGGTCGATGACCGCCGCCATGGCGTTGGCCTGCGGAGCGGCTAACTGTCCGCTGGCGAAACCGTATGTCTTGTCAAGCAAAATCATCACTCCGCCGACTGTAGCGGCCGACACCAACGTGCCGAGGAACTTCCATGTTTCCTGCTTTTTGGGCGTGGTGCCGAGCCAGTAGCCTATTTTCAGGTCGGTGATGAACGCTCCCGACATCGACAACGCGGTGCATACCACGCCGCCCATGATGAGCGCGGCCACCATGCCGCCTGTGCCTTTAAGCCCTACGGCCACCATTATTACGGATGCGAGGATGAGCGTCATCAGTGTCATTCCTGACACGGGGTTGCTGCCTACGATGGCTATCGCGTTGGCTGCGACGGTTGTGAAGAGGAAGGCAATTACAGCCACGAGCAATATTCCGGCAACAGCGAAGAGCAGGTTGCCTTTCATCACTCCGAACCAGAAGAACAGGAAGATGATTGCTATTGTGGCTATAGAGCCTATGGCTATGACCTTGAATGGTATGTCACGCTGCGTACGGAGCACTTTTTTCGTGTCGCTCTTGCCTCCGCGCATCTCGCGTGCCGCCAGGCTGACGGCGTTCTTTATGATGCCCCACGAGTTGATGATGCCTATGATGCCGGCCATGGCTATGCCGCCTATGCCGATGTACTTGCCGTAAGAGGTGAAAATCTGCTCCGGCGACATGTCACCTACGGCGGTGGCGATGGCCGGGTCCCACTGGTTGAGCACTTGGCTGTCGAACAGTACGGCCATAAGCGGCACTATGAGCCACCATACCGCCAGCGAGCCGAGGCAGATGATGAGGGCGTATTTCAGTCCGACGATGTAGCCGAGGCCGAGCACCGCCGCGCCGGTGTTTACCTTGAACACGAGCTTTGCCTTGTCGGCCAGCATCTCGCCGAGGCCGATTACGCGCGTGGTGAAGTTCTCGTTCCACCATCCGAAGGTGGCCACGATGAAGTCATACAGTCCGCCCACCAGTCCGGCCAGCAGCAAGGGCTTGGCCTGCTGTCCGCCCTTTGCTCCGCTTACGAGCACCTGCGTGGTGGCGGTGGCTTCGGGGAAGGGGTATTTCCCGTGCATGTCGCTCACGAAATACTTGCGGAACGGGATGAGGAACAGTATGCCCAGGACGCCTCCGAGGAGCGAGCTGAGGAATATCTCGACGAACGACGCGCCCATGCCGGGATACTTGTCTTCAAGTATGTAGATTGCCGGCAGGGTGAAGATGGCGCCCGCCACCACTGCGCCCGAGCATGCTCCGATGCTCTGTATGATGACGTTCTCGCCGAGAGGGTTGCGCCGTTTGGCGGCGGTAGACACTCCCACGGCGATTATGGCGATAGGTATGGCGGCCTCGAACACCTGTCCCACGCGCAGGCCGAGGTATGCGGCGGCAGCCGAGAAGAGTATCGTCATGAGCACACCCCACGTCACCGACCATCCGTTAACTTCGGGGTAGGCCTTGCGCGGGTCCATCACAGGGCGGTATTCCTCGCCCTCTTTCAGTTCGCGGAATGCGTTGTCAGGCAACTGCATTCCGCCTTTTTCCAAGTCTTCCATGTCTTTTCGTATGTTTGTTTGTTGTTTTCCATATTTCACATATTGGCGCAAAAATAAGAAAAATATCGCATACGGTGAAACGAAATGCGATATTTTAAGTGCATGTTAAATTGAGAATGGAGAAATGAGAATGGAGAATTATGATTACCTTTGAGGTTGACTGCCAACAAAGCAAATCATAATTCTCCATTCTCATTTCTCCATTCTCAATTTAAAACACGGCAAATTGGAATGCAAAAGGCCGTCTTTTGCACGCTAAAAGGCCACCTTTTACCGTCCAAA
The DNA here is from genome assembly GCA_900554545.1 of uncultured Prevotella sp. GTDB lineage: Bacteria > Bacteroidota > Bacteroidia > Bacteroidales > Bacteroidaceae > Prevotella. Next base: position 36,988 of record USHW01000007.1, on the reverse strand, counting down.
AGGTGGCCTTTTGCAGTGTAATGTGTAACATGTTGATTTGCAATGTGTTATCTTACTTGACGTTGAAAGTGTGGCACACATCTGTATCGGTTGATTTGCAATCCGCCGTACAATTGTGCAGCGGATTGCAAATCCGCTGATACAGATGTGTGCTTATATCGGACTCATGTTGAAACCGTTTGTCATTCGTCTCCGAGAAGGATGCCCGACAGCTCCCGCATGCCTTCCGACGCGCCTTTCATTATGTGGCGCACGTCGTGCCGTCCGGCGGCCATTACGGGCTTTGGGTCGATTAGGTAGACGGGTACTGACGGTGCGGCGTACTGCACGAGTCCGGCCGCCGGGTAGACGTTGAGCGACGTTCCTATGATGACAAACAGGTCGGCCTGCCGCGCGTAGTCAGCCGCCACGCTGATGTTGGGCACCGCCTCGCCGAAGAACACTATGTACGGGCGCAGCAGCGAGCCGTCGCCGGCCTTCTCGCCGGGCGCCACGTCGATGTCGTCTGCCGTCATCGTGCGCCAGTAACGGGGGTTGTCAACGTCGCGGCTGGAGCACGTCTTCATCAGTTCCCCGTGCAGATGGATTACGCGCGAGCTGCCTGCCTCCTCGTGCAGGTTGTCAACATTCTGCGTCACCACGGTGACGTCATATTTCCGTTCGAGCGCGGCCACGAGGCGGTGGCCCTCGTTCGGTTTCGCCTCCAGCAGTTTCTTGCGCAGCATGTTGTAGAAGTTGTTTACGTAGACAGGGTCTTGCAGCCATGCCTCATGCGTTGCGACGCGCGCCACGGGGTAGTTCTCCCACAGGCCGTCGGCGTCGCGGAAGGTGCTCAGTCCGCTCTCGACAGACATTCCCGCACCGGTAAGGACAAAGAGTTTTTTCATGTTCAATTCTTTTTGGGGAAGTTATAGAAGTTAAAGAAGTTATCGCTCGCTGCGCTCGCTAAGAAGTTAAAGCCATTACCTTAGTTTGCTGCCTACTCTTTCCTCGTCACTTGTCAGCTTGCCTCTTGCCACTTGTCAGCTTGTTTATCGTCCCTTGTCAACTTGTCTCTCGTTTCTTGTCAACTGACAAAGGTTATGGCTTTAACTTCTTAGCGAGTGCAGCGAGCGATAACTTCTTTAACTTCTATAACTCCTAATCTTCTCTTCTTTCCACAAAATTAGTGAAATTTCCATAATAATGCAGCCGTAATCGGATAAAAACATTACCTTTGCACGGTTTTTAATAAGGTGTAAAGAAAAATTCAAATTCAGAAAAATGGACAAGTTAAGTTACGCTTTGGGGCTTGGCATCGGCCGCCAGTTGGCGCAGATGGGAGCAACAGGTCTTGACATAGACGATTTCGCCACGGCAATAAAGGACGTGCTGGCTGGCGTTGAACCGAAAGTGGGCGACCGCGAGGCGCAGACAATAGTGCAGGAATTTTTCCGCAAGCAGGAGGAGAAAGCCAACGCCGAGATGGCCGAAAAAGGCAAGAAGGCGAAGGCCGAAGGCGAGAAATACCTCGCCGAGAACGCCGCAAAGGACGGCGTGGTGACCCTGCCCAGCGGACTGCAATACAAGGTGTTGCGCGAAGGCAACGGACAGAAGCCGAAGGCAACGGACAAGGTTAAGTGCCACTATGAGGGCTTTTTGATTGACGGAACGGTGTTCGACAGCAGCGTACAGCGCGGCGAACCGGCAGTGTTCCCCCTCAACCAGGTAATCGCCGGGTGGACAGAGGGCCTGCAGCTGATGCAGGAAGGCGCGAAATACCGCTTCTTCATACCTTACCAGCTCGGCTATGGCGAGCGCGGCACAGGCTCTACAATACCCCCGTTCGCAACCCTCGTGTTCGACGTGGAGCTGATAGAGGTAATGTGATTGGAAGCCCCTCCCCAGCCATCCCGAAAGGGAGGGGCTTATGTGAATAATCAATTAATAACATAACAAGCAATGAAAAAACTTACATTTGCAGCCGTTGCGGTAGTCGCATCCGCAATGTTCGTGTCTTGTGGCAACTCTACGCCCAAGGCAGACCTCAAGAGTGAAATCGATACCGTAAGTTACGCTATGGGCGTAATGCAGGGACAAAGCCTCAAAGAGTACATTACGAGGGGTATGGGTATCGACACCGCTTACATCGACGAGTTCGTCAAGGGTCTCAATGTCGGTGTCAACGCAGGCGACGACAAGAAGAAGGCCGCTTATTACGCTGGCGTGCAGATTGGCCAGCAGCTGTCAAACCAGATGGTTAAGGCCATCAACCACGACCTCTTCGGCGAAGATTCGACCAAGAGCATATCAATGAAGAACCTCATGGCGGCACTCATCAGCGGCGTCAAGGGCGGAAAGACAATCATGACTCAGGAGCAGGCGCAGATGGTATGGCAGACAAAGTCGCAGGCCATCAAGTCGAAGGCTATGGAGCAGCAGTATGGAGAGAACAAGAAGGCTGGCGCGGAATATATTGCCAAATACGAAAAGCAGGCTGGCGTGAAGAAGCTTGACGGCGGCGTGCTTTACAAGGTCATCAAGGAAGGTAAGGGCGAAATGCCGAAAGACACTTCACTGGTGCGTGTACATTATGAGGGCAAGACAATCGACGGAAAGGTGTTTGACAGCTCTTACAAGCGCAAGGAGCCTGTTGCATTGCGTGCAAACCAGGTAATTCCCGGATGGACCACAGCCCTCACACACATGCCCGTGGGCAGCGTATGGGAAGTTGTAATACCTTACGACAAGGCTTACGGCGACTGTGAGACACCGCAAATCAAGCCTTTCTCTACGCTCATATTCAAGATTGAGCTTGTTGGTTTGGGCAGGAAATAATCAAGTGTTAAAGGAAATGAACATAAAATCCATCTTTACGCTCGCCGTCATGGCGGGCGTATTTTTCAGTGGAGCAAATGCCGCTGAAAGGAAGACGAAGACGGCGCAGGCCGGCGATGACACGCAGCGCGGCGCTGTAACAGCGCTCAAAACGGCTGCCGACTCGTTGAGCTATGCCGCCGGCATGGTGCGCACAGACGGCCTTATACCTTATTTAAAGCAGAGCTTAGGTGTGGACACGGCCTACATGGACGATTTCATCCGTGGTTACAGGGACGCCATGGCCAAGGGTTTTGACGACAAGAGCAAGGCTTATTACGCTGGGGAACAGATAGCCCAGATGGTAAGTCAGCGTATGCTGCCGTTCCTGAAAGACGAGTTTGCCGGCCGTAACGACTCCATCAGCGAGCGCATATTCAACGAAGGCTTCATAGGTGCGCTGCAAGGCGGCAGCGACTTGATGACCGCAGATGCGGCCAAGGCTTATTTCGACAAGGCTTTCAAGCAGGCCGTTGACGAGCGCAACGCCGCCACCAAGAAGGCCGGCGAGGAATTTCTGGCCGCCAACAAGCAGAAGCCCGGCGTGGTGACTACGCCTTCAGGGCTGCAATACAAGGTGCTTGTGAAGGGTACTGGCGAAATTCCCAGTGAGAAAGACGAGGTTTCAGTCAAGTACGAAGGCCGCCTTTTGGACGGCACTGTGTTCGACAGCAGCTATAAAAGGAAAGACCCCGTGACAAAGTTCCGTCCCAACCAGGTTATCAAGGGGTGGACTGAAGCACTGACAATGATGCCCGTAGGCAGCAAGTGGGAGCTGTATATACCTTACAACCTGGCTTATGGCGAGCGTCAGGCCGGCAAAATCAAGCCCTTCAGCACGTTGGTTTTCACCGTCGAAGTGGTTGGAGTTAAAAAGGCTGAAGCCACAGGTACGCAGCCTGGAACAACCAAGGGAAAGCCCGTTGCGGCCACTGCCAAGGCAAGGAGCGCGGCAAAGGTAAAAGCTGACAAATAACACTCGTTTGTCAACAGAACGTTAGGGAGACTGTAGAAAGTCTCCCTATTTTATTTCATAATGCCTCAAATCTGCTAAAAAACATGTCAAAATGTTGTGCGTGTCATTTTTAATGATTATATTTGCTCGCATTAATTCTATTGTCACAATAAGCAGGAATACACAAGAAAAACAAGAATATAAACCTTAAGAAATGGAGAAAATAGACAGTCTCGACAGGAAAATTCTTAGCATATTGTCTAAGAACGCCCGCATACCGTTCAAGGATGTTGCGGCGGAGTGTGGCGTTTCGCGCGCCGCGATACACCAGCGTGTGCAGCATCTTATTGAAAACGGGGTAATCACCGGCAGTGGATTTGACGTCAATGCGAAAAGCCTCGGCTATTCGACGTGCACCTATGTCGGCATAACGCTTGAACGAGGAAACATGTACAAGTCGGTGGTTGAACGCCTTGAGCACATCCCCGAAATAGTGGAGTGCCACTTCACGACAGGCCCTTACACCATGCTTGTAAAGCTGTATGCACGCGACAACGAGCAGCTTATGGACCTTCTGAACAACCAGATGCAGGGCATTCCCGGCGTGGTGGCTACCGAGACGCTTATATCCCTTGAGCAGAGCATCAAGAGGGAAGTGCCTGTGCCGCAGGAGTTGAGGAAATAAGGGAGCGGACTTAACGATGTTACCGTTTGATATTGATGCTTGCCTTGAAAGCGCATACTCGCGTTTCCCGGAGGCGGAGAACAAGCCATTGATAGGGCTTACAGGCAATTTTGTCGACGGCGAGACGCGTCTGGCCGACCATTATTACAAGTCTGTGGCCGCGGCCGGCGGCGTGCCGGTTGTCATTCCGCCGTTGGCTGACAAGGACGCGATAATCCGCACGCTCGACAATATTGACGGATTAGTGCTTACGGGCGGAGGAGACGTCAACCCGTTGTGGACGGGCGAGGAGCCTTCTCCACGCCTTCATTCGGTCAACCGCGAACGTGACAAGGCCGAACTGATGACCGTCCGCCTGGCCTGCAACCGCCAGCTGCCCATCCTCGGGATATGCCGTGGCATGCAGGTGCTGGCCGCCGCAATGGGCGGAGAAGTGGAGCAGGACATCGCCGAGGGCTTTTCTACGGGAAGCCTGAAGCCCGTTTGCCCGTCAGGCGACGTTCATCCGTTGATAAAACACAGTCAGGATGCCGACCGCGGCGAGCCTACCCATACGGTGAGAATACTCCCCGGCACGGTTCTTTCCACATTATATAATATGGAAACACTGCCCGTCAATTCGTTTCATCATCAGGCCGTGCGCGCCTGCGGACGGCGTTTTAGCGTCGCGGCGGTGTCGCCCGACGGCGTGATTGAGGCCATGGAGAGCAGCGGACAGAAGCCGGTGATGGGCGTGCAGTGGCATCCCGAATGGCTTGACGGCAGCGGATTGCCACTGTTCAAGTGGCTTGTAGACGAGGCGCGGACGTTCGCCGGCGCAAAAGAAATCCACCGGCGTGTGCTCACTTTGGACACACATTGCGACACGCCGATGTTCTTTCCGCAAGGCATTCACTTCGACCGGCGCGACCCACGCATACTTGTAGACATGCACAAGATGGCCGACGGCCGTCAGGATGCTGTCATAATGGCCGCCTACTTGCCGCAACCGAAGCCGGGAGAGGCGTTCCGCGACTTGGTGAAGCCGCCGTTTGACAGTCCGAAAGCATACGCCGAACACATCTTTGACAAGCTTGAAGCTATCATTGAGGCGAACAACGGCTATCTTGGCCGCGCCATATCACCCGGCAGCCTGTATGCAAACAAGCGCGCCGGGCGGCGTTCCGTGATGTTCGGGATAGAGAACGGACTCGCGCTTGAGCACGACCTGAGCAACGTGGAGCACTTTGCAGGGCGCGGAGTGGTGTACATCACGCTGTGCCACAACGGCGACAACGACATCTGCGACAGTGCTCGCGGCTCGTCAACCCACGGCGGCGTGAGCGCGTTCGGAGCCGAAGTGATACGCGAGATGAACCGTTGCGGCGTCATGGTAGACATGAGCCACGCCTCGGAGAAGAGCTTTTACGACGCGCTTGACATCAGCCTGAAGCCCATTGTGTGCAGCCACAGCAACTGCAAGGCGCTGTGCGACGTGCCGAGAAACCTCACCAACGACCAGCTGCGTGCACTTGCGGCCAAGGGCGGAGTGGCCCACATAACGCTGTATCACGGCTTCCTGCGCAACGACGGGCAAGAGGCTACCGTGCTTGACGCCATCGCCCACCTTGAACATGCCGTCAAGATAATGGGCATAGAGCATGTGGGCATAGGCACAGACTTTGACGGCGACGGCGGCGTAAGCGGCTTTGCCGACTCTTCCGAGATGTTGAACTTCACCATGCACCTGCTCCGCCGCCGCTATTCCGAGGGCGACATAGCCCGCATCTGGGGCGGCAACTGGCTTAGGGTGATGGCCGATGTGCAAGGAAAAATTTAATAATGAGCAGTAAAAGTTTTTAGAGTGGTTGCCGCTCACTGCGTTGGCTAAGTAGTTAAAGCCGTTGTTTCAGCAAACAAGAAACGAGGACAAGCATACAAGGCATTTGTCTTTAACTGCTTGGCGAACGCGGTGGGCGATGACCCATTTGCCCCTTTAACTACTGAAAATAAGAAAGACAATGAAATCCAAAATCCTATTTATTCTGTTCGCGGTGCTTTTCGTCGCCTGCAACAGCAACAAGAAAGCGGCTTCGGGCGACGGAAGCGGCATTGCGATGCAGCCGGTAGGCCCGGCGTTCAGCGCCGACAGCGCATACGCCTATTGCAAGGCGCAGTGCGACTTCGGCCCCCGCACGATGAACAGCAAGGCCCACGACGAGTGCGGCAGCTGGATTGTTGCGAAGTTCAAGCAGTACGGACTCGGCGTGACCGAGCAGCGCGTGACGCTCAGCGGATATGACGGCACGCCGCTGAAGGCCACCAACATCATTGCCAGTTACCGCCCGGAACTTACCGAGAGGGTGCTGCTCTGCGCCCATTGGGACACCCGTCCGTGGGCAGACAACGACCCTGACAGCGCCAACTGGCGCAAGCCTGTGCTCGGGGCGAACGACGGTGCGAGCGGCGTGGCCGTGATGCTGGAGCTTGCCCGGCTGCTGCACAGCGACACTACGAAGCTCGCCGTGGGCGTGGACTTTGTATGTTTCGACGCCGAAGACTGGGGAGTGCCGCGCTGGAGCGACGTTGCCGACAACGGCGACTCGTGGGCGTTGGGCGCACAACACTGGTCGGCCAACCCCCACAAGCAGGGCTACAAGGCGCGCTACGGCATCCTTTTAGACATGGTTGGCGGCCAGGGCGCGCAGTTCTGGCGTGAAGGCATGTCGATGCAGTATGCCCCCGACATTGTGAAAAAGGTGTGGGCTGCCGCCGATGTTGTAGGCTTCGGCAGCTATTTCGTCAACCAGGACGGCGGATATGTAACCGACGACCACATCCCTGTGAACGAGAAAGCCAAGATACCGACAATCGACATCGTTTCATATTACCCCGATTGCCGCCAGAGCACCTTCGGGCCGACGTGGCATACGGTCAGCGACGACATGGAGCATATCGACCGCTCCACGCTCGGGGCGGTAGGGCAGACGGTGGTGCAGGTGCTCTATTCGGAGAAGTAACGCCGGTGCAGTGTAACGCGCTGACAGTCAGGCGCATGGCAAAATGCCGTCTTTCGCATTGCGAAAGACGGCATTTTGCGTTGTAAGAGATGACCTTTTGCGTTGTAAAAGACGGCCTTTTGCAATGCGTTTTGCCACACTTTCGCGCATGAAGGCGCCGCAGTGGGGCTACAGGTTGCCGTGAAACAGGTGCCGGGCGCCTTGCCCTCGCCATTTGGCCGGTTGTGGACTGCGGAGACATGTAACAGTTCTTACGTATGAGTTATATCCGTCCTTTGTCTTTCTAACTGTACGGAAAAAGCCAATTTTTATTCCAATATGTCTATAATGACGTTTTAATACGCATTTTTTACATAATGCAACAAATAAAAACGGATATGAAACATTTACAAATGACGCGTTTACGTATAATATATAATTTTGCTTTTTAAAAGCGAACTTCACATTAAGTAACATAAAGTCAAGGCTCGCTGGTAGTATGCCGGACGGCGTCACACGTGACGTGTGTATTTTTATGTACGTACAATCAAGTTTTGCCGATGGAGGCTGCAAGCCGCCGACAAGCAGGCTTGCGTATTTGCCGATATAACGGTTTGAATGTTGGAAGTAGTGTGTAAATATATATATAAATGTCTGTAGCATGTCAATTTTTAACTAATACTATAATGTTTAACTTTGATAACTCAAAAGACTATGGATTATTCAAAATCTAAATCGAATCTGAAGGGCGTAGTGCTGGCACTCGGAATGGCCTGCGCCGCTTCTAACGCTTTTGCAGTTTCACTTTCAGCACCGCCGGAGAGCGTTGGCAGCAACGCACCGATGGCCGTGCAGCAGAAAGTGACGGTGACCGGCAACGTCAGTGACGCGGCTGGCCCGCTGATAGGCGCTACTATTAAAGTCAAGGGTTCGTCTACGGGTGTCGTTGCCGACATGGACGGAAACTTCAAGATTTCCGCCAATCCAGATGACGTTCTCGAAATCTCTTACATCGGCTATATTACGCAGGAAGTACGCGTAGGCAACAAGTCGAACATCAACATCATGCTTGAGGAAGAGAAACACAACCTCAACGAAGTGGTGGTAATCGGTTACGGTACGCAGAGGCGCGAGGCTGTTACCGGTTCTGTTGCCAACGTCAGCGGCGCCGAGCTGAACCAGATTGCGGCAACCAACGCAGCCCAGGCGCTCCAGGGCCGTGTTGCCGGTGTGCTCATGACGCAGACATCTTCAAAGCCGGGTGCCGAGATGCAAATCCGTATCCGCGGCCAGCGTTCGCTCAACGCAAGCAACGACCCGCTCATCGTGCTTGACGGAATTCCCTTCATGGGCCAGCTGTCCGACATCAACCCGGGTGACATCAAGTCGATGGACATCCTTAAGGACGCCTCGGCAACCGCCATCTACGGTAGCCGCGGTGCCAACGGTGTCATCCTCATCACTACGGTGAAAGGTATGCAAGGCTCGCCCGCAAAGGTAAGCTACAACGCATACGTGGGCTTCAAGACCGTGTTCCACAAGTACCCGATGATGAACGGTAAGAAGTATGCGGCAATGCGTGAGTACGCCGGACTGTATGAGAACACCCTTGACGAGAGCAACGACACCAACACGGACTGGCAGGACTTGTTCTATCGCACGGGTATCTCCCACAGCCATGACATAAGCATACAGGGCGGAACGCAGGGCGGAAGCTACAGCTTCGGCGCAGGCTACTACCATGACGAGGCGGTTATCCCGACGCAGGGCTACGACCGTGTGTCAATCCGTGGTAACTTCGACCAGAGCGTAGGCAAGTATTTCCGCTTCGGGCTTTCAACCAACACCAACTACCACGAGACCAAGGGTGGCAACGTGGGCATTTACAATGTGCTGTCGATGAGTCCGCTGGCGTCGCCTTACGACGAGGACGGCAACCTCAAGCGCACAGTCCGCATGCCTCTTGACGAGACATGGGTGCTCACGAAAGACGTGGCCGAGAGCCTCGAGGACACATGGCTCAACGAAGAGCGCGGCCTCGGTTCGTACAACACCATGTTCGCCGAAGTTAAGTGCCCGTGGATTGAAGGACTTAGCTACCGCGTAAACGTGGGCTTGAACTACCGTACGGCAAAGACCGGCGTGTTCACCGGAACAGGTGTGACCAGCACCAACCCCGACGCCATCAACAGCGCGTCAGTGCAGCAGGACGTAACAAGGAACTGGGTAGTCGAGAACCTCATCACCTACGACCGCACCTTCGCTGAGAAGCACCACGTCAACGTTACCGGACTTTATTCCGCAGAGCAGACAACGTTTGAGCGCACGTACATGTCTGGCCGCGGCATTCCGGCAGAGTATTTCCAGTATTACAACATCGGTTCTGCTACCGACGAGGTATCAGTCAACCCGGCAAACCAGAACTACTGGCAGAGCGGACTTATGTCTTGGATGGGCCGTGTGATGTACACATACGACAACAAGTACATGATTTCGGCCGCTGTCCGTGCCGACGGTTCTTCACGCCTGGCAAAGGGACACCAGTGGCATACATATCCTGCGGTGTCTGCCGGATGGAACATCTCGCGCGAAAGCTTCATGAAAGACATCAAGTGGATTGACAACATCAAGCTGCGTGTAGGTTACGGTGAGACTTCAAACCAGAGCGTTGACCCGTATTCGACACTCGGAGCGTTAAGCTCGCGTCCGTACAACTTCGGCCCGGCAAGCACAGGCTTCCTCCGCGGTTACTACGTTTCAACACTGCCCAACGACGAACTCAGCTGGGAGTATTCTACAACTTGGAACTTCGGTGTTGACTTCTCGTTCTTCAGCGGAAGGTTGAGCGGTACAATGGAATACTACATCCAGAATACCAAGGACTTGCTCCTCAGCGTTTCGCTCCCGTCAACGTCAGGTGTAGGCAGCTACATGGCTAACGTCGGAAAGACACGCAACACAGGTTTCGAAATGAGCCTCAACGGCGTCATCCTTGACAACAAGAATGGCTGGACATGGGATGCCGGCATCAACTTCTACTTCAACCACAACGAACTCGTCGAGCTTGCTTCAGGCGCAATGGAAGACAGGAGCAACCGCTGGTTCGTAGGCCACCCGATAGACGTAATCTACGACTATAAGAAAATCGGCCTTTGGCAGGAAGGCGACCCGTATCTCAATATCCTTGAGCCGGGCGGCAACGTAGGTATGATTAAGGTTGAGTACACCGGCGACTACAATGCCGACGGCACACCGACCCGCGCCATCGGCGCAGACGACATGCAGGTGCAGGACATGGAGCCTGACCTCGTGGGCGGTTTCAACACCAACGTTTACTACAAGGGCTTCGACTTCTCGCTCATCGGTGCGTTCCAGATTGGCGGTACGCTCATCAGTACCCTCCACTCTTCAAACGGTTACCTCAACATGTTGTCAGGACGCCGCGGACAAATCGACGTTGACTACTGGACGGAGACCAACACTGACGCCAAGTACCCGAAACCGGGCGGCATCATGTCAAGCGACAACCCGAAGTACGGCAGCACCCTCGGTTACTTCGACGCAGGCTACCTGAAGGTACGCGCCATCACCATCGGTTATGACTTTGCTAACTTCAAGGCAGTTAAGGACTTCGGCATCAGCAAGCTGCGCGCTTACTTCACAGTGCAGAACCCGTTTGTCCTCTTCTCGCCGTTCACCAACGAATGCGGACTTGACCCGGAGACCAACACCCTCAGTAATGACGGAAGCACAATGGCTGTCACTATGGAAGGATACACCGGCTCGCACAAACTGCCGGTTGTCGGATACAACACTCCGTCTACGCGCAATTTCTTATTCGGTATAAATCTGACTTTCTAAAAACGAAAAACCATGAATACGTTTAAATCTAAAATAAGGAACTTAGGCATTGCGTCAGTCGGACTGTTGATGCTCGCATCGTGCTCCGACATTCTTGACGAGCAGCCCCGTACCAAGTACGACCCGAGTTTCTTCGGTACGGAACAAGGCATAGAGGGCGGACTGACCGCCTTGTACGCACACCTTCGCGACACTTACGGCTACGCGTATTATTACTGTATCTGCGAAACCGGTACCGACGAGTACACTTACGGCCATGACGCCGACGGCAACTTCAAGGATGCCGACCTTTCAGGCGTAGGCCAGCTCACTTCGGAGACGAGCCGTTCAGACGCTCTTTGGGGCAATGCGTTCACATACATCAACACCGCCAGCGGCATCATAGAGAACGGAACGGCGGCCGGAACGGACGAAGCCCTCATTGCCGAGGCCCGCTTCTTCCGCGCATGGGACTACTTCCGCCTTGTGCAGACGTTCGGAGGCGTGCCCCTCGACCTTGGCGCAGGAGAGTTGAAGTTCAACGTTTCTCCTACACGTTACTCTGTACGCAACACAGTGCCCGAGGTTTATACGAAGGCAGTGTTCCCCGATTTGAAGATTGCCGTTGAGAGGTTGCCGGAGACGGGACGACTCACCGGCGCCCTTACAAAGAATGCCGCACGCCTTGCGCTGGCAAAGGCTTACCTGGCTTATGGCTGGTGGCTCGAGAATCCGAATAATATCCCGACCTATCCCGAGTGTGACCGCGTTGACCCGGACGGCTTGCAGGCATCGGATTATTTCCAGATGGCTTACGACTTGGCTGTAGAAGGCATAAAGAACCCCGGTTCATTCTCGCTTCAGCCTACGTACTACGACGTTCACCTCGGCTCTAACGACCGCAACAGCGAGGTTATGCTCTATGCAGACCACACAGAGAACAGCGAGGAGTTCAACGGCAGCTCTTTGAGTTACGGCAGCGGCGCGGCTCCCGACAACTTCGCGGTATGGATGGTAACATGGAACTATCCTAACATGACCGCTACGAGAGGCGACAACGGTGAATCGTTCACCCCGGTGCTCCGCGCAGCCACACAGGACCTCGGCCGTCCTTGGACGCGTATGGCTCCTCCGCAGGAAGTGTTCTATAACACGTTTGCCAACAAAACAGAAGATTCCCGTTATGACGGTACTTTCACTACAGTGTTCCGTGCCAATTGGAATCTTGACGCAGCAAACTACGGCGGTCTGACGCAGGCGATTAACGCCAATGACAAGCCTGTAGGCGTAGGAGACGCTATATTGTCGTTCGTTGACGACGACGTTGTGCCTGCAGGCACAAAAGTTACTACAGAGAATGCCGTAGGCGGTTATGAAGTGAACGGACGCTCGGACTATGTTGTGCCTATCAGGGCAATCAGCCGTCTGAAGTACCCGATGCTGTGGAAGCTCGGCGTTTACCGTACAGACAATGCCGGAACCGTAGGCCAGCCCAATGCTGCCAGCACACGTCCGTTCAACATCCTGTACTTCTCTGACTTCTACTTCGTTGCAGCCGAGGCAGCCGTGAAGGGTGCGACTACCCAGTCGGGATATACCGCACGCGAGTGCATCAACGTTATCCGCGCACGTGCCGGCAAGTGGCGTTTCAGCAACGCGCAGAACCAGGTTTACGAGGCTGACTTCAGCCAGCAGATGATGGACGCTACACCTGCGACTATCACTATCGACTACATCCTCGACGAGCTTAGCCGCGAGTACTTCGGCGAAGGCCGCCGCTGGCTTGACCTCGTGCGTACGCAGACATGGCGTGAGAGGGCTGGTTCATACACCATCTGCGGCATGAACGCAAACGACGTAACGCCCGTAACTTACGAGCGTGACATTCCCGACGGCTTCTACCTCCGCCCAATACCGAAGGGCCAGCTCGACGCAATGGAAATGACCGACGCCGAGAGGGAAGCCTTCCAGAACCCGGCATACAGGTGATTTGTGTGCCTGACGGAAACACAAAGAAACAGGAGTGTTTCAAGTTTTGTGTTGTTTAAGTAAAAAGTAGGAGCGCGCCGCAAATGCGGCGCGCTTTTTTTGATGTGGTGCGTGCCGTATTGTAAAAGACGGCATATTGCATCCCGAAAGGCCATGTATTGCACGCTGAAAGGCGGCCTTTTGCATTGCGAAAGACCGCCTTTCGCAATGTGCTGGCATGCAGCGCTTTACGCGGAGTGTGACCTGTGGTACTCTGCCGGGTGTTTGATGGTCTGCCGGCGGTTGCCGCTTGTATGGACAAATACGTTGTTTCGTGTGTTTTTTGCTTGGCATATAGTCTGAAAAATGCTATATTTGCAATATTGCAAACAAAAACGGATGCGTATGGAAACAGCAGGTGGCGTGATATGCAAGGTAGGCAAGTCGAAGGGAGTGCTTAACGTTACAGCAGGCGTATGGGTGCTTGTCGTTGCGGTGTTCGCAGTGGTGTGGTATATGATGCTGCGTGAAACGTTTGACGTCGTAGCCTTTACCGCCACGCTGGTTGTTACGTTGGCGGTGCTGGCATGCCTGCTCTGCTTTTTCTTGATGTCGCCAAGACGCGTCGAGCTGACGGCAGACGCGCTTGTGCTCCACCGTGTGCTGGGGCGCAAGGTGTTCCGTTATGCCGATATTGCGGACGCCGGCTTGTGGACTGGCAAGCCGTCATGCCTGTTCCGCTTTTGCGGCAGCGGCGCGTTCTGCGGCTTCATCGGCTGGTTCTCCGGCGGCGGTCTCGGTACCCACTTCGAGTATGTAGGCAGTTACGCCGACGCTTTTTACATCAGGCTGCGCCGCGGCCGCACTTACCTTCTGAGCTGTGACGGGGCGGAGATGGCCGTGAAGCGCGTGCGCGAGGGTATGCAGGACAAGGAATGCTGACCTCCGCTTACAGCCGGCCTTCTTCGGAGTAGCTGTAATACCGGCCGTCGGTAATTATTAGGTGGTCGAGAAAATGCAGGCGCATTGTTTTGCAGGCGTTTTTCATCCGTTGCGTAAGGTTGTCGTCTTCGCCGCTGGGACGGGCGTTTCCGCTGGGATGGTTGTGGCACAGGGCTATTACGGTGGCGTTGCACAGCAGGGCGTGCTTTATGGCGAGGCGAATGTCTACGGCTGTCTCGGTAATGCCGCCGTGTGACAGCATGACGCTTTTTATGAGCTTGAAGTTCTGGTTCATCAGCAGCACCCATGCCTCTTCTTCGGGCAGGTCTTGCATTTTTGGGAGCATATATTCGTAGATGGCTGCGGCCGAATCGAGCTTCCGGCGCTCTTCGGCCTTTTCTGCCTGCCGCCGTTTGCCCAATTCGCAGGCGGCTATTATCGTTACCGCCTTGGCCGGTCCGAGTCCTTTGTACTTGCCGCCGGAAAGCTCGTCGATTGTCATTTTCCCGAGGGTGTTAAGGTTGTTGCCGCAGTCGGCGAGCACGCGCTTCATCAGGTCAACCGCGCTTTCATCCTGCGAGCCGGAGCCGATGAGTATTGCCAGCAGCTCGGCGTTCGACAGCGCTGCGGCGCCGAGCCGCATGAGCTTCTCGCGCGGACGGTCTTCGGGCGACCATTGGTTGATGGAAAGTTTTGTCATGTTTTAGAAGTTAAAGGAGTTAAGGAAGTCAAAGGAGTTAAGGACAATTGCTTTGCAGGCTGTGGTAGAGGAGTTGATTGGGGTAAAATCATTTGTCTTTAACTCCTTTGACTTCCTTAACTCCTTTAACTTCTTATTTCATTTATAGAATGTCTTTTCAAAGGCATGGAACTCGTCCTGCCCTTTTACGCAGCGTTTCCACCATGCGCTGATGAAGCCGCAGCCGTAGCCGAAGAGCTGGACGAACGCCGCAGGGACGCTTAGCAGCCCTACTTTGAGGCTTTTGTTGGCAGCGGTGGAGTCGGCGGTGATGAGCAGGCAGTAGAGAATGATGGGCAGCCAGGGCGCGGCGCACAGCCAGTACCAGCGATGGATGTCGTCGTAGGCCATCAGTACGCGGCCTACGGCTGACGTGAGCACGAGCGCGCATACGCCTACTGTGAACACAGTTGGCAGCATGTGGACGAGTTTCAGCGATTCGGGGTATTTCTTGTAGAGGTTGATGCGTGCGATGCCGCTGTTGTAGACCTGGCGGAAGAACTTGCGGAAGTCGGTGCGCCGCTTGTGCCACACCCATGCTCCGGGAAACAGCCGGCAGCGGCAGCCGGCCTTGAATATGCGTATGCTGAAGTCGATGTCCTCGCCGAAGCGCATCTTTGAGAAGCCTCCGAGGCGCAGGTAGACGTCGCGGCGTATGCCCATGTTGTATGAGCGGGGGTAGAACTTGTCAAGTTTCTTCTTTCCTCCGCGTATTCCGCCTGTGGTGAAAAAGCTCGTCATGGAGTAGCTTATGGCCTTTTGCGTGTCGGTGAACGAGGCGTGCGCGCGGTCGGGACCGCCGAAGGCGTCGGCCGGTTCGCGGTTAAGCTCGTCGTCTACGGCCTGCAGGTAGCCTTCGGGCACTACAACGTCTGAGTCAAGCACGATGAGATACTCTCCCTTGGAGCGTTCCGCGCCGTAGTTGCGGCTCTGCCCCGGACCGCTGTTCTTTTTCGTGTAATAGTGCAGGTCGAGGCATCCTTCGTATTTTGCGCATACGTCCTTGCATGGCGTGGAGCTGCCGTCTTCAACTATAATTACCTCAAAATCCTTTACGGTTTGTGTGGTAAGGCTGGCCAGCAGTTCGTCAACCTCGTCGGGGCGGTTGTAAACGGGAACGATAAAAGAGTATTTCATAGGAAAAAGGTGTTAAGGATTTAAGATGTTGGGGAGTTGGGACCGGTAGTGAAGCGGTAAAATATTAAGGAGCAAAGGCGTCAAGGCAAATGGCTTGCAGCAGCGTTATGCCATAACTACAAGGCAATTGTCTTAACTCCTTTGCTCCTTGACTTGTCAACTTCTGGAGAGAAGTTTATTCCTTGACGCGGCTGAGGTAGCTGCCGTCGCGCGTGTCAATCTGTATCAGGTCGCCCTCGTTGATGAACAGCGGAACGCGAACTTCAACGCCGGTCTCAAGTGTGGCGGGCTTTGTCGCGTTTGTGGCGGTGTCGCCTTTGACGCCCGGTTCGCTGTGTGTCACGCGGAGGTTGGTCTTTACCGGCATCTCGGCGTAGAGTATCGTGCCGTCGGTGGTGTCGGTAACGACTTCTACAACGTCGCCTTCCTTCATGTAGTCAACGCCGATTATCGAGTCGCGGTTGATAGGAAGCTGCTCGAATGTCTCCTGGTTCATGAAAATCAGTCCTGTGGGGTCTTCGTACAGGTACTGGTAGGGGCGGTGTTCGATGCGTACGTCTTCAAGCTTGAAGCCAATCTGGAATGTGCGCTCAAGCACGCGTCCGTCGGTGACGTTCTTCAGCTTTGTGCGCATCACCGTGTTGCCTTTTCCCGGTTTTACGTGCTGGAAGTCGATGCAAATCCATACCTGGTTGTCCATGCGGATGCATGTACCTTTCTTTATTTCCTGTGAGTTAATCATTTTGTATATGTAATTTAGAATGTTGTCGCCTGTCCGTAAATCATGATAAGGCGGCACTTTGAGGCCCGGCGCTTCATCCGTTAGTTCCGTTATGTCCGCCTAAAAAGTTGACTTTCAGGCTGCAAAGTTACTATTTTTTTAGAAAAAAGCATAAAACAAATGCCTAAAAAACATATTATCCTTGGTTGTTTGAAAAGAAATGTGTACTTTTGCAGCCCAAAGCGTGGAACGAATAACAACAAAAATAAAATAAGAATATGAAAAGAACATTTCAGCCGCACAACAGGCGTAGGGTGAACAAGCACGGTTTCCGTGAGAGAATGGCTACTAAAAACGGTCGCCGCGTGCTTGCGTCGCGCCGTGCAAAGGGTCGCAAGAAGCTTACTGTTTCAGACGAGCATCACGGCAAATAACCGCCGGGCTAATAAGAAATTGGAGAGGAAAAGGAAAGAAGTAAAGCGATGTCTTTGCTTCTTTCTGTTTTTTTCATACCTTTGCAGAAAATAAGTCGCGCTCGTGGAAGGGAGGTGCCCGGCATCTTTCGGCCGCTTGCATGTATTCAAGTGAAATCATACGGCAGGGATGAAGACAAAAGATTTCTTTAGAAAAATCTTCAGTTTGAGGCTTTGGTTGAACCTGGCCTTGATGCTGGTTGTCGTCGTCTTGTTGTGTCTGGGCGTAAAGGTGGGGCTTGACATATATACACACCATGGCGAGGAGATTTCCGTGCCCGATGTCAAGCGCAAGTCTTTTGCCGATGCTGAGCATATATTGACGGGACGCAAGCTTAAAATTGCGGTGAGCGACACCGGCTATGTTAAGACGCTTCCGCCCGACTGCATCCTGGAGCAGTCGCCCGAACCGGGCAAGGTTGTGAAGTCGGGGCGTGTGGTTTATGTTGTTATCAACTCGTCGCATTCGCCCATGCTCACCATTCCCGACATAATAGACAACTGCTCTTACCGTGAGGCTCGCGCCAAGCTGATAGCTATGGGCTTCAAGATAGGCCCTACCGAATATATACCGGGTGAGGGAGAGTGGCTTTACGGGCTGAAGTCAGGCGGACGGCTGTTGCATAACGGGCAGAAAGTGTCTGTCAATGATGTCATCGTGATGCAAGTGGGAGACGGCATGCGCGACATGAGTGACTCGATAGTGTATGCCGAGCCTGAATTTTATGACGGGTTCAGCGACTCTACAGAGATGGTTTCCCCGTCTGACGGCGTGCTGTATACCGGGCCGGAAGAGAGCGGAGACGTTGACGAGTTCGAGGTCGTTACGGGGCCTGAACAGTAATTCTTGAGCGTCAAGACTTTTTGCACCAAAACATTCATGGCTGAAGATTATATCGACGACATAGGGTTTGACGATGATGACGGGCAGCAGTTGTATGAACATCTGCGTGTCGTTGTAGACAAAGGACAAGAGCCGTTGCGCATCGACAAGTTCATGCTCAAGAAACTGCAGCATACCAGCCGCAACCGCATACAGCGTGCGGCCGATGCCGGATTCGTACAGGTCAACGGGCGTCCGGTGAAGAGCAACTACCGTGTACGCCCACTTGACGTCATCACGCTGATGCTTGACAGGCCGCAGTATGACAACACAATCGAGCCGGAGGACATCCCGCTTGACGTCGTATATGAAGATGACGAACTTATGGTGATTGACAAGCCCGCCGGACTTGTTGTGCATCCTGGATGCGGAAACTGGCACGGCACGCTGGTGAATGCCGTGGCCTGGCACTTGAAAGACGTGCCGACGTATGACCCCAATGACCCGGAAGTGGGATTGGTGCACCGCATCGACAAGGACACGAGCGGTCTGTTGGTCATTGCAAAGACACCCAACGCGAAGACGAAACTTGCCTTGCAATTCTTCAACAAGACGACACACCGCAGCTATAACGCCCTTGTGTGGGGCAATTTCACCGAGGACGAGGGCCGCATAGAGGGCAACATAGGGCGTGATACCAAAGAGCGTATGCGCATGGCGGTATATCCGCCGGGTTCGGAGACGGGCAAGCCCGCCGTCACTCATTACCGTGTGATGGAGCGTTTCGGGTATGTAACCCTTGTGGAGTGCATCCTTGAGACGGGACGGACTCATCAGATAAGGGCGCACATGCGCCATATAGGTCATCCGCTTTTTGCCGACGAGCGTTACGGAGGTACGGAAATTCTGCGTGGAAACCGTACAGGCAGCTACCGCCAGTTCATCGAAAACTGTTTCAAGACTTGCCCCCGGCAGGCGCTTCACGCCAAGACGCTGGGTTTTGTGCATCCTTCCACGGGGCGGCAGATGGACTTCACCTCTACGCTTCCTGACGACATGGAACGGCTTATAGGCAAATGGAGGGCGTATATAAAAGGAAATGAATTTAAATAAAAATACTTTATGAAAAATCTCAAGAGAACAATTGCCATAGTATGCGGAGGATATTCTTCCGAGTATGGTGTCTCTTTACGTTCAGCCCAAGGGCTTTATTCTTTCTTTGACAAGGAAAGGTACAATGTCTACATCGTGGTTGTGAGCAAGCTCGACTGGCACGTCGAACTGCCTGACGGCACAACCGCGCCGATAGACCGCAACGACTTCTCGTTCATGGAGAACGGAAATTTTGTGCAATTCGATTACGCTTACATAACAATACACGGCACTCCGGGTGAGAACGGCATACTGCAAGGTTATTTCGAGCTTGTCCATGTGCCTTATTCTACGAGCGGAGTGCTTGTCGAGGCGTTGACTTTCAACAAGTTCGTACTCAACCAGTACCTGCGCGGTTATGGAGTCCGCGTGGCCGACAGCCTGCTTATCCGAAAGGGATACGAGGAAATTGTCAGCGACGACGAGATTGAGGAGCGCATCGGCATGCCGTGTTTCGTCAAGCCTGCGGCCGACGGCAGCAGCTTCGGTGTTTCGAAAGTGAAGAACAAAGACCAGCTTGCTCCGGCTATAAGAAAGGCCATGCTTGAGAGCGAGGACGTGATGGTGGAACGCTACATAGAAGGAACGGAGATTTCGATAGGCTGTTACAAGACACATGAAAAGAGCGTGGTGCTGCCTGCCACAGAAGTTGTTACGCAGCGCGAGTTCTTTGATTATGATGCAAAATACAACGGCCAGGTTCAGGAAATCACTCCGGCGCGCCTCGCCCCGGACACTGCCAAGCGCGTGGAAGAGATTACGAGCCAAATCTATGACATTCTGCACTGCAACGGAATGATACGCATCGACTACATCATAAGCCGTGGAACGGGCAGTGACGGACAGGAAGTGGATAAGGTGAACATGATAGAAATCAACACCACTCCAGGCATGACGGCCACGAGTTTCATCCCGCAACAGGTCAAGGCGGCAGGACTCAACATGACCGACGTGCTTACCGATATCGTTGAAAACCAGTTCAGATAACACATTGTAAAGTTAAAGGAGTTAATGGAACCATGAAGACAAATTCCATTAACTCCTTTGTCTGTCGTTTGAAAATAATCCTTGACAATTTATGAAAGTTCCTACTGCATTTGACAGCATCCGCCCTTATGAGCCGGAGGAGTTGCCACAGGTGTTTGAACGCTTGCTCGCCGACGGGCAATTCAGGCAGGTTTTGGCATACGCAATGCCGGGACTGCCTTTTGAGAGCGTGCGCGACAAGATGCTTTCATGCAAGACAAACCTTGAGTTCCAGCTGTCTTTCTGTTACGGTTTCGTGCAGTCATTGGTTGACAAGCTTACCGCCGGTTGCGACATGGACGCCTCTGCGGTTGACAAGGTGGGGCGTTACACGTTTGTAAGCAATCACAGGGACATCGTGCTTGATTCCGGTTTCCTTGACAAACTCTTGATTGACAATGGTTTCAATACCACCTGCGAGATTGCCATCGGCGACAACCTGCTGGCTCTGCCATGGGTAAAAGACCTTGTCAGGGTGAACAAGTCGTTTATCGTAAGGCGTGGATTGTCTCCCCGCGAGACGTTTATGGCCAGCAAGCTGATGTCCGATTACATGCACTTTGTAATAGAAGAGAAGCACGACAACATCTGGATTGCCCAGCGCGAGGGGCGTGCCAAGGATTCCGACGACCGCACACAGCCTGCCATCCTGAAGATGATGGCGATAGGAGAGGGCAAGGGCGACGTTGTGGAAAAGCTGCGCAGGCTGCACATTGTGCCGCTGGCAATATCGTATGAGTACGACCCTTGCGACTACCTGAAGGCCAAGGAGTTCCAGCAGAAGCGCGACATAGAGGGCTGGAAGAAGTCTGCCGAGGACGACATCGTAAGCATGCAGACCGGCATTCTTGGCTATAAGGGGCGCGTTCACTACCAGTGTGCGCCGTGCATTGACAGCTGGCTCGGCACGCTTGGCGACGATACGCCCAAGGCGGAGGTGTTTGACGTAATCGCGGAACACATCGACCACGAAATCCACCGCAACTACCGCTTGTATCCGTCCAACTATATCGCCATCGACATGCTGCGCGGCGACGGTGCCCATGCCTGCGAATACACTGATAAGGACAAAGCAGTGTTCGAGAAATACCTTGCCGGACAGCTTGCTAAAATCGACCTTCCAGACAAGGACGAGCCGTTCCTCATGGAGCGTATGCTCACAATGTATGCCAATCCGGCCATCAACCATATCAACGCCACACGATGAAACGCTGCCTGAAACACATCTTCCTGCCGCTGGCCTTGTTGCTTATGGCGTGCGAGAATGAAGCCTACCATACGGGCGAAGGCTCTTTGTCGAACATGCGTGCAGATTTTGTCGAGGCGCAGACCGACGCCGATGCCAATGTGGTAAGCATCGAGACTGACGACGGCGAGCGGATGTTCCTTGCTTCTGCGGTAAAGATTAGCTCGATGGAACGTCCCGACACGGTGTACCGCGCACTGTTATATTATAATAAGGTAGAGGCTGACGACGGTTCGTTTCTCGCCGAACCTCTCGGCCTTACGCAGGTGCTTGTTCCGTCGGTTGTGCCTGTTGAAGAGATGGAAGACGGCCTGAAGGCCGATCCGTTGGACTTCGTCAGCTCGTGGACGAGCCGTAACGGAAAGTACCTGAACCTTGAACTTGGCGTGAAGACCGGCTCTGTTGACGGCTCGTATGGCACCCAGACGCTCGGTATAGTATGCCTTGGCGTTGACGAACGTGACGACGGCACGCGCCTTGTACGCCTTTCCCTGTACCACGACCAGGCCGGAGTGCCCGAATATTATACCACCGAGGCATACGTAAGCATTGCCGCGTCGCGCCTACCCATCGAGCCTGCCGCAGGCGACGAGGTGAGCATCGACATCGAGACTTACGACGGAACGCTTACGCGCACATTCTCTTTTTAATCAGAATTTCAGTCAAGAAGGCTGCCGCCCAACCGCAGGGTGCGCAGCCTTTTATTATACTTTGCCGCGCGTTTTTTCGCTCAAAACATGAAAAAACACGTTCCCCCATGTCACAAATACGGCTCTCATGCGTAATAAGGGTAAACGTATAACATTTTAAAACGGAATGTCATGAACATCAAGACTATTTTATTCACCGCCTGTGCGGCGGCGTTTTCGCTGTCGGCTTGCAGCGGAACAAACAAGAACCTGCCTTCCGGCTATATCGTGGAGCAGTCACATGTGGTGTCTACCGGTACGGTTGAGCGTACCCTCAACCTGCGTGATTTCACAGGAATAACGGTCAACACGAGCGTGGTTGTGAACTATACGCGCGGTAATGACTATAAAGTGGTGGTGCGTGGAGACAAGGACGCGCTTGACAGGAGCGAATTTTACGTGTCAAAGAACCTCCTTGTCGTAAAGCAGAAATACGGCAACGGGGCAAATGCAGCCGTTGATTTGCTTAACACTTTGACGCTTGACATCACCGCCCCGGAGCTGAACAGCATCCATAACAACGGCAGCACGGTGTTCAAGGCGGGGCAGTTCGCGCCCAAGAGTCTTGACGTTGTGAACAACGGCGCGCTGTCTTTTGATGTTGACGGAATATCATGCAAGGGGCAGGACGTCGCCGTTTCCATCTCGAACAACGGCCAGTGCTCCGTCCGAACGCCGTCAATCTCCGCGCCGGTGCTGTCAATCTCCAACAACGGAATGCTTAGTATTGACGACTGCAACGTTGCTTCAGACCGCACGAAGGTCACCAACCACGGCCAGATGAAGTTCGACGGCGGCATAAAAGGCTCGTCGTTGAAGTGTGTCAACGACGGACTGTACGCCATGGACGGCGCAATCACGCTTGACGGCGGCTTTGAATATACCAATTACGGGCAGTCAAACCTGGCGGGCGACATAACCGCGGAGAGCATAGCCGTGGCAAACTCGGGCAATGACGTGCTGCGCGGCAAGTTCAAGGCGGCCTCTCTTGACATGAGCATCGACGGCCGTAGCGAATACGACGTAAGCTATTCCGGCGGACAGGCCAAGCTCGATTGTTGCGGAGTAGGCCGCTTCAAGCTTGCTCTCGACTGCCAAAGCATCAATATAGACACGAGCGGACAAATAGACATCCAGCTCTCAGGCACGGCTGACAACACCAATTTTACAGGCACAGGCGTGTCGCATATCGACACGTCTGGCCTAAACAAGTTCTAAATCCATCCGCCTTTTAACTGGCGGCAGACGCTTTACATGACACGAGAGGACTTTCAACGCGAGGCCGAGGCCATGCGCCCGATGCTGCTTCAGGTGGCCACGGGTCTGCTCGGCAGTGCCGCCGACGCGGAGGATTCCGTGCAGGACGCGCTGCTGAAGCTGTGCCTTATGGCCGACACCCTGCGCCGCCCGGTGGCTCCGTTGGCGAAAGTCCTCGTGCGAAACCTCTGCGTCGACCGCCTGCGCCGCCGCAGGCAGACCGTACCCTTGGAGCTTACGGCCATGCAGGCGCAGCCCCAGGAGGGCATGGACGGCGATGCCCTCGCGCACGTCATGAAGGTAATCGACACGCTGCCGGCCGCCCAGCAGGTGGTGCTCCGCCTGCGCCACATCGACGGTATGCCTATGGACGAAATAGCCCGGCTGACCGGCGCGAGCGAGGCCGCCGTGCGCAAGCAGCTAAGCCGTGCGCGCATGGCCGTGAGGAAACATTATCTTGACAGTTTGGAAGATGAATAACAGGGAAATAAAAGACACTGAAAGGCTTGTGCGCCGCTTCTTCGACGGCGAGACGACGCTGGCCGAGGAGCGCAGGCTCTACAGCCTGTTCAGCCGCAAGGGGCTGCCGCAGGAGCTTGAGAAGTACCGCCCCGTGTTCGCCGCCTTCGGCTCTATGCAGGCCGCGGAGGGGCGCAGGGCGAGGTTCATGCCTGTTGTATGGCGTGCCGTGTGCGGCGTGGCGGCTGCCATAGTGCTGCTGTTCGGGGTGCTGACATATCTGGATTACCGCGAAGACAAGGCGCTGGCGCGGCTTTACGGGGGCAGTTATGTAATAGACAACGGCCACCGCATAGACGACCTCGGACGCATCAAGGGCGACATTGAAGCGGCTCTTGCCGACGCGGAGCATATAGAGAGCCGCATCGGCCGGCGGTCGGTGGTGGAGCAGGTCGAGCTTGACGTGCTCGGCAGCATTGACGACCCGGACATGCGCAGGCAGGTGGAAGAAATGTTGGAATAGTTAAAAACGACAATGATGGTGCGCAGGATAGTTTTTATATTGATGTTCATCGCCGGGTGTGCGGCATCTGCCTTGGGGCAGAACAGCATCGACCGGCTTGTCGATGATTACTCGTCGGTGGGGCGAAGCAAGTTCACTTCGGCGGTGGAGCGTGACCCGAATACACGGAAAATACAGAAGGTTGTAAAGGTGCTCGAACTCTCTGACGCCGATGCCGGCAGCTTCTCGGCAGCCTTCAAGCGCGAGAAGGGCACGGGCGACTTCACCGAAAAGCGCACCGAAAACGGCGTTACGACGGTGCTTACGGTGCGCGGCAAGGGGCAGAACCGTGTCTACGTGATGAGGTGTGACGGCCCTTATTCTACAAGAAAGGCAGGCACGCGCTACAGTCTTGTGAAGGTAACGGTGATTGTGAACTATGGCTCTTAGCCTTTTTGTAGTTAAAGGAGTTATTTTCGGTAGTTAAAGGAGTTCATGTAATCAATCTCCCTCCCTTCGGGAGGGTCGGGGCGGGTGTCTGGTTTGATTGGGGTGGGTGTCCAATTGACAGTCTTTTGGAGTATAAAAGGCCGTCAATTGCAAGCCAAAAGGCCACCTTTTACCGTGTAAAAGGTGGCCTTTTGCGTATGCGCTGACTGTCAGAGAGTTACGCTTACTTTATCGTCTCGTTCTTAAGGAATGTCTGGAAGTCGTCGTGATAGCCGTTGAACACGTTGATGTCAACCTCGCCGCGTATGCCGTCCACTCGCCCGTCGGGGCACAGCTGCCAGATGGCGAGGCGCACTTCGGGCCTGTATTCGCCGTAACGGGCTATCCATACCATGTAGTCGCGCATCAGGTCGGGCGCTTCGGGCAGGTATTTGTTTACGAACTGCTGGCTCACGTATAGGATGGGACGCACCCCAGTGCGCCGCTGAACGATGCCGAGCCACGTGCGTATGCGGCTGAACATGGCCTGCACTCCGCCCATCTTGCGTATCTGCCAGGCTGTAGGCTCCACGTCGAGGACGGGCGGCAGGTCGCCCTTCGTGAAGCGCGAATGGCGCAGGAAGTACTGAGCCTGCTTCTGAGCGGTTGACGTGTACGAGAAGAAGTGGTATGCGCCGACGGGTATCTTGTACCTGCGCGCGGAGCGGTAATCGCTAAGATAATAGGGGTTGCGCACTGAAGCGCCTTCGGTCGACTTGATATAGACGAACGATACGGGGTAGTCCACCTTGCCGCTGACCTTCTTGCGGCTTATGTTTCCAAGGTGGTTGATGCGCAGCTTGTTCCAGTGTATGGCGTATTTCTTGCGCCCTTTGCCGTGCTGGTAGCGCGAAATGTCTATGCCGTAGATGCGCTCGGCGGTGTAGGTCATGCGTTCTCCGCGGTAAACGCCGTCCTTCCATTCGCCCGTCTGCACCTTCCCTTTGGCCGTTATACCGCATCCGAAGCCGTTTCTCTTGCCCTCGCGCCATGCCCCGTCATAGTAAGAGCCGTCGCGTCCGCGGTATATGCCGTGGCCGCTGGGACGGTAGAGGCTGTCAAGTTCGCCCTGGTAAGTGCCGAGGCTGTCGGCTACTGTTCCGTTCACAACGGTGTCCGCCCTGAACGTTGCCGTCACTGTGCGTCCCTGCGGGTCGGTGACGGCGGCGGTGCCGTGCCTCTTTCCTGCTTTCCATTGTCCGCTGTAAACGGCGCTGTCGCCGCGTGCCAGCACGCCGTAGCCGTCGGGCAGTCCGTCGGCTGTTCCTCCGCGGTAGGTGCATCCGGCTTTTACTGTGACGGCATTGCCGCCGGGCGTTACCTTGGAACATGCCGACAGCACGAGCAATGCGGCAAGGACAAGTATCGTGGTGATGTTTTTCATGGCAGCAGGTTGTTTAGTCCGAAGCCGGCAACGCCGGGCTTTGCCACTTTGCCGCCAATGCTAATGCCGGCAAGGCGGCCGTATGATGTGAATACGGGAGAGCCGTCTGGCGCGAGCACGGGCGGCACGTCGATGCTGTCTTTTCCTGCAACGTTACCGTCAGACACCTGTGTTCTGGCCTTGTCCGGCCTGTAGTTGCTGAGCTGGCAGCCGGGATATGCCGCCGTGGCTATGCCGTCGCCTCTGTCAAGTTGCGGCGTCAGCCACTGGTGCAGGTAAAGGGGAACCGCGCCTGTAGGCGTTGTCCGGTCGGCGGTTTGCAGCAGGCGGAGCGGCTTTGTGCGGTCGGGGGTAAGGACAGAGCAAGGTGTGCGCAGCGTTTTTCCAGCCGTGTCTTTGCTTATTACGGTGTATTCGGTGACGAGCCTTATGGCCGTCTGTCTGTGTTTCGATGCCGCCGTCAGGGCAGAGAGCAGCTTTTCGGCTTTGGCTTTGCGTTGCTCCAATCCTGCCGCATATTCCGCAATGGTGTTGTAGCCGTCGTCGTTCACGTTGTGGGTCTTCATGTAATAGCCGGTTTCTTCAATCGTCCTGTCCAATAGTTCGACCCTCGTGCGTGTGTATTCGATGGCTTTTCTTATTATTTCTGGCATCTTCCTGTTTGCAGCCGCAAGCCTTTTCTCCGCCGCGCTGTCGCTGTTGGCGGTCAGCAACATGCCGTTGCACGAAGGCAGCAGCGGCCAGCGGTTCACCCAGCAGGCCGTGGCGTACGTCTTGACGGCCACGTCCTGGCCGGCTGACGGCGACAGCCCCTCCGGTTGCAGGCTGTCGCTGATGTTGCTGAAAAAGGCCACAGGTTTGCCGTCGGCAAGCAGTTCGTAGTGTGAAACGCTTTCAACCAGCGCCACGCTTCTTCCCATCCTTTCAGCCGAAAGCGGCATGAAGGTTGACGCATAGATAAAAAATACAATCGCGGCCAATGCTATTGGCAGCGATTGTAATGTAATACGCAAGAGTTTCTTCTTGTCAGTCAATTTCTTCATCGGCTTCATATCCGCCCATTTCGCGGAGCGCGTTCTTCAACATAGTGTACTGTTGGAACAGGTCGTGTACAGGTTCTTCGCCGTCGGCGTGCATCGGATTCTTCATGTAGAACGACAGCCATGACTGTATTCCGCTCTTTCCGGCGCGTGCCGCGAGGTCGCCCAGCAGGGCGAGGTCAAGCAACAGCGGTGCGGCCAGTATGGAGTCCTTGCACAGGAAGTCGACTTTTATCTGCATGGGATAGCCCATCCAGCCGAATATGTCGATGTTGTCCCATCCTTCCTTGTTGTCGTTGCGCGGCGGATAGTAGTTGATGCGCACCTTGTGGAATATGTCTCCGTAAAGCTCGGGATATTCTTCTTTTCTCAATATGGTGTCAATCACGCCGAGCTTGCTCACTTCCTTGGTCTTGAAATTCTCAGGAACGTCAAGCACGAGACCGTCCCTGTTGCCGAGGATGTTGGTAGAGAACCATCCGTTAACTCCCAGCATGCGTGTGCGGAAGGCAGCCGACAGGACAGTCTTCATCATCGTCTGGCCGGTCTTGAAGTCCTTTCCGGCTATCGGAACGCGGTGCTTTTCGGCCAGTTCCCATATCGCCGGAATGTCGAGACATGTGTTCGGAGCACCCATTATGAACGGTGCTTCCTCTGAAATGGCGGCAAAAGCATAGCACATGGACGGTGAAATGTGCTTGCGGTCGTCGGCTTTCATAGCCGCTTCAAGCGTTTCAAGGCTGCCGTGCACACTGTCTTCGCGCGGCACGTAAATTTCGGTCGAGGCCGCCCAGACAACCACAACGCGGCTGCATCCGTTCTTCTTCTTGAACGTGCGTATGTCTTCGCGCACCTGTTCCATAAGCTCCCAGCGCGTAAGCTGTGTGTCCTTGGCCCATGTCCCGTCGATGGCCTTGACGTAATCGGGGTCGTAAACGCCGCGCATCGGTTGTATGCTTTCAAGCTCCTGCTTTACGGGATAGATGTCCCTGTCCCTCAGCACTTCGGCGTTGAGCGCGCTTTCGAAAGCGTTTCCGGGCAGGATGTCCCACGCTCCGAACACGATATCGTCAAGAGTCGGCATCGGAACAATGTCTGATACATGCTTGTATTGCTTGCCGTCACCCTTCCCTACGCGTATTTTCGCCATCTGCGTGATTGAGCCTATGGGCTTGCCCATGCCTTTGCGTATCATCATTGTGCCTGCCATGAATGTGGTGCTGACAGCTCCGAGGCCGACGCACAATATGCCAAGTTTGCCTGTTGCCGGCTTTACATTGTTTTCTTTCATCTTTTTGCCGTGAGTTTTATGTCGTTGGATTATGTCTTTTTCAATATGCGCCTGATAGGCTTTACAATCCGCGAAAGTACAAAAAAACATTTATAGAAATAGTTTTTTTACTTATTTTATACACATTTATCAGGAAAAGCATGTTTTTGTTGTGGTGTATCCACTTATTTTACGCTGTTTCTTTAGTAACTTTGCGCCATACAAGTGGAACTTATTATGATAATGTTATGGCAAGATTTGATTTTGACGAGATTGTAGACCGCCGCGGCACTGACAGCGAGAAGTGGGACGGCGGACACGTAGATGGCGCGTTGCCCATGTGGGTTGCGGACATGGATTTCCGCACAGCGCCGTGCATAATAGAGGCTTTGCGCAGGAGGGTTGACCACGGAGTGTTCGGCTACGAGCATGTGCCCGACTCGTATTACGAGGCCGTAATCAACTGGTTTGACCGCCGCCACGGCTGGCGCATGCGGCGTGAGTGGATAATATATACCACCGGTGTGGTGCCTGCTGTGTCTGCTGTCATCAAGGCGATGACCGTTCCCGGCGACAAGGTGCTTGTGCAGACGCCGGTTTACAACTGCTTCTTCTCGTCCATACGGAACAACGGCTGCGTGATGGAAGACAACAAGCTGGTTTACGCCGACGGCACTTATACAATTGATTTTGACGACTTCGAGCGTCGTGCCGCCGACCCGAAGGTCAAGCTCTTCCTGCTGTGCAACCCCCATAACCCTGCCGGACGTGCGTGGACTGCCGGCGAATTGCGCCGTATGGGCGACATCTGCATGAAGCACGGAGTGTTCGTTTTGTCGGACGAAATACACTGCGACATCGTTATGCCGGGCTACAAGTACACTCCGTTCGCATCGCTTTCTGACGATTTCCTGACGCATTCGGCAACGTGTACAGCGCCGACAAAGACATTCAACATTGCCGGAACGCAGATTGCCAACATAACTGCGGCTGACGATGACGTGCGCCGCCGCATTGACAAAGCCATCAACATAAACGAGGTTTGCGACGTAAGTCCGTTCGGGGTTACCGCCCTTCAGGCGGCGTATAACGGCGGAGAGGAGTGGCTTGAAGAACTGCTGGCTTATCTGCACGGCAACTACGAGTGCCTGAAAGAGTTTTTTGCGAAGAACATTCCGCAAATTCCTGTTACCAAGCTGGAGGCCACTTACCTTGTGTGGCTCGACTGCTCGGCGCTCGGAAAGCCGTCAACCGCCATTGTGGACGAGCTTCTTAACGAGAAAAAACTTTGGCTTAACGACGGCGAGATGTACGGCGAACACGACCGCCCGTTCGTCCGCGTGAACATAGCATGTCCCCGTTCGGTGATGATGAAGGGGCTTGAGCTGTTTGCGGAGTATGTCAAGGAGTGTTCGGGAAGATAGGAATTTATAGAAGTTAGAGAAGGTATAGAAGTTAAAGCCAAATGCTTTGTTTGCAGCCCTTTTGTTCAATTGGCAAAGCATTTGGCTTTAACTTCTATACCTTCTCTAACTTCTATAAATTCCTTAAAATTCTTACAACAATCCCGGCAACTGATACAGCCGTGTCGAGTTGCTGCCTTTTATCAGTATGCAGAAGCCTTCGGGGCGGCTGGCTTCTATCTCTTTTTTCACTTCCTCAACGTCGCTGAACTTGCGGAAGGGGCAGTCCGTCTTGCCGAACTCCGTCCCGACGAGCCACACTTCGTCAAAACCTGCTGTCTTTAGGAAGTCGGCCACGCGCTGGTGTTCCTCCGCGCTCACCGCGCCAAGCTCTCCCATGTCGCCTAAGATGGCCATTTTCCTGTCGGCCTTCATGTCTCGGAAGTTCACGAGAGCGGCGTTCATACTGGTCGGGTTGGCGTTGTATGCGTCGATGATGAGGCTGTTGTGCGCCGTGACTTCAAGTTCCGAGCGGTTGTTTTTGGGAACGTATGACGACAAGGCGTGGTCTGTCTGTTCGGGCGTTACGCCGAAGTGAAGCCCGGCGCAGGCTGCTGCGAGCATGTTCATCATGTTGTAACTGCCTATGATGTGCGTCTTTACGTCATGCCATTGGCCGGCAGGCGTGCGCCAGCGGAAGTTCAGGTAAGGGTCGCATACGGTCACTTCGCCCGTCACCGTGGCTCCTTCAGTGCCCTCAAGTCCATATTTAATAAGGTCAAGACCCCACGAAATGCCCGTCAGGTGCTCGTCGCCTGCGTTGATGAACGCCGTGCCGCCGTGTGCGCGCAGATAGTCATACAGCTCCCCCTTGGTGCGCACAACGCCCTCGAACGAGCCGAACCCTTGCAGGTGGGCGCGCCCCACGTTGGTGATGAGGCCGCAGTCAGGCTCAACGATGTCAACCAGTGTCTTGATGTCACCAGGATGGCTGGCGCCCATTTCGATTACGGCTATCTCGTGTTCCTTGGTCAGTCGCAGCAGTGTTTTCGGCACGCCGATGTCGTTGTTGAAGTTGCCCTGCGTGTAAAGCACGTTGTAACGCTCGCCCAGAACGGCGGCCAGCAGTTCCTTTGTGGTGGTTTTTCCGTTGGTGCCGGTTATTCCGATGATTTTTGTTCCGAGTGTGCGGCGGTGGCGGTTTGCCAGCCGTTGCAGGGTTTTAAGGCAGTCGTCAACTACGATGTAGCGGCTGTCGCCCTCTGCGGCATACTCTTTTTCGTCGATTACGGCGTATGCGCAGCCCTGTTCCAGAGCTTTTCCTGCGAAGGCGTTGCCGTCGAACGACGCGCCTTTCAGTGCGAAGAAGATTGAGCCTTCGGGACAGTCGCGGCTGTCGGTCGTGACCTCCGGGTGCGCGGTGAAGATTTTGTAAAGTTCTGATATGTCCATTTCAGTATCCTTAAATCGATGCAAAGATAGTGCAAGCCGAGTGAAGCACAAAAGAAAAGGGCTTGAAAAACACTTTTCTTTTTGCTTCCGAGGCGCAGCCTATGTTATGTAAAGATAGTGCAAGCCGAGTGAAGCACAAAAGAAAAGGGCGCGAAGTGCCCTTTTATTTTCATCATAAGGGGAAGCCCCCTCCCGGCCTCCCCGAGGGGAGGAGCTGCATCTGCGTGCGGAGTCTGTCCGTTTTGATGGGTGGAATGTCATTCAGTCTTCATCTCACGTATCGGCGGATTAACGCCCTGAGAATGCCGTCGGCATGCGGCAAACCGGCTTTTTGGCTGAAAAACGGTTGTTTTTCATCGTTTTGCGTAGCGCGTTGATAGTCAGTGAGTTGTGACGGAGTGCGTATCAGGCGGCGTTGATTGTAGATGCAAAAGGTGGCTTTTTGTATTGCAAAACATGGTTTTTTACATGGCAACAGACAGTCTTCGATCGTGCTTTTAGACGTGTTTCGTGTCCTGTTTAGCTGTCGTTTTGCCATACGTAGATTGCAAAATGTGTCATAACGAGGCCCTTTCCCGCTTTCCGTGGGTTGGCTTTTTAAGGTAGGGTTGTCTGGTTCGCAAATTTGTTTTGTCATGACTTTTTACTTCGTGCATGTATGTCCGCATAGTCAATTTGTTTGTCATGGCGATGAAATATATAGATAAAAAACGTCAAAAGCCTCCGTGTGTCGATATTATTGATTACCTTTGCCAATGTATGAAAGGACTCATTCCATATACGATAAATGTAGGCGGACGGCTCTTGGACTTGTCGGAGCCGCTGGTGATGGGCATACTCAACGCCACGCCCGACTCGTTTTACGCCGGAAGCCGCCGGCAGACAGAAGAGGAAATAGCCTCGCGCGCCAGCCAAATAGTGGCCGAGGGCGGGGCTGTCATTGACGTGGGGGCTTACTCCACGCGCCCCGGCGCGGCCAAGGTTACGGCCGGTGAGGAGATGGAGCGTATGCGCATGGCCTTGAAGGCGGTGCGCATGGCCGAGCCTGATGCCGTGGTTTCGGTTGACACTTTCCGTCCCGAAGTGGCGCGGATGTCGGTCGAGGAGTATGGCGCGGCCATCATCAACGACGTATCTGGCGGCAACGTAGAGGGGGCTTTCGGCGGCGAGGAGATGCTTGAAAGCGCTTACCGCGGCGTTTCCGATAACGATGCGCCACCGATATTCGCGGAGGCGGCACGGTTGGGAGTGCCTTATATATTAATGTCTTCACGTCCGAACATCGTCAGCATAATGCAGGATTTTGCGCCGAAGGTGCAGCTCCTTCGCGACCTCGGGCAGAAAGACATCATCCTCGACCCCGGTTTCGGCTTCGGAAAAACGCTTGGCGAGAACTACGAAGTGCTCGCCCGGATGGGCCGCCTGCGCGAGATGGGGCTGCCGGTGCTGGCCGGAGTGTCGCGCAAGTCGATGATTTCGCGCCTTCTCGGCACCGATGCCGCAGGCGCGCTGACGGGCACCGTGGCGGCAAACGTCCTCGCGACGGTTCTTGGCGGTGCGTCGATACTGCGCGTACACGACGTGAAGGAATGTGTCGAGGCCGTGAAAATAGTGAAAGAAACGATGAGATATTGGGATGTTCTGTAAATTATGTCGAGGCGGTTTTTCATTTTAGCGAGTGTCAGTTTGCAAGTTGAAGAGGGAGTATAGCGGACTATATGGCCGATGAAACTTGGCAAAATGACGCCGGTAAAATATAAAAGGCGACCGAAATAAAAAAGATTAAGCATCCCATTATGGTTAAATCAGAATTTATAGGACATCCCAAATGTTTGACTTCGGCATAAAAGACTTTATCGACATACTGTGTGTCGCCCTGATGCTTTACTACATTTACCGCCTCATGAGGGAGTCGCGGTCAATAAATGTGTTCATCGGCATCATGGTGTTCATCCTGATGTGGCTGTTCGTAAGCCAGGTGCTCGAGATGCGCCTCTTGGGCAGCATCATGGACAAATTGGTGAGCGTGGGCGTTATCGCCATAATAATACTCTTCCAGGAAGAAATCCGCAAGTTTCTTTACAACCTCGGCACGCACCGCAAGGTGAACAGCATAATACGCCTGTTTTCGTCGGGCGAGAAAAAAGACAAGGGCGACATGGAGGCCATCATGCCCGTTGTGATGGCCTGCATGAGCATGGGCAAGAACAAGGTGGGCGCGCTTATCGTGATAGAACGGCTTACGCCGCTCGACGAAGTGATTGCTACGGGCGACGTAATCGACGCCAACATAAACCAGCGCCTGAT
The DNA here is from genome assembly GCA_900554545.1 of uncultured Prevotella sp. Taxonomy (GTDB): domain Bacteria; phylum Bacteroidota; class Bacteroidia; order Bacteroidales; family Bacteroidaceae; genus Prevotella. The sequence continues at coordinate 3,195 of USHW01000007.1, read as the reverse complement.
AGAAAACATATTCTTCAAGAACTCGCCGCTGCATGACGGGGCAATGGTCATATCAAAGAACAGGATACGCGCCGCCGGCTGCATTCTGCCGGTAAGCCACAACTTCGACATCCCCAAGGAACTCGGGCTGCGCCACCGCGCCGCCATGGGCATATCGCAGGACAGCGACGCGATAGCCATCGTCGTGTCGGAAGAGACCGGGCGCATATCCGTAGCCATACGTGGGCAGTTCCACTTGCGCCTGTCGGCCGAACAGCTTGAAAGCATACTTACACGCGAACTCGACATCTGACAAGGAAGCCGCCTGTAGACGAGGCTTTTCTTTCAATCCGTAAGAAATACATGTTACAACATTATAATTTATAATTTGAACGCACTGTTTTGATTGTAGTTTGTTTGTAAAATAGATAAAAAAGTTTAAAAGCCCTGCCGGAGCAAGATTTTGTTCCGTAATATTTTGTTTTTTCAAAAGAAAAATGTATATTTGTGGCGTGTCAATACTTATAACTTTAGTGTCATGGTAGATTTCAAGAAATTTTCGGCTATCCTTTCCTGCCTTGACGAATATATGGTTACCAAGGGCAAGAAGGAAATTGACGACATGGAAGCCAACATGGAGTTGGAACGTGTCGGTTTGTTAAAAGACTCCCAGCCCAGCCCTGGTTCTCCTCTTAGGGATTTGCTCATGAAGATGAGGGATTCAAACCTCTTGCCGCAAAACATACGCCAGACGTATGGGATATGGACGATAAAGCTGTCGAAGACGATGGCCAAATTCCCGCAAGTAAACCAGTTCCAGTATTGCTGAAGCCAAAGGCTGCGTTAAAAAGTCCGGTGCGCCCCGACATGGTTCGGAGCGCATTGGACTGTTTTTTATGGAAGGCATGGCGCACCTTGGCGTGGTTAATTTAAGTTAATGCCTTTCAACGTTGGCGCAAATAGCGCGTCTTATATGTAATTTTGCGACAAATAACCAATTAAACGTAAATATTTATAGTATGAAGAAGAATGTTTTGGCCCTCTCGCTCATAGCGGGATGCCTTTTGGCAAGCAGTTGTGTAAGCAAGAAACAATTGGAAAACTGCCAGCTTGAGAACAAGGAGCTGACAAGCAAATACCAGGACACGCAGGACAAACTGTCTGACACCAACGCGCAGCTCGCAGCCAGCCGCACACGTGTGGCAAGCCTCGAAGAGCAGCTGGAACAGTCGAAGAGCACGCTTGAGTCACTGCAAAGCTCGCTCGACAAGAGCCTCACGGCAAGCAACCAGACAACGGTGAACATCTCAAAGCTTGTAGACCAAATCAACGAGTCTAACCAGTACATACGCCACTTGGTTGAGGTGAAGAGCAAGAGCGACTCGCTCAACCTCATACTCACTAACAACCTGACACGCTCGCTGAGTAAGGAAGAGCTGAAAGAGGTTGACGTGCAGGTGCTCAAGGGCGTGGTTTACATCTCTCTGGCAGACAACATGCTTTACAAGAGCGGCAGCTATGAGATAAACGACCGTGCTGCAGAGACTCTCAGCAAGATAGCGAAAATCATCAAGGACTACAAGGACTATGACGTGCTCATCGAAGGTAACACCGACAATGTGCCTGTAAACACATCGGCAGCGTCGATGAAGAACATCCGCAACAACTGGGATTTGTCCTGCCTCCGTGCGTCAAGCGTAGTACAGGCGCTCATCAACCAGTACGGCGTGGAGCCGAAACGCCTCACAGCCGGAGGCCGTGGCGAGTTCAACCCCGTTACGTCTAACGATACAGAAGTTGGCAAGCAGCGCAACCGCCGCACCCAAATCATCATCACTCCGAAGCTCGACCAGTTCATGGACCTTATCGACAAGGCTCCAGACAGCGCGGAGTAAGCGTTTTGGTGGATAGGAGTTATTTCTTTGGATAATGATAAATTCGCTTGCCGTAAAAGGCAAGCGAATTTTTGTTTTCATGCAATTGAGTGATAGCCGGTTCTTACAGTAGGCGTATGCCGTAAGTATGCGGCTTATTCATAAAACTTGGCGAAAGTGATAAAGTATTCTATCTTTGAGTTAGGTAAAGTAAAAGGCAGGTTATTTTGGAAATCGGCAAACTTTCAGTTTCTACTTTTGTGCATATATAATTAATGTGTATTCCCCCTTGTTTGGGTCTTGTTTTGTGAATGGATGTTAAAGTCATTCTATTTGGATAAAATTCTTGCCGTAAAGTTTGGTGTGTTCGTGTAAAGTGTGTACTTTTGCATCCGCTTTCGAGGGGCAAGCCCTTGTGAAGCGAAGTTCTTTGAAAAGTTGACACAGGCGAGGAGCAGCGCGGCCCGTACGGCCGCCGGGTTTTAATCTGGCGTTGTACGGTCTGCGGCCTTGAAGGTTACAAGTTAAATTAAGGAATTATACAGTGTAGAGTTTGATCCTGGCTCAGGATGAACGCTGGCTACAGGCTTAACACATGCAAGTCGCGGGGCAGCATGCGGGTGGCTTGCCACCTGCGATGGCGACCGGCGCACGGGTGAGTAACGCGTATCCAACCTGCCCCTTTCCCCGGCACAGCCCCCCGAAAGGGGGATTAATTCGGGATGCGGCCGCGCGACGGCATCAGGTCGCGGCGAAAGGCCTTCGGGCCGGAAAGGGATGGGGATGCGTCCGATTAGCTAGACGGTGGGGCAACGGCCCACCGTGGCGACGATCGGTAGGGGCCCTGAGAGGGGAATCCCCCACATTGGGACTGAGACACGGCCCAAACTCCTACGGGAGGCAGCAGTGAGGAATATTGGTCAATGGGCGGAAGCCTGAACCAGCCAAGTAGCGTGCAGGAAGACGGCCCTACGGGTTGTAAACTGCTTTTGCGCGGGGACAAAGGCGGCGTCGTGACGCCGTTTGCGGGTACCGCGCGAATAAGGACCGGCTAATTCCGTGCCAGCAGCCGCGGTAATACGGAAGGTCCGGGCGTTATCCGGATTCATTGGGTTTAAAGGGAGCGCAGGCCGGCCCTTAAGCGTGCCGTGAAATGCCGTGGCTCAACCATGGCACTGCGGCGCGAACTGGGGGCCTTGAGTGCGCGGAAGGCAGGCGGAATTCGTGGTGTAGCGGTGAAATGCTTAGATATCACGAGGAACCCCGATTGCGAAGGCAGCCTGCCGCAGCGCAACTGACGCTGAGGCTCGAAAGCGCGGGTATCGAACAGGATTAGATACCC